>PBIX01000008.1 GCA_002720975.1 Planctomycetota bacterium | reverse complement strand
CCGGGAGCGCCGCTCAATGCCAAAGGTCACGAGCAACACCACCAGCCCCAACGCGGCGGCCAAGAGGAAGAACGACAGGCCTAGAAACAGGCCGCCGAAATCCGTGGGTGAGTGGGCCGCGGCGAGTACAGGGGACCGCAAGTCCTGGAAGTCGAGTCCCAGCCGCGCAGGCTTGAGCGCATCATGCAACAGCTCGGCATAGTCGCCTTGCGGGTCCGACGCACGTATCCCGGTCAGCGTGCCGTAGGGGTTGGCCCAGATGGCCTGACCATCTTCAAGAGAGATGAAGGCCTTGGGTGTGCCACGGCGCTCATCCCAGTAGCGCTCGTCGACGTCTCGGATGCGATCGAGGTCGATGGGAATTCCGGGTTCCCAGTCCCGGCAGTCCTCTTCGCCCTCAAGGCCGGGGAACTCGGGCATCAGACTGGGGTCGGCGGCCAGACCGGTGTGGGACACGAATGAGCCCACAGTGAACGAGGCGCTGCGCTCCATGAGACCGCGGCCCGCGGCGGGTACGAAGTAGGTCAACTGAACCTCGTCTCCCGGGATCAACGCCTGGTTCTGTTCGAGCCAGGTGCTGATGGAGATCTCACCGGGGTCCCCACTCAATGCCTGAGCCTCCAGCTCCGGGACCGGCCCAACAAGGGCGCCCACAGCGGCCACCGTGGAGTAGGGGCAGGTGCGGATCGGACCGGAAATCGAATTGACGAAGTAGGTCAGGATTCCCAGGGAAGGTCGCTGCAGAGTGCGCGCAGTCTTCTCGATGATGGCGTCGAGAAACACGCGCTCGGTGGATAGCTCCGTCCAGTCGTCGTTCTTGACCACTCGGATCTGGGCATCGCTCCAGCGCCACGCTAGAGCTAGGGCCTCATTGCACTGCGCCTGCACCTGCGCGCTGGATTGACCGGCCTTCCCGCTGGCTAGGAGGAGGTTGGCGGCTCCTTCGCGTTGTAATTCACCTTGCAGCCAGGCCAAGTTGACAAACGCGTTGTGCGCGGGCTCGGAAGAACTGTGCAGGGAAAACTCCGACCACTCCGCCGGTAGCAGGATGCGCCCCACCTTCATGCGCAGTCCCACGGTGCTCTCATCCGCTGGAGTCAGGGCGAGATCGAGACTCAGAGCCGACGGCGCAGGAACGCGTACGCGCAACTCGTGCCCCTCTTTCAGCCCCAACTCCTGGGCCAGGGACTCTGAAACAAACGCCTCGCCTGGATCAGGTTGCGGCCAGGGTTTGTGAGCCATGGCGCCCATACGCGCATCGCAACCCACCACCTGAACGCCCCCCAACCCTGCACTCTCCGAGCGACCCTGTCCGATCATGCGCCAAGCAGGAGCGAGCTGCACGTCGACTAGATGCCCGGCAAGCTCCTCTGCGAGGTCAGCGCGGAATTCTCGTTCTCGGGTGGCGAGTACAGCATCCGCCTCGGCAATACGCGACAGCCCGCGGGCCTCTAACGTGCCCCGCACGGAATCTCCCACGAGCAACGCGCCGGTCAGAACGGCCCCGGCCAAGACGATTCCCAATCCGGTGAAGATGTGGGAGCCCATGTGATGAAGAAGGCTCCGCCAAGCGAGTCGCATTCCGTTCACCGCGCATCGACCCCGGTTTCAACGCGGCCGCCCCGCAAGGACAACTGCTTGCCAAGGCGCTCAGCCAGCTGATTGCTGTGGGTTACGACGATCAGGGCCGTGCCCTGCTCGGCATGCACCTCAAGCAGGAGGTCACCTAATTGCTGGGCTGATTCCCCATCAAGGGAGCCTGTGGGTTCATCGGCGAGGATTAGCCGTGGCTCGTTGATCAACGCCCGCACCACCGCTACGCGTTGAGCCTCACCACCTGAAAGTTGGGCAGGGAAATGATCGTGACGCTCACCGAGGCCAACCCTATCCAACAGCGCACGGGCGCGCTCCGGCGCGCTCCCGCGCAGGTCCGCATCTGTACACACCAGCGAGGGGACCAACACGTTCTCCAGGGCGGTGCACTGGGGCAAGAGATGGTGGGCCTGGAACACGAAGCCCAACTCCTCCGCCCTCATGGACGCCAACTCTTCAGCGTTCATCTGTGCCAAGTCCCGGCCCCCCAACCGAATGCTGCCCTCGTCCGGCTGATCTAAGCCGCCAATCAGATTGAGCAGGCTGGTCTTTCCGCAACCGGATGGGCCCACGATGGCTAGAGCCTCACCCTCATCTAGGACGAGACTGATCCCGCGCAGGACCTCGGTCGTGGCTGAGTCCCCGGAGCCGCCAAAGCTGCGGGTCACTCCCTGCAGTTCGAGCAAGGGCAAGGGCTCACTCCTCCACTACGGCCGCAGGTGGCTTACCGGGAGCTGGCTTGTAGAGAGTCACCAGGGTTCCGCCCGTTGCTGCGAGAGCGAGGCCGAGATAGAAAGGCCACCGAAGTGCCCCCATTCCACCCGCGGGAGGATGCAAGCTGAAAGCCACTACCGCATTCACGATGGGAGCTCCTGCAAAGACGATAGACATGACCACAGCCGGATGTCCCTGGGCTCCGAAAGCAAGCAACACACAAAAGGCACCAAGTGCACCGGCTGTGCCCGCCAGAAGGGACAGGAGTATGCCCTTGCCCGGCATATCCCAGTCTGAGCCGTTTGCGAGCAACATGGCGAGGGGGCCGACAACGGCAATGACGACGTAGGCTATCCCCACCCAGAGGAAGGCCTTGTAGCGACCGTTCGCCGGATCCCCCATGGCCATCTGGCCACTGTGCAGAAGAACTCCGTAGAGACCCCAGGTCGCTACGGTCAGCAGGGCAAACAGGAGCCAGAGGTTGGCGGTTGAGGATTGGTCGGGAGTCATGGGGTTACCTGATCGGGAGCCTCTTCGATGAGCTCGGATACTGTTGTGGGAATGGGAGCGGAGTGAGGAGCCTCCTCGCCGTGCATGCCTGTCAGGTGGACAACCACAAGCTTACCGGTGGCAACGACCTGTGGGCCCTGGTCGCCCGTGCATTCAAAGGTAAACCCGTAGGTCAGAGACTTGTTCCCCTTGCGCAGAACGCGCAAGTGGATCGTTATCTCGTCAGGGTAGCGCACCGGGATCAGGTAGTCGCACTCGGCGTGGGCGCGCACCCAACCGCTGACCCGCGCACCCTCCTGTACATGCACGTCCTGACCAAAGGACCGAAAGAATGCGTGCTCGGTGGCCTCCATGAACTCGAAGAAGTTGGCGAAGTGCACGATGCCCGCCATATCGGTGTGGGCGAACTCGATCTGGATTGCGTGTGTAAAAGCGTGAGCCATGGTCACCCGTAGGGTTCAAGGGTAATCAGCCAGTCGCCTCCAAGCGGCGTACCCATTGTGAAGAGACACAGACTTTGCAGCACAGGCCGCAGGAAGGCGAGGGCGGGATCGTGATCCTTGGCGTCCGCCCAATTCCTGGAAGCGGAGGTAGAGACACACCGGGTCCGCTCCAGCGGGTTTGGGGGAGTCCATATGGCAGCCGAGGCCTTCGATATGCCCACACAGGTGCCGCCACCCTATTCGGACTGCAGGATCGGCCGGATGAAGTACCTTGAATCGCAGAACGTTGAATCCAGGGGTTGAACCGACGGACTATTGGGACCACCAGTACCTGGAAGACGATCTCACACGGCCGGCCCGGCGCCCCCTGGTTCCTCTTAACTGTCATGCGGCTCTACAACTCACTCGCGGTTCTTGTGCTTTCCGTTCTCACATCCGGATCCGCATGGGCCCAGATCAAGTCCGGCCACCTGAGCTACCCCCCTGGAGACTCGGGGGACAAATTTGGAGCGTCAGTCGCCCTGCTCGACGATCTGGCCCTGGTGGGCGCACCCTCCTCCCCGTGGTGGACCGGAGACCTGAAGGGCTATGCCGTCCTGTGCGATTCGCTCACCGGCGACAATCTTGCCGTGCTCACACCAAGCGACAGTTCGGCCAATGATGGATTTGGCAAGAGCCTCGCGATGTCGCCCCAGTACATGATCGTGGGTGCAAACAACGCGGTGTATGTCTTCGACACTGCCACACGCCAAGAGCTCTACAAGATCAGTCGCTCCTGGGGCTTCGGGCACGACGTCGCCACTTCCGGCACGCTCGCCATCGTCGGTAACCCGGAGGAGACCCTGGGTGGCAAGACCAATGCCGGGGCGGTCTACTTGTTTGACCTCTCTACCGGACAGCAACTGTTCAAGCTCAAGGCCGCCAACCCGATGGTAGATGACGAGTTCGGACGCAGTGTCAGCATTCACGGCACGCATGCGATAGTCGGAACCCAAGGCGACTACGATCCAAGCAACGGAACGTTCTGCGGCCACGTTCACGTCTTCAACGTGAACACGGGCAAGCGGCTCTACAAGCTGACCAAGTCGGTTGCTCCCGGCGAGATAGGCAACGAGTTCGGCAGTGCTGTCGCCATACGCGCAAACAGGATCCTGGTCGGCGCCCCTGCGGAGTTCGAGCCGTTTGTCGGCAATGTTGGAGCCGTCTATGTGTACGACACCACGAGCGGTCAGGAGTTGGGCAGGATCGCCTCTCCTCACTCCGATATTGGGGGATGGTTCGGGCGGGCGATTGCCCTGAGCAATGGTCAAGCCCTGATATCGGATCCTAAATCCCCTCCCGTGGGGCACGTTTTCCTGTACGACGTCGAAACTCGCCAGGAGTTGCTCCGAATCAACGCAACCCAGTTGGGCTCTCCGGGCAACGGTGGATTCGCATCCGATGTCGCCCTGTACAATGGCCGCGCGCTGGTTTCAGACCAGGACTACGATGGCAACTCTATCGGCGCCGTACACGCCGTCCTGTTCGCCCCGCTCATCGGAAGCAACTACTGCACGCCAGCGGTGGTGAACTCAAGCGGCCTTCCGGGCAGAATTGCTGGCCATGGCAGTGTAGTTGCCTTGGACAACCAATTCTTGCTGAGCGTCGACCAGTTGCCGCCGGGCCGGTTTGGGTATTTCCTGACGGGGCCCACGCAGGGCTTCATACCCAACCCGGGCGGGAGTCAGGGAAACCTCTGTCTGACTGGAAAGATCGGGCGCTATGTCGCCGACATCTTCAAAAGCACCTCGAGCGGGAGCCATAGCTTGTTCCTGGACCTTGATCAGGTTCCCTTCCCCGGTGGCGGGCATTCCATCGTCTCAGGTGAGAGTTGGAACTGGACATGCTGGTACAGGGACAACAATCCCGGGAGTACCTCGAACTTCACCGATGCAGTATCGGTCATGTTCCAGTGAGCTCCGCCCACGCCTTGCAGCCGACGGCCCTCCAGCTATTGTTCGCCTAGGATTGGCATGAGGCGCAGATGTGGGCCACGTCGGTGGACATGCGCGAGGCCGTGTAGCGGCTGAGGACTGCGCTGCGCCCGCGTTCGCCAGCCTGTGTGAGAGCCTCATCGTCCCGGAGGAAGGACCCCAGCGTCTTGGCCAAGGCAGCGGGGTCCTCGGGGTCGTAGAGGAGCCCCCCCTGGGTATCACGTACGAGCTCCGTCAGGCCGCCGTGATCGGGTTGAACAACGGGCACACCTGCAGCCAGAGCTTCAAGGACGTAAAGCCCGAAGGACTCGCCGTAGGTCGCTGGAACCGAGAGCACCGAGAGGCTGGCCAAGAAGGCACTCTTCTCAGAGCGCGTGACGTTGGGATGAATGTCCACGCGCTCGGACAGACCGGTCTTGGCCAGATGCCGGCGCAGCTTCGCGAGCGGGCCACGGTCTTCAGGCTGCAGCGCACCGCCGAGCTTCAGACGCAGATCGGGGTGCTCCCCGCTGGCCACCAAAGACTCAAAGGCTGCAACCAGAGTGTGCATCCCCTTGTCCTCGCACATACGGGCCATGAAGCCCACGGTGGGCACGGCAGGGGACCGTCTCTCCAGTGCGCCAAGCTCCTCGACCTCGATTCCATTGGTGACGACCTTCATCTGGTCCGAGCCCAAGTCCAGTCGACCGGCCATTCGTGCGCCGTACCAATGGCTGACCGCAATGAAGCGGTCGACGTCCGTGCAACGGGAGCGCAGCTCCTCCCAGGCCTGATCGCGGTAGGGCTGGGGCAGCCTATCAAGAAAGGGCTCTTCCCCCTGCAAAGTGCAGACCACGCGCACCCCGGGCAGCCCGGCCTTCAATCCACGCACAAGGCCAACGAGCATGGCGTTGGAGAGCATGATCACGTCCGGTCTCTTGTCCCCCGCCAAGCCTGAGACCAGTTGCTCGATGAGGCTGTTCAAGGGTCCGGCCTCTCCGCGCAAGGTCGACAAGGTCAATGGCCCCAGATCCGGGGAGTCGGTCATGTTTCCCCGCCGGGATGCCCAGCGCAGCAAGCCGGGACGGTCCAGGAGATCGCGTAGAAACCCGGGTAGGCTCCCCGCCCAGGACAGTTTCTGCTGCAGGTACATGTTGATACCCCCCAGCCGTACAGGGGCATGGTTTTCAGGCTGTGATTCCTGCTCAAGTACGAGGGGCAGGTAGAGCGGTGTGACGTTCACCTCGTGCCCCTCGCGGGTCAAGCCGAGGGCGAGGGCCTCGTCCCTCAAGCAGCTCCCGCAGTGGAAGTGCCCCGTACCGGGGATGAGCAGCCTGATGCGCAAGGCTCAGACCACGTGGCTGGTGCGGAACTCGGCGGGAACGTACTCCGCAATCAGGCTGTCGACTCTCAGAAGTCCAGCACGCGTCAGGCGAATCATCTCGGCGTCCTCGGCGACCCAACCCTCGGCCCGATGCCGGGCCAGGAGTGAAGCGTATTCCTGGGCCGGATTCACGCCCAGGTTGGAAGCAAACCAACCCGGGTCAATCTGCCCGAGCTTCAACTGCAACAGGAACATGCGCCGCCAGCGCTCGTCTTCATTCATGGCGTATGCCCTCCAATGCGGCGCTTCGCCAGCGAGGGCCGGCGCTTGATAGTCTTCCAGGTCGGCGTGGTTCTGCACGTGGACGCCTCCAAGGTGGGAGAAGGATGAAACGCCCACGCCCAACATGTCGGCACCATGCCATAGGGAGTCTCTGTACATGAAGCGGGTGTCCTCCCCGCGGTAGGCCGTGTAGGCGCTACCCACCTTGAAGCCCGCACCCTCGAAAGCCTCGAAAGCCGCCGCCACCCAGCGGCGCTTGGTTTCCCAGTCGGCGACGGGTGCCACTTCATCGTCCCCCTCCTTCATCCGCCGGTAGATGGTCGTGTTGTGAGGAACCTCCATCTGGTAGATGGTGACACTGTCCGGGCCCAAGGCCAGAGTGCGATCGATGCAGTCCTGCCACCCTTCGTCCGTCTCGCCCACCATGCCCGCGATCAGATCGACGTTTATCTGGGGAAAGCCAGCCGTGCGAGCAGCTTCGAAGGCGGAGTAGATCTCGCTCTGTCGGTGCGCGCGGCCAGCGATCTCCAAGATCTCATCGTCATAGTGCTCGACGCCCAGGCTGAGGCGAGTGACGCCAAGGTCGCGCAGTCGCTGTAGCTTGCCCTCCTTGACGGTACCCGGCTCACACTCGAAGGCCACCTCCTTCACCCCGTCCCAACCCATGTGGGTTTGAATGGCAGCGAAGAGCTCACTGAGCTGATCGGAGGAGAGGTAGGAGGGTGTCCCACCGCCGAAGTAGACGTAGTCGGGACAGCGACCCTGCAGATACGGAGCACGGACTGCAGCCTCGAGTTCAGTCAGAAGGGCATCGAGGTAGCTCCGCACTTCGGAGCTGCTCTTGCCGGTGTAGACCTTGTAGAAACAGAACTCGCAACGCTGACGGCAGAAGGGAATGTGGACGTAGAGAATCAGAGGGGTAGCGGATGCCGGAGTCGAGGCCAGCACCTTATGAACCTCTGGCAGTTGCTCGGCACTCCAAAAGGAATAGGCCGGGTAGTTACTGAAGAAGTGATTCCCTGCCCGGGTGGGATCGGTGGATTGGCTGCTGGTCATTTGATCCCCTCCTCCGGGCCCTTCGGGGCGGGACCGAAACAATACAACCGCGAGTCATTGGCGCCCACCAAGACGTGGCCGTCCACAACCGCAGGCGAGGACATGATCGGCCTCCCGATCTCGTAGGACCACAACTCGGAGCCATCCTCCAAGGAGAGCACGAACATCCACCCGTCTCCGGAACCGAAGACCACCTTGTCTCCGACGATTACGGGCGATCCATCCACCTTGCGCCGTGTGGGAAAGCTCCAGACCTCCTTCCCATCGCTGCGCTGGACGCAGTGCAGCCGCTTGTCCCGACCACCAAAGACAACGCGCTCTTCCCCCACCGCTGGGGAGGAGAAGAACGGTTGGCTCTTGTGGCGGTGGCTCCAGACCGTTGTGTGTTCTTTCAGATCAACGCACACGAATGCATTGCCGTAGTGGCCAAGGTAGGCGCGACCACCCGCAAGCGCGACCGATCCTGCCACGTGACTATCAGGGCCAAGCTCCACCTGAGCCAGGGCCTTGCCCGTGTCAACGGAGACCACATGCAGCACCGCGTCGCATCCACCGAAGACGACAACTCCCGCATCCACGGCTGGGGTGCCATTGATGTAGTTCCCGGTCTCGTAGCGCCAGAGCTCCTCCCCTTTCGCGGCATCCAGGCAATACAGACGGGTGTCGTAGCTTCCGAAGAGTAGTCGGCCTGCGCCGGCTTCGCCCTTTTTCGCACCCGAGGGTGCGGCCACCCAGGTCGCCCCACCTGCGATCTTGTCAGCGGTCTCGAACTTCCATTTCAACTGGCCGCTCTCCACATCAACCGCGTACATGAAGAAGTCGCTCGACCCCACGTAGACCGTGTCTCCGTGCACCATGGGCGGAGCCTCGATGATGTCTTCAGTTGCCAGAGCCCAAAGCTCTTCGCCGGATTCGAAGTCCAACGCGTGCAGCTTGCCATCGTCACAGCCGAAGAACACGCGCCCATCGGCCACCACGGGTGAGGAGACGATGGCGCCTTCCGCCTGAAAGCTCCATGCCAGCTCCAGCTCCTCTGCGAGCGCTCCGGATGCCACGCCCGACTGGCCCGAGTTGCCCCGGAACATGGGCCAATCCCCTGGAGCCCCGAGAGAGGTCAGGGTCAGGATCGGAGCAGCAAGGCACAGCATGCCCCCATTGTGGCCGAATAAGTCCCTCAAGTGTGCTGGCCGCCCGTTTGGATGATGTTGGCAGCCCCGGTCAGAGGGCCGCTCGCAGGATCTCCTGCAAACTCGCCGTATCCACGGGCCGCGGATTGAAGCCGCCCGTCCACTCCTGGGAGGCGTCCTCGGCCAGAGCCCCCAGATCTGCCTCCACGATTCCCGCAGCCGCCAGGTCCCGGGGAACTCCAGCCTCATCAAGCCAGGCCTCGATACGGCACGCCAGGCCCTCTGCTCCACCCTCGATCGCGGCGGCCCGGCACAGCTCCTCGTATCCGTCGGCAGCCCCGGGGTCCTGGGCGTTGAAGCGCACAACGTGGGGCAACATCGTCGCCACGGCACGGCCGTGATTCAGCCCCAACCGAGCAGTCAGCGGATTTGCGAGGGCGTGAGCCGCACCAAGCATGGAGCCTTCGATGGCGAGGCCGGCCAAGCTCGCAGCCATGAGCATGTTCCTACGTGCGTCGAGGGCGCCCGCTTGCAGGGCCTCCGAGAAGGAGGTGCAGACCAATTGAAAGGCCAGGTGAGAGAGTTGGAGAGACTGCGGATTGGCACGAGATGTAACCGCCGTCTCCACCGCGTGGGTCAGGCAATCGAGGCCAGCATGAGCAGCGACCTCAGGTGGCACGCTAGCAGTCAACTCCGGGTCCAAGAGCACAATACGGGCAATGGCTCGCTCGTCCCCGCAGGCCATCTTGCGTCCATCCCGCTCACGGGTGATCAACGCAAAGGACTGCGTCTCGCTGCCAGTGCCTGCCGTGGTGGGCACCATGACCAAGGGCAGGAATTCTCCGCGCCCCTTTCCACGGCCCCAGTAGTCCTCCATCTGCCCGCCACCTGCCAGCAGAAAGGTGGCGCCCTTGGCCGTATCCATGGCACTCCCACCGCCAAGGCCCAAGAGGAAGTCCGCGCCCGCCTCACCTGCCGCTAGGGCACAGGCTTGGACGTGGGATTCATTTGGATTGGGGTTTACGGAACTGAATAGGGTCGCCTCAATCCCTGCGGAAGCCAGAGCCTCCTCAGCCCTTTGGGTGTGACCGGCATCCACAAGGCCCCGGTCGCTTACCAAGAGGGCTCGGCTCACGCCGAGCTCACCACACAGCGCCCCCAACNGCGACANGANCCCATCTCCCACGACCACGCGNGGNNGTTNNCAGCGGGCCAGTCGCTCAAGTGCCTCGGTGGCGCACATGGTGTTGAGGATACCGGCCCTGCCCCGGCCCTACCAATCCGTCTGGCGGTGGATGGCGCGGCGGGTGTAGAGGGCTTCGAACAGGTTGCCCTCGTGGGGTTGCTCCCAGTCGATGCGCGTGGTGGGCGCGCTGCCCAGGTTCAGACGGTCGATGGACGAGCAGGCCAATAGCTCGCCAGTGAGAACGGGACTGCGCGTTATGGCAGTGACCACGAGGCTGTGGCCCATGGCCTGCACGACTTCCGACTCGGGGACCTCCACAACGGAGCAAAAGGGGAACATCATCTCCGTGTTGCCCAGGGGATGGTCCAGGCCCGGGGCACGCACGAGTGTGGGCTGAAGGTAGGTCGCGCCGTCCAACTCCATCAGGCGTGGGGTCCCGCGCAAGCGCGCCGTCACGTCTTCGGCCTGCCCAACGGCCAGACCATCATCCAGGGTCTGGTTGCACCAGGCGGCAACCGCCGGATCAGCGAATGCGGAGAGACGCGCCTCGGGATCATCCGGGGCGCACGGGACCACATCTAGCATCCGCTGCGCCAGGGCCTCGGCGATGGCATCGGCGTGGCGTGGGACACACAAGGTGCTGGCGTTTACGCAGCTACGCCCGCCGTTGTCCAGAATGCTCGCCGCGATCACGTCCAGATGCTGCTCCCAGTTGTCCACCTCGTCCTCGCCGAGGATCACCTTGCTGTGGCCGGGACCGTGGACCTCAACGTGGGGCGAGTGGGCGTGGGCCTTGGCCACCTTCGCATCGCCGAAGAGGATGGCCCGATCGCAACCCTCAAGGATCGCACTGGCCCCTTCATGGCTGGTGGGGTAGTAGCCCAGGGCCTCCGAGGGAAGGCCGGCGGCTTCGAGGGCGCGCATGATGCGCAGGGGAGTCCAGGGTTCCGCCCCGCCGGGCTTGACGGCCACAGGTGTCTTCAAGGCGAACGCCGGAAGCCAGATGGAGTTCACGCCGGGCGAGTTGCTGGGGAGCACCGCTCCCAGAAGGCGCGCATTGGACGCGTAGCAGAGTTCGACTCCGTCCTGCTCCACAAGACCGCTATCGAGTACTCCCAGGTCCAGCCCACGGGTCAGCCCACGCAGCACCCCGGCCATGCCCTCCAACGCCTGACGGATCTTGGCCATGTTGGAACGGCACAGACTGTGTGGCAGGCCGCTGGTGGCCGAGAGGCAGCGGACGAACTCGTCTGGGGATTGGGCTGGCCCAGCCTCGGACACGGGCAGGTCCGCCTCTTCAAACAGGGCGCCGGCCCGTTCGCAGATGGAGAGCAGTTCGCCAGCCTCCATTGAACGCAGGCGATCCGCTGCGCCCTGTGCGTGCTTCTGCAGGTCGCGACGCACCATTCCAGGGCTGGCCTGGCTGACTCGGGCCAGGACCTCACCGCTGGCCGGGGCAACCACGTCCGCTTGCTCCAAGCTCTCGTAGTCCCTTCCGAAGCGTAGGACGGGGATCTTCCAGGGTTCACCCATCACCTACCCCTCTCTTCCCGCAACCGGGCCACGCACAGCCGGGACTTGCCCCTTCGCGCAACGGTGGGGCGCGGCATGCTGGGATGGCCGGGACACATGAGGTATAGCTGGATTTCGATCAACACAAGCTCGGCCTGGGAGAGCAGAGAGTCTCGGAGCCAAGTCCCCAGATTCTAGTGCGGCTACTGCCCCGGTCCAGCATCGGCTCTGGATCTCGCTCCGGCACCTGAATCGATGCGACAAGTCCGCCAACGGTCATGCCGCCCTGATCGATTCCATCCCGCTGTATCCACTGCAGCAGAGATGCGGCGCACCTATCAGCCCGGCGTGTCGGAGCGCATCTGGATGGCACGCGGGGAGAGCCACGCGATCGTGCACAGAGGGACTACGCTGGGCTCCCGAGGAGAGGCTAACGCATGTGGGCGCCCCGGTTTGCCAACTGCACGGCGTAGAGTGACGTGCGCGCCGTGATGAAGAGCGTCTTGAACTCCTCGCCTCCGAAGCAGCAATTGGCGGGCGATTCCGGAGTCTCGATCGTACCGATGATCTTCCCGTCCGGGTGCAGAACGGTCACGCCGATGCGAGACGTCGTGTAGAGGTGGCCCTTCACATCCACGCACATCCCGTCGCAGAGTGTCTTTGTCTTCCAAACGGGCTTCGGATTCAGAGTGCCCTCCTTATCGACCGCATAGGCCGTGACCGTCGGGGGCAGGTCGTGCAGCTCGGCATCGGGATGGGAGCTGTGGCCGCCAGTATCGGCAACGTAGAGGCGACGCCCGTCGGGCGAGAAGGCGATGCCGTTGGGCATGCAGAGGTCCTTGATCAGGACGGTGACTTTCTTCGTCCGCGGGTCGAGGCGGTAGACCCAGTTCCCTGGCTGCTCGCGACCCTCGAGCTGCTTCGGGAGGCCCCAAGGGGGGTCGGTGAACCAGAGGGTTCCGTCAAGGTGCACGGCGACGTCGTTGGGTGAGTTGAGGCGTTTGCCTCCAAAGCTGTCGCAGAGCACAGTCAACTTCCCGTCCGTCTCCGTGCGCACGATGTCGCGCGCTCCGTGGCGGCAGGTCAGGAGTCGCCCCTCACCGTCGAGTAGGTTGCCGTTGGGGTTCGGACTCTCCCGGAAGACCTTCAAGCCGCCCTCCGCGCTCCACTCCATCAGTTTCTCGCTCGGGATGTCGCTGAAAATCAGCCTGTGCTCCTTGGGCATCCACACAGGGCCCTCGGTGAACTTCATGTCACCCGCGAGCATCTCCACGGCAGCATCGGGAGCGAGTAGGTCCGCGAGCCGAGAGGCCTCGGGGTCCTGGGCAAGAACAAGGCAGAGCGCGAGAAGTGGAGCCATGGGCACCTCCAGGTGAACAGGGGGGTCGTGACGGGACTATGTCCGAGGCTACAGTCTCCGTAGATATGGAGTCAGAGCAACTTCCTCCAGATTCCGCAACGCCGACCCTGTAGCTGGCATCGAAGACTGCAACCAGACCCCGGAGGCTCTTGAAAAGGACGACCAGCCGGCTTCCAGGGTGGACCAGCCCTGCAGGGCCCTCCTACCAACAGGAGTCATTGAGCGCACCCGGTGTGCCCCGATCGCCAGCGCCGAAGACGGTGTTGGATGAGCACCAATGCGACCCATGGCCGTTGTTCCCCGCCTGCACCTGGTCGGGATGGAGCACGGCAGACCGTCCGCCCTTATCCGGCCACTCGATCCCATCGTCGTAGGCGATCGAATCCACCAGCACTCCGCTGGGTGTGGACAAGATAATCTCATCCGAAGTATTGGAGAGGATCATGCCTTGGTAGGCCACGTCCACCTGTGCCCCCCCGTTGTAGAAGGGGTCAACATCCAGGCCGAAGACCATGCGCGCCCCGGGCGCGAGCAGAATCCCGGATCCCAGATTGTTCAGCACGGTCACATCGATGCCCGCGTCGGAGAGGACCCATCCCTCCAGATCCAGAACCACCGAACTGCGGTTGTAGACTTCAAACCACTCTCCGAAGGCATCGGGAACGGCTTGGGGATCCTTGAGGAATTCCGTGATCACCACGGCACCCGCCGGGAAGGGCAGGGGCCCGATTGAAACCGCGGGACGGGTCACGCGACCGCTCAAGGAAGCGGCGGACCATGGCGCTGAGCTCTCCCAGACGACGACTCGCAGGTCGAGTCCCAGGTTCAAGGCCTCGGGTGGCAGGGTCCACGTGGCCAGGCCCTGTCCGTCCAGAGCGACAAGCGGCCCCAGTCGCCCGCTCAAGCCCTCCAGGCATGGGGCCCAGGGCAGAGGAGTCCCCCCAGGTGTCACGAGCAGCAAGCAAGCCCGGCCGAAGGCGCGCTCCCCACCACCGGCCACGCCAAAGGTCCACGACCCGTCGGGCTGTCCGTTTATCGGGCCGGGGCGCATAAAGACGCTCGGCAGCCCGAGGCCAGCGGGTGCACAGGCCCCGTTTCCAGCACCTCCGCTTTCTTCCGAGGCCTGGGCCGCAACCGGGGAGCAAAGGGCCCAAACGGTGATCTGGGCCACAATGAAGGACACGACGAGATGGCGTAGAGAGGCTGCGGAAAGGGAAGGCATGAAGTTTTCCGGGTTCGGTTTGGCGCGGGTCAACGGACGGACACACACGACGATCGCCAGGGCCGCGGGTTACACCTGTTGTGGGTACGGAGTCAGGACAACCTCCTCCTGATCCCGGACAGGGCCTGTAGAGTCCAAGCCTCACCTTCTTGAGCGAGGAACGGCTAAGATCCAAGGCCGTTGGCCTGCCCTCCTCACCTCGCCCCCCCTTCCTTATCGTCCTAGTGGTGTTCCCGACCTCTCTATCAACCCACGTGGGCCTAGGGCGCGTTCCTCATCGGCCCCCGGCCATATTGGCCCTGCTCGCGGCCTCGCTTATGGCGCTGTCGTCCTGCGGCTCGAGCCCGAGGAACCCCTTCGAGTTGCCCGCGGGCACCCCGGTGGTGCTGATCGTGATCGACACGCTGCGGGCGGACCACCTCTCCTGCTATGGGTATGAGCTCGAAACCAGTCCGGTGCTCGACACCTTCGCCGCCTCCAGCTACCTGTTCGAGGCCAACTCGACCCAATACAACGCCACCTTCCCCTCGATCACCTCGATCCTGACCGGGCAGTACCCCAAGACCCACGGCAACTACCTGCCCGTCCCGATTGAGGGGGCCGGTGGGCAGGGGTCGGTCTCGGCCAGTCTGGCCGATCGCTTCCGACGGCGGGATTACTACCGGATCGCGATAGGCAGCCATCCACTGTGGGAGTTGATCGACCCCGACGTGCCAATGTTCGTCGGCTGGGACACCGTCTCCCTGATCGGCGGCGACATTCCGGTCAAGGAGCGCTCCCTGTGGTCCACGGCGGCCTACACGAACCAGCGCGCATTCGCCGCCCTGGACGAGTACCAGCATAGCGCTCGGGACCAGCCACTCTTCCTGTGGGCGCATTACTTCGATCCCCACACCGACCTCAAGGGCTGGGTCTACAACGCCCCCGAGAGTACGCGGAACATGTTCCTCCGCGAGCACCTTGAAGCCGTGGGGATGGCCTCGTACCACGACGCGCTGGCCCCTCTCGAGCCAGCGGAGCGCGGGCGTTGGCTGAGGCAGAACCTGCAGGGCCCGGAGTTCAACCGACTGCGACTGGCCAACGGCCGCGCACTGTACGACGCCGAAATCCGCTCCTGCGACGCCGGGATCGGCCGGCTCTTCGAGAGACTGCGCGCGATGGGAGTTTATGACCGGGCCCTGATCGTGATCGCGGCGGACCACGGTGAGAACCTGGAGGATCCCAGGGACGGGCACGATACACAGCCCTTCAGCCACCACGACCTGTACGAGGCGGTGACCCACACGCCCCTGATCATCAAACTCCCCGGCCAGACCGAGGGGCACCGCGTCGGGGCCCTCACCCAAAACGTGGACATCGCCCCCACGATCATGGAGTTACTCGACCTGCCCGTGCAACCGCCGGTCGACGGGCGCAGTCTGGTGCCGCTGCTGCTGGACGTCGAGGGGCAGGTGCACGAGGAGGTGTTCATCGAGGCCCAGGAGCAAGGCGACCAAGCGGTCAAGACCACGGAGCTCAAGTACATCGACCGGGGAGAGGATGCGGCGCCACTGGTCTTCGATTGGATCAACGACCCCGGGGAGCACCGCAACCTGATCGACGAGCTGGAGGTGGAGACGCGCGAGGCTCTGGAGACCGCCATCAAAGACTATCGGCCGGTGCACGCCATGCGTATCCACGTGCGACCAGCCGAGGATCCCTTCGAGGTGAGCATCGAACTGCGCACCAACGGTTGCCCGTTCGACGCGGTCGCGGGTGTGCCCGAGACCTGCCTGGAGCAGGGGGGCGAGAAGTTCTCCTGGCAGGGAACAGTTGACCGCGACCCGGTCGACATCCTGCTGTTCCGTGCCCACCAACGCAGCGAGGACCGCTGGAGGATCACCCACTCCGGGGCGCAGGACCTCTCCCAGGTGGTCTGGCTCGGCAAGCGACCGATCGCCCACACCACCGTCATTCCCCTCTGGCATCCCGTTCCCGGCGATCCGCCGACGAACCCCCAGCTTGAGATCGAACGCACAGCGCCGGACGGACTGTTCACCTTCCGCATGCATCCGGAGGGAGAGCAGGAGCTCGTGGCGGAACTGGTCTACGCCGACCCCAGCCCCGAGAAGGACTTCAAATTGGTCGCCGTCGACGGTGTCCCCGAGGACTGGGGTGGTATGCAGAGCATCGAGCGCCTGAACGGCATCCTCGAGACCACCGGCGCACAGCCCCTCTCCGCGACCCTGGGCACGGTCGCGGGGGAGGAGGTCTTCACCCTGTTCCGCTTCGACGGGGCCTGGCCAGACCCGCGCCGGGTGGTGGTCGACGGCCTGCCGGTGGCCACCGGGAGGCTCGATTTCGCCTTCCCCAAACCCCTCGACGGACGCATCCTGGCTACGGCGCGTACGGGGTACTTCCCGGACCGCACGCCCGCAGGCAGCCTCGTGATCTGGACGGAGTCCGGGGGCGGGGGGATGGCGCTCGACACGTCAGGCATGGACGAGGAGCTCCTGCGGCAGCTTGATGCGCTGGGCTACGCCGACTAGCAGCGCGGTAGCTACTCGGGCCCCGCGGCGTTGCCCTCCAGCCGCGCCAGATCCTCGGCCCATGTCCGATGCCTGACGGGGTCACGCAAGAGCGGAACCCAGGTCCACACAAAGCGCGCCAGATGGATCGCTACCAAACCGCCAAAGGTGACGAACAGATACGGGAAGGACTCAAGCCAGGTCGGGGCCGGCTGACCGTACATGCGGGTGAAGCTGACGCCGAGCCCCGCGATGACCAGCAGCGCCACCAGGGAAGCCAAGCTGAAGTTCAAGTAGCTGACCGTCCGGTGCTGCGCACGGCTGTCGATGAAGCCCCACAGCGTCTCGCGCTTGTAGAAGATCTCGCCCAGGATCCAGGCGAAGACCCCCAGCAAGATGTAGCTGTCGAGCGCCAACTCGGATCCCATCGCGTGTGCCATGACCACATGTGTGCCGTGGATGAGCGCGTTGAGCTGCGGCACCGAGATCAAGAGCGCCAGGGTGAGCAGGAAGCAGTTCCAGCGCTTCGCGAGTCCCACCATGCGCGAGGCGAGGTCGAGGGGACGGTTCCGCCGACGCGCCTGGGCCCGCAGTGCGGCGGTGATCTCCTGCAGGAGTTTCAGCAGCAGGATGATCTCGAGCATGCTCACTGTGAATGCGATCCACTTGATCAGGGGCGACTGCGGCAGGTGATAGGTGTGGTGCGCGAAGTTCGTGAAGGAGTTGAGCAGCCCGATCCCGAACAGCCAAAAGCCCGTGCTCGACTGGCCGATGCGTTTGTCGTCGCTCTTCTTCTCGCCGAAATAGGTCAGCGCCCCGTACACCATCTGGTTGAAGGAGGCGACCAGCGTGCCGCAGGACTTCCACTGGACCTGCAGATCGACGACCGGGCGCGCCTCCACCCAGGGCAACAGGTGCGCATGGCCCTCGAGGAATGTGTAGACGAAGAAGAACACCCCCACCGACCACATGTAGACGTAGACCGGTCGACCCCAGAAGCCCGACGCCACGCGACGCATGAAGGTGAACCCGAAGAGCACCCAGCCGACGAGGATGGGGATCGAGATCAGGGGGTGGAAACCCAGGTATTCGCGGCCGCTGGAGATGCCCGCTAAGAGAGTTATGAGGCTCGCGAGCCCCGCCACTCCCCATAGGATCATGTGCAGACGGAAGCGCAGGCGCTCGCCCTTGGA
The DNA here is from genome assembly GCA_002720975.1 of Planctomycetota bacterium. Classification (GTDB taxonomy): domain Bacteria; phylum Planctomycetota; class UBA1135; order UBA1135. The sequence goes on along the minus strand of PBIX01000008.1, from coordinate 27,422 downwards.
CGGTTCTCCGAACTGGTCACCGAGGTAGGCGTAGACGCAGGCGACGCAGCCCATGTAGATCCAGGCTGAGGCGAATGTGGTGTGCAGTGGCCGCAGCTGGATGAGGCTGAGGCCCACGTCCGCCATACGCTCGCCGACCTTCGGGATGTAGTACAGCGCCCCTAACGCCCCCAGGCCTATCGACAGCAAGAGACAGGTCAGCGCGCAGGTGATTACGGTGAGCACCATGCGCTGCGATGTGGACAGCGTTGCGTCGTTCATTCGTACTCGAACCAGGGAATGGACGCGAACCCCCCCGTCTGCCGCGCCTGATTGGACGCGAAGCGGGATGCGAGGCGGTCGCCATGGGAAGCTGCCCATTCGAGAAAGGAATAGAGAGCCGTGCGTTGCTGATCGTCGAGGGAGATGGCTGGCATGCCCTTGGCCGGGATCCCCTCCGTCACGATGCGGAGCAGCTCCTCTTCAGAGAAGCGCGTGGCCGCCAGCGTCAGGTCGGGCGCACCCAGAGCGCTGGCCGGATTCGGCAAGTGGCAGGAGATGCAAGCCGACTCCAGGACGACCTCGGCGCCGAGGTGTTGCTCGGCGGTCAGGGGAGCGCTCTCGGGCGCGCACTCGGCCAACCAAGCCGCCATGACCTCGCGGTCGCTCAGCGAGTCGCCGATCCGAAGCTGCCCGACGCCCGTCGCGTCGATCTCCGTGAGGAAGGCGGCTATCGCGTCGCACTCCTCCGCCTTGAGGTCGAGGCTCGGCATCAGACCGCGCCCCTCCGTCAGGATCACCTCGTAGCGCGCCGGTGTCATCTCTTCCGCCAGGTTCGTCAGGTCGGGTCCAAGGAAGCCGCCGAAGCCGAACAACTGGTGACAACTCTGGCAGTTGTAGTCGTGCCAGACCTTCCGGCCCTCGAGGGCGAGTTCGGAAAGTGGAGGCGCAACCCGGCCCGCGGGATCAGAGTAGACGAGCCACGTTTGTCCGGCGAAGATGCCGATCAAGCTCATCACCATCAGCTTGCGACTGGAGGGCTCCATGAGGGAGGAGAGTCTAACCGGTGGAGCGCGCGTGGAGGACATGCGAACGTCTCTCTTGCGCTCACGCCTCGGGTCCTTGGTGACCCTGCCCTCGGCGACTCCCCTCGTCGCGAGTGAGCCGGCAGGCACCGGTATCGAGTTCCACCTGCCCAAATTCGCCGTGGCGCCCGGCTCCTCTCAGGACGACTCCGTATCAGTACACCCCTTCCACGATGTTCCCCGCCTGAGCACCGAAGGGACGCACTTCGCCCACACCGTCCCAGGGGAACTCGCGGCATGGCTCGCGGCGAATACCCTCGTCGCGTTCCAGGAAGCGCGGCATGAAGAGCTCCTGGGTGAGGGTCGTCAACTCCACCCGCCCCACGTTCCCGTAGGCCACGGTCTGCAGCGGGTTGTCCGAGTCCACCACCCTCAGGACCGCCCGCGGTTGGGGCGCGTAGTAGGTGATCGAGTAGCCGTCTTCAGCGAGGCCCGGCTTGTGGGCCGCGAGGCCCATGAGCGTGTTGCCATAGGTGGGCACGAACCCGACCTTGCCTTCCAGAACCTCCTCCACCAGGAAGCGCGTGGTCTCGGGGTCCATGGTGGTACCTCCACAGAAGACGCCCTTGATGCCGCTATCGGGAATGGAGCAGCGCAGGGCCAAGGCCTCCAGCAGGCGAGGCGTGGTGAAGAGCACCGACACGTCGCGCGCCTCCAGTATGGCCGCGGCCTGATCCACCACATGAGTCATGTACTCGTTGGCCTGGGTGGACTGACCAGACTTGATGAGCTTCTTCACCCAGCGCGGATCCAGGTCCACGAAGTAGCAGGAGCTGCCGCGCACGTGGGCAAGGTGTTCGATGGCCAGGCGCAGGCGACGCGGTCCGGTTGGACCGATCATCAGCCAGTAGCTGCCGGGAGGGAACGCCTCATCGTCCAGGGTCTCGGAGAACTCCTCGTAGTCGTGGCGGTAGTCCTCCCAGCCGATGCGCTGCTTGGGCAGGCCGGTGGTGCCGCCGGTCTCGAAGATGGTGAAGGGGCGGCCTTCGAAGGCCTTGGGGATGAAGCGCTCGTGGGGTTCGGTGCGCAGGATATCGCCGTCGAAGTTGGGGAAGCGCTGTAGGTCATCGATAGTCTCGATGGTCGTCAAGGGATCCCAATCCTGACCGGCGGCCCATCCCAGCCAGTGGGGGGTTCCTGTCTCGGGAGAGAAGTGCCACAGGACCGTCTCGCGGACGTGGGCATCGAGGGCCTCACGCGCCGCCGATGCATCGCCGCCACAACGGGGCTTCATGCAGCTTCTCCTGAGCGGAAGAAGCGGGCCAGGTGGCGCTCGTCGGGCGGTGCCGTGACCAGGGAGACGAGGACCAGGGCTACCGTGGAGATGGCGAAGATCACCGCAACGGGCATCATGCCTCCCACCAGGTAATCCCCCTCTGCGCCATCCGGTCGGGCGATCAGGCCCTTGTAGAACAGCCAGAACCAACTGATCGCCATGGCGATCACCGAGGCCAGGGCACCCGCCCGCGTCACGCGCCGCCAGTAGAGGGAAGCAAACACGAGGGGGAACAAGCTGGCGAAGCCACTGAAGCACCACACGGCCAGATCGAAGATGTGCGGGGGCGGGAAGAAGGTCAGGAGGTAGGTGATCGTCACGATGGCCACGATGAAGCCCCGGGCGATGAGCACCCGCTGGCGGTCATCAAAGCGGTCTTTGCCTACCCTGTGGAGAACCACGTCGTGGGTGAACATGGTTCCCAGGCAGACGAACTGGGAGTCGAGGGAAGACATGATCGCCGCGAGAATGCCAGCCATGAGCATGCCTGAGATCAGGGGGCTCTGGACCAACTTGGCCACCATGTAGGGCAGGACGCCGTTGGAGCTGGGAGGATTGAACGCCGGATCCGAGGCCGCCAGGCCAGCCGCCCACAGGCCCATCAGAATGCAGGGCACCCAGACGATGGCGATGAAGACCGGGTGCCAGGCCACGCTGAGGCGGAAGCTCTTGGCGCTCTTGGCCGTGAGCCAATGCTGGAACAGGTGTGGAAACATCCCCACGGAGAGGGGCACGAGTCCATAGCTCAGAAACTGAGCCTTGCCGATCATTCCGGTGCGCGAGAGGTGGTCCGGGGCATGCTCCAGCGCCTTCTGTGTGGCAGCACCCACCCCGCCGAGCTTGTTGGATATCAGGAAGAACGCGACGATGCCCATGACCATGAACACCAGGGTCTGAAAGGTGTTGGCCCAGACCGCACCACGGATGCCCCCATAGAAGATGTAGAACAGAACAACGGCACTCACCACGAGGCCGCTGAGCCAGGGCGGGACCGCCCCGCCCTCGAACATCTCCGGGAACATCCCCCGCGTCATGCCCTTCACGACGATGCCCGAGCCGAGGAGGCCGATCAGGAGGTAGGGAATCACGAGGCCCACCAGGATCGGGAAGAGCAGCCACCCCAGGAGAGAGGACTGGAAGCGGTCACGGAAGTACTGGATCTGGGTCACGTACCCATTGCGCTTGCCCACCGCCCACAGACGGATGCCAACCAGGAAGAACACGAGGCTGTGTACCAGTCCCGAGGAGGACGCCATCAGCCCGTAGACCCCGATGCCCTGGTCGAAGGCCTTGCCCGTGGAACCCACCAGGGCAAAGGCCGTCATGGTGGTTCCAAAGACGCTCATCAGGAGCAGGAACCCGCCGACGGAGCGGCCCGCAGCGAAGTAGTCCGCACTCGTGCCACGGAACTTGCGCTGGGTCATGACGCCCAGGCCGAGCAGCATGACCATGTAGCCGCACACGACGAACAAGGGTGTGCGGTCGGCGGGTGCCGCTGAGAGAAGGGCCAAACTCACTGGGAGACCTCCCCGTCTTCGCCCGTCTCATTCGCCCAGGCTTCCACCCCACTGGGCCAGGCCCAGCGCAAAGCCGCCATCCACATCAGGGCGGCAGCCACCGAGTAGAGCGCGTGATAGGCCAGGCCAACCGGTATGAAGCCCAAGACCAGGGCCTTGGAATTCCAGTTCCACACGTCCTGGTGCAGAACGGCCAGGACAACGACCATCAACCAGATCAAGCGAGCCAAGAGTTACTTGCCCTCCTTCTCGGGCTTCCCCGCCGGGGAGGCTCCGGCCTCGATGGCAAACAGATGTGTGTGGGTCGCCACGTAGAGCACACCATTGGCCGCCACGGGCGAGGAGTACACAGGGGAGGTCATGTCGACCTCCACGACCTTCTTGGAGTCCAGCGTGCGTCCCGCGGGCAGGATCGTCAGGTAGCCGTCTTCGTTGCCGATATAGACCTTCCCATCCGCCACCAGGGTCGAGCCCCAGATGTGGGCCATGGTGTCGTGTCGCCACAGCAGCTCACCCGTGAGAGCGTCCAAGCAGTAAATGAACCCCGAGTAGTCCGCGACATAGATCAGCCCATCCGCGATGGAGGGTGTCGACATCGAACGGTTGATGCCGTCATAACTCCAGACGACATGCGTCCCGGACACGTCGCCGGATCCGCTGGGGTCGATGCAGACCAGCCGGCCCACCCCCTCACCGTGCTCGGGGTCCTGGCCAATGACCGCATACACGCGTCCGCCCCATGAGATCACCGTGCTCAAGACCTCGCTCGGCCCATTGCGGGTGGCGTACTTGAGTTTCTTGCCGTCCTTGACCCGGTAGTCCGCCCTGTTGGCGTCACAGCGCCAGCGCTCCGTGAGGATCAGGTAGCCGTCTTCGTCTTCGACAGGCTCTGGATCGAAGGCATAGACAAAGCCATCCGGTCCACCGAAGAGGCCCAACTCGAGGCGGTTGCCCTCTTCTCCTGTGCGCAGGTATGCGGGCGAGGTCCAATTGGAATGGAAGATCCGCTGGCTCAGCCCCGAGGCCTCTTCACCGATCAGCTCCCCACTCATCTTGTCCACTTTGATCAGACAGGGAGCAAACGGCGCGGGAGTCTCAACGTGACCGTAGTCCACACCGTTGGACGTCGTAACCCACAGAGCATCGTCCACGACAAGTACGGCGCTGGTGGTGATGTTGTGGGGGAACACGCCGCACTCATCGATCATGTTGAGCGTCCAGAGAATGTCCGCGTCATGCTCCTCCACGGGCAGGGGCTCTTTCTCCGGCCAAGCCGCATAGAGCCCCTCTCCAGCAAAACCCTGGTTGCCGTCCGTCATCCCATTCACGTCGAGACACATCACCTCACAGCGGTTGGTGACGAGATAGACGCGATCCCCATCCACCGTGGGCGAGCTGCAGATGCCGAGGAACTCCCAGTCGCTGACCTTGCCCGTACCGAGCTTGGGCACGTTCAGTTGCCAGATAAGGTCTCCCGTCGCTTCATCGAGGCAATTCAGTACGCAGCGGTCGCCCTTGAAGCGCTTGTCCCGCGGGGCGTCATTGTTCGTGCCCACGTAGACCCGGCCATTTGCAATGGTGGGGTTGCCGTAGGACTGGGAACCGAGCTTGGAGATCCAGCGCACATTCTCGGTCGTGTTCGGGTCTATCTCGTCGCTGACGCCAATGAACTCGCCAGCCTTGAACCCGGTGGGCAGCCCACTGGCCTCGCATGCCATGTTGCGGCTCGCGTCATGACCCCACGTGGGCCAGTCCCCGCCGCGGGTCGCCTCACCAGCCTCCTGAGCGGAGAGCAAGGGAACGATGGCGAGCAGCAGGGGGCCGCTGAAACAGAACTTACTCATTGGGGGTCACCGAATAATTGTCGAGATAGACGTGATAGCGGCTCTGGGGCGAGAAGCCAAAGATTCCCGGAGAACCATGGGTATGTGGGTGGGCGTGTTCGACTTGCAGGGACCAGGAATCGGGTTCGGCCTCGCCCCGGGGCCAGGCCTTGGCGCTCACGACCCCACTGCCGTCCGCGTTCACGTCCACACGCGTCTTGAGGGTGTACCACACACCGGGCTTCATGCTGAAGTCCACGCGCTCCTTGATGCGTTCGTCGTTGGAGCTGATCTGCAGGGCGCGGTAGTTGCCCATCAACTGAATCAGGTAGCGCTGGTTGACCACGCCTGCCGAGCACATGCTGCGCCGATTGCCATCGGTCCGGATGTCCACCTGCACCGTGTAGTTCGACATGTCGGGGTGGCCGGTGAAGCCCATAGCCCGCTGGAAGAGCGGATTGGCGAGTGTCTTGCGCAGCACCTTGCCGCCTTCAAGGTCGGCCACCTCCCACTTCTTGAAGGCGCCAATCCAGCCCCCTGGAGGAAACGCCACCTTCTCCCCGTGGTCTCCGGGCTTGTTGAGCACTGAGGACTCGAAATCTTCAACCCAAGGCAGACCTTGAACAACCCGAACACGAGCAATGGCCACCCCCACCGCCGTGTGCACTTTCAACACACCCGCACCTACTTTCTGCGCAATGCCAGCATTGCCGATGGCGCCTGCAAACATGGCGGGCCACTCAACCTGCGATGGAGTGACCACGCCCAAGTCATCCCCTGCCACGTCCAGCGCACGAACCGAAACGCCTCCCCGCTCACCCAGGTCCAGAGTCTCCCCCACCCGCAACAGGACATCGCCCGGCACGAGGCGCGCCGCACTCGGCGCACTCGCCGAACCGCCATAGTCGCTATCGGAAACCGTGATCCACTCCGGCTCGTCGCTTGGCGAGCCAAAGCAATACAGACGCTGGGTCGTATGCACGAAGACCTGCCCCCCACAGACTGCGGGCGCCGCCACGCAGGCCCCTTCCAACTGCAGCGAGCAGAGGACGTCAGCCCCTTCATCGCTCGGTCGCACCACGTGGAAGCTGCCGTTGTTCATAGGCACGTACAGCTTGCCATCTGCAAACACGGGGGAGGCATGCACCTGGTCGGGGGCCAGCTGGTGACGCCACAGAATCTCGCCATCAGCCGGATTCACGCAGCACAGGTCGCCGTTGGCCACGGTGGTGTACACGCGGTCGCCCGCCAGCACGAGGGAGCTGGTGAACGAACCAAGCTCGTTACGCCACGCTTCGTGGCTTGCGTCCAGGACAAGGGGGCCCGCTTCGTCTGCCGCAGCTTGGCTGCCCAGCCGGATCGACAACATGCGGCCGATCGTGGACGAGTCCATGTTCTCCCGTCCGTGGATGGCGATCAGGTGATCCCCGTACAGGACCGGAGAGGCGTTCACGCCGCCCGTCGCCATGCGATAGCGCCAGACCGGCTCGCCCGTGCGTGCGTCCACGCACACCATGTTCCCGCACCCGGTGCCCGCGTACAGCAGACGCCGCCCGCCCCGGTTCTCGAGCACGGGGTGGGAGTAGGGTCCGTCCTTGGGACCCGTGCCCGGCGTGGACCACCAGACCACATCGCCCGTGTCCTTGTGGAATGCGTAGAAACGATCGCGCGCCGGCCCCTCCACCTTGCCCCAGTGGGCCGTGATGATGTGCACGATGACGAGGTCCCCATCGATCAAGGGTGCGCCGGTGCGACCGTTCGGGAAGGTCAGGCGACCCAGCTCCTCCATGGTCGATACCTCCCAACGCAGCTCGCCGTCGGGGCTATAGCGCCGCATCAGGCCGGCGGTGGTGAGCACAAAGAGGTCTCCACTCTCGGGGTCGATGGTGGGGCTGCCGATGGAATAGCGGTCGTAGATGATGTCCGACAGGAAATCGCTCCAGCGATCCTCCCAGATCAGGGCGCCGCTGCGCGCGTCGAGACAGACGAGCACCTCCTGCAGGTCCTTGCCTTCGCCTTCATACCCCAGGGCATACAAGCGACCATTTGAGACCACCGGCGTCCCACGCCCAGCCAAGGAATACGACCAGGGGTTGCCCTTGCCGCCCAGCTCCGCGGTGTCGAAGAGACCGCTCTCCGTGGACAGCCCGCTCTGTGCAGGACCACGCCAATCAAGCCAACCGGTCGTAGGCTCCTGCGATGCTTGCACCACATCGGAGTGGCACGCCACGATAGCTACCGAGAGAGCCAGGTAGCACATTCTGAGCACGAGTGCTTGAGGTGTCATGAGGAATAAATCAGAAGCTGACTCCCATCGAGAGGCCCCAGGTGCGCGGGGCACCGTTCTCACCGATGAAGTAGTTGGGGTCGGCGGGGTTGGCTTGGAAGGCCACGGGAACGTAGTTCTCGTCGAGAACGTTTCGTACAAAAATCGCTAAGCGCCAATCGCCTAACCGGTAGCCCCCGCTCAAGTTGACAAGCTCGTAATCTTCGCCCTGCAGGTTGCCCGGGTCGTAGAAAAGGTCCTGAACACCCACATAGTTAGCCCGCGCGAAGAGGCCGCCTTCGGAGAACTCCCGATCGTAGCTCATGCCCACACTCCAGGTTTGCTCGGGCGCGTTGGCCAGAGAGTTGCCGGCAACATCCTGACCGAAGGCGTCGGTGAATTCCTGGAATTCCGTGCGGGCTATACCAAGACCCAAGAACATGCCCCAGTGGTGGCCCAGATCCGCATCCAATTCCACCTCCACGCCCGTGCTGGTGGACTCGCCTGCGTTCTCTACATAGCCACCAGCCACCGGATCAAACAGGGACAGTTGCATGTCCTGCCAGTCCACGGAGAACGCCGCGAGCTTGAGGTTCAGTCCCCTCTCTGAGAGAGAGCGCTTGTAGCCCACCTCGTAGGTCCAACTGGACTCGGGGTCGAAGAACTCCTCACCTGCAGGAGCGGTCAGGTTGAATCCGCCGGCCTTGAAGGCCTTGGCGGCGTAGGCATACACCTGTGATGAATCCGTGGGCCGGTAGCTGGCACTCAGCATCGGGGTCGTCTCGCTGAACTCGTCTTCGAAGGAGGTGTCCGTGTCGAGTACGGTGAAGCCGCCCGTCTCGAAGGTGTGGTTGGCATCGAGTTTCTTGCTCTCGCGGTCCATGCGCACACCGTAGGTCAGCTCCCAGTCGGGCGCTGGGCTCACACCCAGTTGCCCGAACAGGCTATGGCCCCTGTCCGTGAAGTCCCCGGTATTCGTATCGATGCCCGGCATTCCCGGGGGAGGTATGCCCGGTCGGAAGTCGTTGGCTGCGGAGCGGGTCGCGTCCGAATCGAATCCCGAGAGCCCCACGAGCAGTCGCATGCCCTCCCCCTTGTCCACATCGAAGCCGCTCTCATCAGACCAGCGCAGCTCCTGGTAGAAGACGTCCTGCTCCTCCTCGGTCCTGCGTCGAAGGCCGTCGATGAAGCTGAAATCAAAGTCGCTGGTCTCGGTCACATCCATGGCGGTGAAAGCCGATATCGACGTGAACGACCGGCCACCCTCCGCCCAGGCATAGACAACAGAGGGCTGGAGGGAATCCCTCGAAGTCTCCCCCTCAAAGTCCTGGTTGATGCGGTGCGGATCGTCGCGGAGCGATCCAAGCTCACCTAGTCCAAAGCCGCCGTCCTCGGCCTTCTGCCCCGTGAGGCTGAAGCGGAGGCTGGAGGAATCATCCAGATCCAATGCCAGCTGGGCACGCCCACTGAAGGCCCTCCGGTCGTCCACAAGCTCACCCGTAAAGTCGTTCGTCGTGTACCCATCGCGGCGCGAGGCCCTCCCATCAAAGACGAACCCCGCACTGTCTCCCAGGGGACCAGAATAGAAGGAGGACACCTCCTGAAGAGAGTGACTCCCGTACATCACACTGCCACCAATCTCCGTCTGGCCGTCAGGTTGACGGCCGACCATGTGGATCACTCCTCCCATGGCGTTGCGTCCGTAGAGTGTGCCCTGGGGGCCGCGCAGGAACTCAATCCTCTCCATTCCGAGTAGGGGCAGGTTGGTGCTGCCCACGCTCAACTGCGGGACGCCGTCTACATAGGTCGCCACGGACGGCTCCCCCAGGCCCGAGCCGATCCCGCGCACGTAGGGAAAGCTCAGCCGCCGCGCGCTGAACTCGGTGAAGTGAAGGTTGGGAATCCGGCCCACTGCGTCGCTGATGCTGCGCATGCCGGACATCGTGATGTCGTCCGACGATAGAGCGCTGACGCTGGCGGGCACATCCTCAATTGCCTCCTCAACCTTGCGGGCAGTGACCACCGTGGTGCCCAGATCGGTAGCGGGATCCTGGGCGGCCAGGGACAAAGTCAGAATCAGGAACATGTATGGGGGAGGGGAAAAAGGAGGGGGGGACAGTTCTGAGCGAACATCCTATCCACCCGCATCCCATTCAACCGGGCATTTCACTGAATCCATGCACAGGTCAAACCCCGACGTTCAAAGGTGAGTGCCTATACTCAAGTTCACCCCCTCCCCCTGGGATCCCCTCACGCCGTGCACTCCGATTCCACCGACTCCTTTGACGTTGCCGTAGTCGGCGCCGGTCCCGCGGGCTGCGCGGCGGCCACAGTCCTCGCTGAGCACGGGCACAGGGTGGCCCTGGTTGAACGCTCGCCTCTGCCCCGCTACCGCATCGGCGAATCCCTCATCCCCCACTGCTGGTTTCCTTTGGACCGCCTGGGACTTGTGGAGGCCCTCAACGAATCGAGCTTCATCGTCCCCAAGTACAGCGTGCAGTTCGTGAGTACAGATGGAGCGCAAACCAGGCCCTTCTACTTCACCGAGCACACGGACCATCCCAAGGGGCGCACCTGGCAGGTGGTGCGCTCGGAGTTCGATCAGCTGCTGCTCAAGCGGAGCCTGGAGGCAGGGGTGACGTTCTACTCCGAGACAGCCGCTACGGACCTCCTGCGTGCAAACGACAATCTCCAGGGCCCCGTCGTTGGAGTGCGAGCGAAGAATGGCAAGGGGGCTTTCGACCTGCACGCCAAGATCACGGTGGATGCGAGCGGGCGCGATCTGTTCGCAGCTCAGCGCAACGGCTGGCGCATGGGTGATGATTCCCTCCGAAAGCTGGCCATCTGGAAGTACTTCCGCGGTGCCAAGCGCGACCCGGGTCGGGATCAAGGTGCCACGACCATCGCCTACCTGCCCGAGAAGGGTTGGATCTGGTACCTGCCCCTCAGCGACGACCTGACCAGCGTCGGAGTCGTTGCAGAGCCCGAGTATCTCCTGCGCGAGGGCAAGGATCACGCCCGGGTATTCGACCGCGAGACGGCGCTCCAGCCATGGATTGCAGAGCGCCTCGCACCAGCGACTCCCGAAGAGGAGCTGCACGTCACCCGGGATTTCTCCTACCGCTCGCGCCACTGCGCCGAAGACGGGCTGGTCCTCGTGGGGGATGCCCTCGCATTCCTGGACCCGGTCTTCTCGAGCGGCGTGTATCTGGCCCTGGATGGAGGAGTGCGCGCCGGGGATGCGGTTCACGCGGCCCTCTCGGCCAACGACATGTCCGCCACGAGTTTTGCCGAATACGGCAGGGTATCGGTCCAGCAGCTGGAGGCCATGCGGCACCTCGTCCACGCCTTCTACGACCCGGGGTTCCACTTCGGGAAGCTCTTCAAGTCTCACCCACAGATGCGTGACCGGGTCACCGAGGTACTGATCGGAAACCTGGGGCAGGACTTCAGCGACCTGTTTGATGCTCTTGGGGAGTTCGCCGAGATCCCCGAGGCTCCGGAGGGGGGCACTGTCTGCACTCGCGACTAGGGCCGTTCCTCGGCCGCCGGTTCCTCTTCGGAGTCCTTGGTGAGGGGCGGATGGGACTGTTCGGGGCGCTCTTCTTTCTCCATGGCGGGCACGCTCCAAAGCACGTCACCGCGTGGGTCCTGAATAGCGGCCTCGAGCTGTAGGTCTCCGCTCTCCATGGTCACCACGGCGATGCGCAACTCGGAAAGACGGTCGCGCAAGCGCGAGACCGTCCCTTCACCAAAGTCCGAGTGAAACTTGCCGCAGACGTGGACGACAAGAGGCTGGCGCCCCTGACCCCAGGCCTGGCTCAGCGTGTCGGCGATGGACTCGGCCATCGTGTCGTCCTTGTAGCACTGGGCGGCGAAGAAGCGTTGCAGCAGCTCGTCATCGGGCTCGCCCCCGCTCGGGTTCATGATGTCCCAGAAGAGGTCGTGGTAGAGCCCGGGAGGCGCGGTCGAGAACCGCGCCGCGAACTCCTCTCCTGCTATGGCCTCGGGGCCTTCCTTGGAGACCTTGCGGGCCAGAGGCCGCGGGATGTTGGCCGCCAGAACAGCAAGGCCGTTGTCACGCGCGTACTCAACCAAGGGCCGATAGTGAGGCCGGTAGTTCCCCCACGGCCTGGAGGTCTCGAGGAACTCCTCCTCGCTCACCGCTCCTGCCAGGTAGGCGTCCAGGATGTCCTGAACGTCCCTCTCGAACATCTCCATGGAGAGAATCAGATCTGGACGGCAGTCGTGGAGGGCGGCCAGAAGATCCATCTGCATGGCATGCCCCACGTCGTTGTCGTGCTCTTCGCCCATGAACACCACGTCGAGCGTGCTGAACCGCAGGGCTGTGTCCTCAACGGTGACTTCATCCCCGGTGACCAGATCCAGGGACGTGGAAGAGGTGGTGGCGCAGGAGACAAGGAACCCGGCAAGGACCATGGAGAGCCGGGAGAGGAGACGGGTCATGGGAGAGAACCCACAATAGGTGCCCCAGGGTTGCAATACCCAGCGGCCCCTGGCCCCCGCCCCGTGCCCATTGAGCGTGCCTGCGGAGCATGAAGACGCAATCCCCTCCCAACCGGTTGGCGGGAGAGGGTGGCGCTTGGCAAAGATCCTCGGCCTCCGGCTAGAAGCCCGGAACCTTGGCCGCCTTGGCATAGAGGGCCTTGATGATCACAAAGCTCAGGACCAGGACAGCGACAATCGTCGGTAGGACATCCAGGCTGATCATCGAATCTTGGCCGACCCCCACCATGAAGAGCAGAAGGGATGCTGACATATAGGTGTTGTGCTTCGAGCGGAGGCCCGCCATGGCGGCATCCGCTCCGTCAGGAGCCTCGCCATTCTTGATGGCAGTGATGATGCGCTGCTGAGCGGGCCAGATCCGCATCCAGACGTTCGCGGCCATGCAGGTACCGAAGAGGCCCGCCACGTGGATGAGCGTCGCCCTGTTCGAAAAACCAAGGCTGTTACTCAGATACCAGCCAAAGCCCACGGTAATACCTCCCCACAAAACCACCGCCACTGAGTGCTGCTTGGCCATGGCCTTGAAGAGTGCATCGTAGATCGCGAATCCCACGAACAGCCCAGCAAATGCCGGACCCCAATCACTAGGGGTGGGCTTGGGGTGCTGGCCCTCAAACATGTAGGCCCCATCGTAGCCGTGGTAGTAGACGAGGAAGAGCAACAGGACGCCCGTGATCCAGGTGTACGCCGCGCCCCAGCGGAACCAGAACAGACAACGTGGAATCAACTCGGGGATGACCTTCTTCTTGGTCTCCGCATCCATGGTCGGGACGAAGGCCGAGTTCACCCAGTTGAAGAAGTACAGGAGTCCAATCCAGAGCACACCAGCTCCAAAGTGCAGCCAGCGGTCAGCGAGTACGAAGAGTTCCATGGTTGTTGGGGGGCTAGGTGTCTGGGGAATAGTGCGCAGGAAGAGAACCGGCGCTCACGTAAGCGTAACTATCGCCAAACCTGCCCCGGAGAGTCAATCTCGGAGGTGGAGGTGAGGGCTGACCCCCTCGATTCACCCGCTAGTGGGCCTCGAAGCCCAGGGCGACTCCGGTCGACGACCCTGCCCGAACCACGACCCGGCGCCTCAAGACACCGAGCTCCTCGTGCTCGATCCGCAGCACGTACTCCCCAGGTGGAACCCCAGCGATGGAGAACTGGCCCCTCTCATCTGATACGGCGAACCATGGATGCTCGCAGACGTGGACGTTGGCGAACATCCACGGGTGGACGTCGCACTTGAACAGGATGGTGTCAGCGCGCCGTGGGCGATACTCCATAGGAGCCTGGCCCGCGGCCATGCTGACATTCAGACCGCGATTGCGGTTGGTCTTGACGTTGACGTTGTGGGTGGCCGGATCGCTGTTGGCCACCTGGATCACCTGACCGACCTGCGCACCGAGAACGTGGGGAGTGTAGATGCAGCCGCGCTGATCCAAGACGACGGGCTCGCTGGGCGGAGGCGGAACATCAACACCCTCCGAATCCAGCTCCAGCTCAAGGTAGGCAAAGCGCAGCTTGCCATCCTCGGCAACGAGGATGTCGCTCAGGTGCTCCACATCTGGATGGTGCTGGCAGTCGGCCACCTTGCGCGCACCAAGAGAAAAACGCTCGGGCACGTCTCCCGTGACACTCACCACTCCGTGCACTGCTCCGGTCGTCGTGGAATCCAAGACAAGCGCATCGAGCAGATCGGCCAACGGCACATCATCACCCTGCTGCCCCCCATCTTCAGATCCGGCGTTCCCGCCATTTCCGCCGCCGTTGGGCATTGGCCCGGGTCTCTCCGGTCCTTCCGAACAAGCGCAGAGACCGAGCGTCGCGATCAGCATCGGTAATCTCAGGTGGAACAGCATGGCACCAGAATACTGGGGCATCCAAGGGGTGAACGGTAGACGCCGTCTCACTGAAATCTCGTGGCCGAATAGGGCCCCGGGTCGATTCCAGGATCCTCGCCACAGAGCATGCGGGCCACCAGATCCCCGGTAGCCGCACACATGCTCACCCCCATCATCCCGTGCCCGGTGGCCACCAGAATGCGCTTTGAGGTGGGAGATGGCCCGATCAGGGGAAGCTCATCGGGGGTCATAGGCCGCCAGCCCACCCACTCATCACCCTCAACGGTCAGGTCACAATCCAAGAAGCGAGCCCCACCAGAGCGCAAGGCTGCGATGCGGCCCGGCAAGATGTCGAGGTTGCGACCGCTCAGCTCCATGGTCCCCCCCAGGCGCAATCCACTGGGCCATGGGGTGACCGCCATGTTGGCCTCATGCAAGAGTAGAGGCATCGTCGGTGCGCCGCTGGGAGAGGGGATCGTCAGGGCATACCCCTTGCCGGCCTGAATGGGCAATCGCAGACCCACACCTCGAGCCAGATCAGGGCCCCAGGCTCCGGTAGCCATCACCAACTGCGATGACACCCAATCCCCGCGGGAAGTCCTGATCCGTTGAGCTCGGTCGTCATGCAAAATCTCATGCACCGGGCAATCGGTCTGAATGACGCCACCGCGATCGCGCACGGCTCGGGCCAGTTCAGCCACAAAGGAATCGGGACGAAGGTGGGCATCCCGTGGGTGAAACAACCCACCCGCCACGCTGCTAGCCGTCAGAGCCGGTTCCCGCTCCAGGGTCTCCTTGGCGGACAGGCGCCTTGAATCCAGGCCGTGCTCGGACAGGATGGCCTGCACCTGATCCGCACCGGACAGGGCGGACTCCTCGCCGTACACCTCAAGCAGGCCACCGCTCTGCCATTCGCATTCAAGCCCTTCGGTGGTGATCCACTCACGAGTCAGTTCGAGGGAGCGCTCAAGCAGGGCAGAGCGAGCGCGAAGGGCTCGACCCATCTGCTTCTGGCCGCAGTGACGGGCGAACCTCAGGCCCCAAAGGAGGAAGTCCAGGTCCAGCCGCGGGCGCACGTACAAGGGTGAGTCCGCCTTTCCGATGCAGCGCAAGCCCTGGCGCAGGGTTGCCGGCCGGGTCAGGGGCAGGGCATGGCTGGGGGTCAACAGCCCGCAGTTCCCTTGGGAAGCCCCGTTTCCCAGGTCTTCACCTTCCAGTACGCACACACTGCGGCCCTTGCCCAGGAGGGCATAGGCGCAAGCCAGCCCCACTACGCCTCCTCCAACCACGATCACGTCAAAGCGTCTCTCCATTCAGTTGCTCCGCTTGGGCATACTACGCATCCGAACGCCCGATCGCCCATGTTGTCTGCTCCCACTCACGCCCGCATGCGAGTCCACCTGGCCAGCCTCCTGCTGCTGGGCGCCTGCGCCACGCCCGTTTGGAACGTGGAGCTGGATGAAGAGTACCAGGGGGTCGTCTCCGAGCTCGTGGCGGCTGTGAAGCAGGAGATGGGCACCAAAGAGATTCCAGCCCTCTCCATCGCGCTTGTGGATGGAGAGCGGGTCGTCTGGGCCCAGGGCTTTGGCCTCGCAGATGCTGAGGAGGATCGTGCCGCTACGGCCGACACAGCATACCGGGTGGGGTCCGTCTCCAAACTGTTCACCGACATCGCGCTGATGCGATGCGTGGAGAACGGGAGCATCGATCTCGATGCGCCGGTCAGCACCTATCTGCCCAGCTTTCAACCCGTCTCCGACTTCGAGACACTCATCACGCTGCGGCAGCTGACCAACCACACCTCGGGTCTCTTGCGCGAGCCTCCCGTTGGCAACTACTTCGAGACGGGCGCGCCGAGCCTGGAGGACACCGTCCTCAGCCTGAATAGCACACGTCTGATCTTCGAACCCGGATCGCGCACCAAGTACTCCAATGCAGGCCTGGCTGTGGTGGGCCGCGTCCTCGAAGTTCTACATGACAGGCCCTATCCCGAGGTGATGACGGACCTGGTCCTGCGACCCATGGGGATGGCAGAGAGCGCTGCGCTTGAACGCAACGCGACGGTCATCCCCCGCCTGGCCAAGGGGCGCATGTGGACCTATGACGGGCGAAGTTTTGACGCGCCGACCTTCGAGCTGGGCATGTCACCTGCCGGGAGCCTGTACGCCTCGGTGCTGGACCTTGCCAGATTCATGCGCGGCCTGTTCGGACACCTGCCCGGACACCAGGCGGAGGTCCTGCAGCCCAGCTCCCTGGAGACCATGTTGACCCCGGTCCAAGCCTCGGACGGGTCGCAGCTACCCTTCGGGATCGGCTTCCACGTGGGTGAATTGGACGGGCACCGGCGCTGCGGACACAACGGCGCCCTGTATGGCTTCTCCACCGAGCTCGCCTACTTGCCCGAGGAAGGCCTGGGAGTTGTCGTCGCAGCCTCGCTGGATGGATGCAACACCGTGACCCGGCGCCTCGCCGACCACGCCCTGCGGCTGATGCTCGCCACCCTTGCAGATCGGCCCCTGCCGCGTCTGGCTACCTCCCGTGGGATAAACCCCGCCCGGGGCAAGCGACTGGCGGGCCTGTACGAGAGGGATGGAAACCTGGCGCGCCTCACCTGGGACGATGATCGCCTGCTACTGGAAATGCGGGGGAAGATCTGCGAGGTGCGCAATGTAGGCGGTCGGTTCACGGTGGACGACCGGCACAGCTTCGGCACCCAGATTGAGCGTCTCGATTCCGAGAGCATTGCGATTGGTGGTACTCCCTACACTCGGGTGGATCTGACAATGCCTCCCCCGCCCTGCCCGCCGGAGCTTGTGGAGTACGTCGGCGAGTACGGGTGGGATCACAACGTGCTCTACATCCGCGAGCGCGCCGGGCGGCTCGAGGCCTTGATCGAATGGTTTTGGATGGAGCCGCTAACGGCTGCTGGCCCCGATCGCTTCGAGCTGCCCCCCCGAAGTGGACTGTATGCCTCGGAGGAGATTCGGTTCCGCCGAGACCCCCAAGGAGCCATATCCGCCGCGGTCTTGGGAGAGGTGCCCTTTGAACGCCGTGCTGTGGGAACCATGGAGGGCGAGACGTTCAAGATTGCCCCGCTCCATGATCAGGCTCAGCTGCGCTTGATGGCATCCACTGCCATGCCTCCCATCGAGACCGGCAAGCTCGCACCCGACCTGGTTGACATCACCACAGTCATTCCCTCCACCCGACTCGACCTGCGCTACGCCACCTCCAACAACTTCATGAGCACCGTGTTCTACCGCGAGGCGCGTGCGCTATTGCAGCGGCCGGCGGCCGAGGCCTTGGGCCGCGCCGCCAAGAACTTCGCTGCTCTGGGATACGGGATCCTCATCCACGATGCCTACCGCCCCTGGCGCGTGACCAAGATGTTCTGGGACGCCACACCGCTTGAGCACAAACAGTACGTCGCCGACCCCAGCAAGGGCTCACGCCACAACCGGGGCTGCGCGGTGGACCTCACGCTCTACGATCTGGAGACCGGCCGCCCCATCCGCACCACGAGCGGCTACGACGAGTTCTCCCCCAGAGCCCACCCGCTCTACCCAGGCGGTACAGGTCTCGAGCGCTGGTACAGGGACACGATCCGCACCGTGATGGAACGGGCGGGTTTTCGCACGTACGTCTGGGAGTGGTGGCACTTTGACTACGACGGCTGGCGCGAGTACCCCATCCTCAATGTCCCCCTGGAGGAGGTGGGAAGGGGGGACTGAGGCCAGCTAGGAGAACAAGACCGCAACCAGGCCAAGTACCAAGCCCACAACGATGACGCCGGCGACGATCATCATGATCTTGGCCCAGCTGATCGGTGCCTTGCCCATCAGAACCTGTGCATCCTGGCCGGAGATGACGACGCGGAAGAGCTTGTGTTCGTAGCGATAGGCCATGACCCAAGCCGGGAAGGCCATGCGTCGGGTGTCGAGGCCCGTCAGGAGGGCGCGCACGTGGATGTTCCTGAAACGCGAGCCGGGGATGTGCCCTTCTTGCAGCCGACTGGCAGCCGCTCTTCGAATGCCATCGGTAATCCGGGCACGAGCTTGGGAGCGCTGAACGTCAAAGGCTTCAAGGGTCGCATCATCTGGTGGCGCCTCGAGCTCTGGCGTGGCGGTGGTCAGGGAGTACGAGGACGAGAGGGTGTAGGCCTCCTTGTCGCTCAACCCCCGAGATGCACTGATGAGTACGTCATCAAACACCAAGTCCGTCTGCCCCGAGTGCGGGGCCCAGTTGCTCCTGCCTGCGCCAGCGTTGGAGTCAGCCGTCCAACTGACCCGGGCATGAGCGTCAAATACCCACCCAGCCCACCACAAGGGTCGAAGGTCCTCGATGCGTGCAGCTGACTTCAGGTCAGAGGGCCGGAAGAAGCCGAGGTTGCCCAACCAGGATCTCAAGGCGGCACGTGCACCATCGCGGTCCACGGTGAAAGGCAGGTAGGCCTCGGTCTGCTCGACGGGATCTGTCAACTCCTCGGGCTTGAGCTCGCCACTGCAGAAGGAACACCTCACGGACTCGGATCGGGCGTCGTAACGCGTGGCCGCGCCGCACTGGCCACAGCGCAGAACAGTCTGCTCCAGCCCCTCGCTAGTGACCTGCGGCACCAGCTGCTCAGGCACGTCCCCACATACGGCGCAACGCAGGTCCCCGGCCTCGAGGGGAGAGTCACAACGGCTACAATCAACGCCGCTCATGAGAACACCCCCACGACGACGAAGAAGGCTGCCAGGGCCAATAGGCTGAAGAGGACGACTCCACCGATCTTGGCCCAAGAGATGGGCAGGCGACCGCCCACCTGACCGTTCTGGCCGTTGATGACGATCCGAATCGGTTCCTCGTCCTCGCTATAGCGAAGTGCAAAAACCCACAGCGGCAGCAAGACCAGGTGCGACACCTCGTCGCTGAAGGCCACGTCGGCTCGAATATTGCTCGACGAATCGCCTGGCATGAAGGCGGCGAGGTCCTGCCCGATGCTCTCCCGCATTTCGGACTGCGCCGTCTGACGGCACTCATCCGCAGCCAGTGAAGGCTCCTCGGCGATCCATCCCGCCAGCAGATCGGAGCTGTAGCGACGCAGTGCCCGCAAGTCGAACGGCTCCACCGACTCAAGCTCGTCGTTCCCAATGCCCTTCGAGGCGGTGACAAGTGTGTCGGTGACGTAACGCTCATAGCGCCCTGCGAGATCCCGCCACTCGGTGCGCGTCTCCGTTCGTGTCCGTGTCACTGACCGACCCTTGGAGTCCGTGGTGGTGTAGGTGACAGTGACCGTGTAGTTCTCCCCGATCTTGGCCGTGTAGTTGGCATGTGCCCGTGCCCCGTACAGGTAACTCGGCAGGTACACCCCGCGCGTACGCTCCAGCACGCCTTCCTTCAGGCCACTCTTGACGAAGGGTCCGCGAGTCTTGATCCACGAATTCACAATGCTCGTCGCTGATTCGCGATCGAGAGTGAACGCCAAAACAAAGACAGGATCAGGTCGTCCGGCCTGAGGCGGGCGTTCAACGACGTGTGGTGAAGCGCAATAGGGACACTCGGCGGTCCGCAGATCCTCTTCGACAACAACCCGTGCACCACAAGTCGTGCACGAGATCTCCAAGGCGGGTGAATGGGGCGCGGGAGCAGTCATGGCCGCTGAAGATCTTGGGGGTGACCCGGTCAGCCCGCAAGCCCTCATCATGGGTCAGTCTTTTTTTGCATCGCCCACGGTTCTTTCCTGCCCATGGAGGAGTCTTTGGCCCATCATGGTGTCGGCTATGGAGTTCCCCCCCGAAGAACTGTCCGCACTGGAAGAACGCCGCATGGCGTTGAGCATCTCTGAAGTTGCCTTGGAATCCGAGGCGATTGCAGGGGGGTGGATGTGCTACTCACGCCCCGGGTGCTGGTCAAACCAAGCCAATGCCATGGGCTTGGATGGCCCGGTCGCCGACGACGAGTTGAACCGGTTGGTGGACTTCTATCGCGAGCGCGGCGCGAAACCCAGAGTGTCCGCCTGCCCAAGCACTCACCCTTCTCTGGTCAAGGGGTTGGAGTCCCGTCACTTTGAACTGTGTGAAATACTGACGGTCCTGGCCCGAGACCTGCCCACGCCCTCGACACCGGTGATTGGGCCCTGGGGCCCTCCGGACCAGAAGCTGGAGATTCGCGAGCCCCTTCCCGCAGAAGTGGATGTGTTCATTGAGGTGTCAACCTCCGGTTTCATGGAACACGACCACAAGAGCCCCGGAGGCATGGCAGAGATAACCCGGCGCGTGGTCGAGCACCCACGCTGTACGCCCTTCTTGGCGTTCTGGGATGGCACCCCGGTTGGAGGAGGCCTGCTGGAGACCTTGGACGAGCAGGCCTGCCTTATTGGAACGAGTGTCCTGCCCGAGTTTCGCGGTCGCGGAATCCAAACGCACCTGATGGCTCATCGCATGGAGTTCGCTGCAAGGACGGGAGCCAAGTGGATCACCGTGTCCTCCCTGACGGGTATCGCAACCGAACGCAATGCGAGACGCCTGGGCTTCAATCCGAGCTTCGCACACGCCACGTTTATTCAGCACTCTGGCTGATCTCAAAGGCCTAGAGGTTGCCGGCGGCGTTGTCCCCGTCTTCACTGGCATCATCTTCTCCGCCAGCCGGAGGGCGTTTGCCCTTGTCGGGCTTGCCACCCGTGCGGCGAACAGATCCACCAAAGATCCGCTCACGCGGGATCTGGTCGGACCCCGCCGCCATGACAGTTACCTCCATGGTGGACAGGGGGGCGCCCTTCAAAACCCCAAGCGAAACCTCGATGGCCTTGGTACGGCGTCTCAAGGTCGGATCCTTTGGCAACCCATCCAGGTACTCAACCCACTCCGCATTTCGGGTCAGCCCGATGGCCAGCAAGGCCGCTACCTGGGCGCTTTCTTCTTCTTCAGCCACTGTTTCGCGCAAGAAGTCATCAATGTCCTCATCGGGAGCCAGGGTGCCCAGGGCCATTAGTGCGTTGGCTTGGAGCAATTCATCGCGCCCGTCGCGTGCACGCTTCAGGAGTGTGGTGCGGGCACGGCTATCGTCACTGCCCACGGCACCCAGGGCGCGATACAGGTTCTTCTTGATCTGGGGGTCCTTCTCCTTGCCGACCCGGCCGGACACCTCGCGCAGGGAGTCGGGGGAGCCCAGCTGTTCCATGGCCACAACGGCCTCGGCACGCAACTCCTCCTCCCCGGCATTCAAAAACTCTGCTGCCACCTCCCAGTAGCTCGGGGGCGAGTGCGCACCGATCCAACGCAGCAACTCCCCTCGCCGATCTTCGCCTCCACGACCACCACCACCACGCCTACCACCTCCACCACGCCCAGCGCGCAGGATCGAGGTCAGGAACTCACGCGCCTCCGGCTCATCAGCCGTTGCCAACTGCTTGATCTTCTCTTGCATGCCTCCCGACCGACCCTTCTTCAGCTCCTTGATCAAGTCCAGAGCTTCTTCGCGCGTCAGAGGCTGGGAAGACTCCCCACCGGCGCCCTCGAAGACACCGTCCATCACCAGCCTCGCCGGAGGCCGTGCCTTGGAAGACATCTTGAGCGGAAGATCCTCATCAACCGAGCGTAGGGCCGTCACGAAGCACCACTCCAACTCGGCCTCTGTCACACCATAGGGCACTGAGAGTATCGGGCTACCGTCCGGTGCGAGGAACACGTGCTGTGGAGCAATCACGAATCCGTCCGCATCGGGCGCCAACACGTTCGCGCGCACGTGCACGTCCACCTGCCGGTGTTCAACGCAGGAGATGGAGCCGAAGCGCGAACAAGCCTTACCGGAGCCATGGGTGTTGTTGGACGACACCAGATTGATCGTCTCACCTGCGAGCTTGGTGATCACCTTGTCGCGATAGACCTCCCTGACCATGCGTTCATTGGCGCGCTCACCATCCATGTTGACCGCCACGAACACGACCTTGTTCTCGGCCTTGGCCTGGGTCAGTGCCAACTCGTAGGAGGCCTGCCACTCGATCCCACCCGAGGGGACTGTGCCGGGGGCAAGCGAGAGGATGGTGCAGACTATGAGTGAGCGCATGGAAACTGATCGCGTGGGTGGAGGGAGATCTAGGTGAGGCAGGAGGAGTCGGAGACGCCCGGCTTGTGGAGGGTAACGGCTTCCCTGTAGGCCACTTCGTCGGGCGCGCTAGGCTATTCGCAATGGATTTGTTTGGCGCTTTCCCAGGGGGAGAGCACTTCACCATTAGAGCCGATATCCCGCTCGAGGCTGCAGGACTGGTAGGCGATCCTGTGGGCAGGGGGCCCGGAGGTGTTGCAGACGGAGATCAGGGAGCCGAAGCGTTAGGATGTGCCCATGCTCTACCCCCTGCTCCTGGCCTCTCTTGCACTCTCTACGGGCACAGGATCCGTGCCACCGCCGCTGGAGAAAGCACCCCAGAAGGTCGCCTGCATCGGCGACTCGATCACCTACGGAAGCAAGGTCGCGGCACGCGAGAAGAACCACTACCCCGCGCAGCTCGGCTATCTCCTGGGCCGTGACTTTGAAGTGCGAAACTTCGGGGTAGGAGGATCAACCCTACTCGGAGCAGCGGACAAACCCTACGTGAGGACAACAGCCTGGGAAGAGGTCCTGGCCTGGAAACCCGACATCGTCCTCATCGTTCTCGGAACAAACGACACATGCCAGAACGGTCAGCGTACAAACTGGGAACACGCAGCCGACCTGGAAGAGGATGCGCGGGCCATGGTGCAAACCCTGCGCGAAGACAACCAAGAAGTACGCATCCTTCTCTGCTCACCACCGCCCATGTTTCCGAATGCTTCGGGACTGGCGCCCGAGCGACAGGCCGACCTTGCAGAGCGCGCGCCGCGCCTGGAGCAGATTGGCCCAGCCCTGCAGCAGGTCGCCCGCGGTAAGGAGGCGATCGAGTACCACGATCTCGCGCGTGTGTTCACAGCCAATGAAACCGTGGATGGGGTTCACACCTCGCCGTTCGGTGCAAGGGCTTTGGCGCAGCGACTCGCTGGAGCGATCCTCGCCAAGCGGAGCAAGGACCTCCCCTCATCAGGCAAGACCGTCCTGGGCGGAGAGCTTGAGACGAACCTCCTCAATGTCACAACGAGCGACTATCACGGATTTGAGCGCGTGGACTTCAATCTGCCTCGGTCAGGGGCTGCCTGCATCCTTGTCGCCCCCCACCAGGGACTGCGCGGTCGCCCGTGGCTGTGGCGCATGCGGTTCTTTGGGCATGAGCCGGCCCTCGAACTGGAGCTCCTCGATCGCGGCATGTACCTGGCGTACGTAGACGTGGCCGGCCTCTATGGAAGCCCCGAAGCACTCCAGCGCATGAGGGAGTTCTACGACCTCATGCGCCAGGACGGTGGCCCACGGCTCTCAGGTCGGCCTGTTCTGATGGGGATGAGCCGGGGTGGCATGCCAGCTCTGCACTGGGCCACCGCCAACCCCAAGAAGACGGCTGGCTTATATGTGGACAACGGGGTCTTTGACCTCTCCACCTGGCCAGGGGGAAAGGACGGACACCGCAGGGAGGCCGAGTGGGCTGAGGCCCTTGAGGCCTGGGGTTGGGATGAAGAGCAAGGCATGCGCCAGGGTGACCAACTGATCGCCAAGTCTCAGCGACCGGCGAAGGAGGGAGTGCCTCTGTTCGTCGCCGTGGGGCTGGCGGATGAGGTCGTTCCCCCGGCACGCAACAGCCTGCGTCTGGCGCTGGCCTGGGAGCGGCGCGGTGGCCCCGTCTACCGCTGGCCCAAGCCAGGAGCCAAGCACCACCCTCATGGCGTACACCCCCCCGCCTCCTTGCGCCGCTCGATCCTGACCGTACTGGGCCATTCGGCGATGCCCACCGTCCGGGCTGTGCCCTCCGCGGAGTACAGGGGCAGCGCAGCGGGCTGGGGCGGCGGAACCTGGTGGGACGAACTGGCCAAGTTGCAGACGCTTGGTCGTGAACACCCGGAGGCCACGGTGGTCTTCTTGGGGGATTCCATTACACAGTCTCTCTCGGGTGCTGGCGATCGCGTGGCTCACACCGAAGGAACCGGGCCCTTCCACCGCGACTTCGGCCCCTCCAAGGCGATCAACTTAGGGGTCAGCGGTGATCGCACGGAGCACCTCTTGTATCGCATTGAGCACGGCGCCTTGGCCTTCATGGATCCCAAGGTCATCGTTTTGCAGATCGGTGTGAACAACGTGGCGGCTGCAGGGCACACAGCACATGAAACCGTAGCAGGCATCAAGGACGTGGTGGCCTCACTGCGCGAGCACGAACCCCAGGCCAAGGTCGTGGTCTGTGGTCCTTTCCCCGTAGGCGCCACACCTGATGATCCACGGCGCGTCTGCATCAATGCAATCCATGACCAGCTCAAGTCTCTCAACAAGGAAAAATCGGCTCTTTACGTAGATCTGCGCATGGCGTTCTTGGACGTCCGCCAAAGACCCAATGACAACATGGCCGGCGATGCTCTGCACATTACCCCTGCGGGCAAGGATGCTTGGCTCTCGGTTATCTACTTCTCGGTCATGGACCTGTTGAGCCGCTGATCAACTTTCCGGTCGATTCACGCAGGCACCTCCCTGAGCTGTAGGTCGGGTCGCAACTCCTTCGCCCAGTTCACTCCCCTGTGTCCTGATCTCTCGCCTGGCGTGTAGGAATCACGCAAGTAGACCCGCCCCCTCTGGCGTGACCCACACCGCGGTTGAATGATGCGCCCATGAGATTCCCCCTGCCTTTACTCGTGTGCATCTCCTGCGCACCTCAACCCGCCCGCCCCCTCGCCCAACAAGCTCCCACAGAGCCCCAGGAAGTCTCCACTCCTGAGCCTCCCGAGTGGGGTGGATTCCGCGGCAACAACAGCGCAGGGATCGCCATGGACGCCGAGCTACCGGACGTTCTCAACATGGAGACCAATCTCCTATGGCGAACCGAGATCCCCAAAGGCTACTCCTCGCCCACGATCTGTGGAGATCAAGTGTTCATCACAGGGGCCGACAAAGAACAGCTCTTCACGCTTTGCCTTGACCGCAACGATGGTGAAGTTCAATGGCAAGCCAGCCTGCCATATGACGGCAAGCGACCCGGTGCGAACTCACCAGCTGCGCCTTCGCCGGTAACGGATGGGGAGCGGGTCTATTCCCTATTCCATCATGCTGGGCTGATTGCCTACGACATGGCCGGTCAGGAACTGTGGCGCAAGGATCTGGGCATCATCAACATCCCTCATGGTCTGGCCACTTCCCCACTGGTGCACGAAGGCCTGCTGATTCAGATGATCGATCAGGACACCGGGTCATTCCTGGTGGGCCTCGATGCCACGACAGGCGAGGAGCGTTGGCGCACGGAGCGCAACAACGTCACGCATTCCTACTCCACGCCGACCCTCTACACCCCCGCGGCGGGCGAGGCTCAGATCATCGTCTCGGGCTCATTCCAGATAGCAGGTTACTCGTTGCGTGATGGGTCGAAGCTGTGGTGGATCGATGGCGGAGCCTGGCAGACGAAAGCGGTCCCGGTGATCGATGGAGACCTCTGCATAGTCAACTCCTTCATGCTCCCTACTTCAGAAATGGGAGTCCCGAAGTTCAGTGGCACCTTTGAAGAGTTGCTCGAGCTGCGCGACGAAAACGGCAACGGTTTCCTGGATCGGGAAGAGTGGGACCACGAGCTCGTCCAGCAGATCTGGTTCATTCTGGACCTGGATGGGGACTTGCGCCTGGATTCAGCCGACTGGGACTATGCCTTGGCCACCACCCGCGCCCTTGGTGGGCTCTTCGCCATCCAGCTCGGTGGCACTGGCAACGTCACGGACACCCATGTCCGCTGGTTCGCGGACGACCGGCGCGGACTGCCGGACGTTCCCTCACCGCTCCTACTGGATGGGACCATCTACATGGTCAAGCGCGGGGGAATCTTTACCGCCCTGGAGGCGGCCACGGGAAAGGTCCTTCAGCGTGGACGGGTGGGTGAGTCCGACGCCTACTACGCGTCACCCGTAGCTGCGGGCAACCGCATCCTCCTGGCCAGCCAGTCCGGCCAACTCCTGCTCCTCGATGCCGATGAGGGCTGGGAAGAAGTCTCAGCAGGAAGCGTGGACGAAGAAGTCTGGTCTACTCCCGCCGTCGCAGGACAACACGTGGTCGTGCGCTCGCAGAGCGCCCTCTATTGCTTCGGTCCTGATCCCGGTTAGGAGGTCTTTGGATCGAAGAGGCGTCAGCTGTCACTGCTCAAGATGGCACGCATCAGGGGAATCAAGTCTTCAATTCCATCTGAAGTGGCCAGGATTTCTTCGACGCCGCCCGGGGTTCCACCCGCCTGCATGATCCTTGCCTTGGCAAAGGCCATCTGCGCGATGAAATATTGCCTGCGGGGCTCGTCTATTTCCATTGGATGCAGCTGGGCAAGACTGGCGCGCGCCTCATCCAAGCGACCGGCCCGACATAGGGCCATGGACAGATAGAGCGTTGGGCCCGCGGTGTACACATCCCGATTCTTCCAGACGTGCTTCTCCATGGTCAACTCGCCCACTTCATTCTTGGGAACCCACTGGGTTTCGAACCACGCCATGGGCAACCGGGGCATGCTCGCCGCCTCGTGCAATTCCATGACCCGTTCCGGGTCTCCGTTGCGCACGGCCTGAATCCGATCCGCCATGGCCTGAACCCAGAGTGCAGCCTCCTCTGCACCGGCCAATGGGCTCGTGCTGCAAGCTCGCACAAAAGCCTCAATCAGGTTGCTCAGGTCGGAACAATGAGCGCCAGGAGAAACCAATGGCCACCTCCTGAGGTGGTCATGTAAGTCACGGAAGGCGAGCGGAAGTGAGGGACCGAGACCATCAAGATAGGATCGCCATCGTTGTGCCATCAACTCACCAGCTTCTTCAAAGCGGCCCTGGTACTGGTAGGTTTCGTACAGACCCCGAAGTGCCGTGAAGCGGATGGGGTCGGATGGCGGCAGATTGTGTTCCAGGTCCACCAGCAATTCCTTGAGAAGGACCTGCTTATTCGCATGCCGATCGCATAGCCCTTCGCCAACGGCCTGATTCAAGCGCGCGTGGAGTGTCAACCGGCTGTTCGGACCTGCTGACGCAGTCAGGCGAGAAACGGCGCTCTCAAACAGCGGGCGAATACCTTGAAGGTGGTG
>PBIX01000007.1 GCA_002720975.1 Planctomycetota bacterium | reverse complement strand
GCCAGATGCGCAATCAGGGTTCAGGCGCTGGCGTCATGAGCTTTGGCCGCTCACGCGCACAGCGCTACAAAAAAGAAAACCACACCAACGTCACCTTCAATGACGTGGCCGGCGCACAGGAAGCCAAGGACGAAGTGCAAGAGGTCGTGGCCTTCCTCAAGGGCCCGGACAGCTTTGAGGCGATCGGTGGGCGCATCCCGCGAGGGGTGTTGCTGGTCGGCCCTCCCGGATGCGGCAAGACGCTCCTATCCAAGGCCATCGCGGGAGAAGCTGGAGTCCCCTTCTACTCCATCTCCGGTTCTGACTTCGTCGAGATGTTGGTGGGTGTGGGCGCGAGCCGAGTGCGAGACCTGTTCAAGCAGGCTCGGGATACTCGGGAGCAAGGTGGCTGCATCATCTTTCTGGATGAGATCGATGCCGTGGGCCGCAGGCGCGGCAGCGGCATGGGCGGCGGGCACGATGAACGTGAGCAGACCCTGAACGCCATCCTTGTCGAAATGGACGGCTTTGGAACGGATGAGGGCATCATCGTCGTGGCGGCCACCAACCGCCCGGACGTCCTTGACCCCGCACTACTTCGCCCCGGTCGGTTCGACCGTCAGGTCACGATTGAGCTGCCTGACCGCGAGGGTCGCGAGGGCATCATCGCCGTGCACATCGCCAAGGTGAAGACCGATGAAGACGTCGAGGTGAAGTCCCTCGCAAAGAGCACACCCGGCTACTCAGGTGCCGATCTGGCGGCTATCGTCAACGAGGCGGCCATCATGGCCGTGCTCGAGAAGCTGGACAAGGTCCACATGCGTCACCTTGAGGAGGCCACGGCCAAGGTCCGCTACGGGCGCAAGAAGTCCAACCAGAAGATCGAGGCTGAGGATCTGGAGATCACCGCCTACCACGAAGCGGGACACACCATCCTGGCAGCCAAGATCGAAGCGGTGGACATGCCGCACAAGGTCACGATTGTTCCCCGCGGCCGCGCCCTGGGGGCCACGATGATGCTCCCGGAAAAGGAGAGCTACCACACTCAGAAGCTGCGCCTGATTGGTCAGCTGGCCATGGCCTTCGGAGGCCGGGTCGCCGAGGAGATCTTCGTGGGTGACATCTCGGCCGGTGCCTCGGACGATATCCGCCGTGCCACCGAAATCGCGCGTGCCATGGTGACGGAGTTGGGCATGAGCGAGCGCGTAGGTCCTATCAACTATGCCGACCGCCAGGGCTCCGACTTCCTGGGCACCGAGTTGATGAGCAATCGCTGGCACTCCGAGGAAACCGCACACGTGATCGACAAGGAGATCGAGCGCATCCTGCGCGATGCCTATGATCTTGCGCGCAAGATGATCCACAACGATCGGGCTGCGGTTGAGCGTCTGGCCAAGGGGCTGCTCATGCACGAGACGCTGGATGAGAAGGAGATCATACTCCTGATCGAGGGAACGACTCCCGAAGACCTGCGACCCGATCCTGTTGTCGAGACGGAGGCAACTGAGACCGCGTTGAACATAGACAAGACCGAGACCCAAGGTGACTCGGACGAGGGGTTCGACGACCTCCCCGGCGGCGCGGAACTCTCCCCCGCCTAAGAACCGGGGCACCCCACTGCCCTACACCCAACAGTGTCCAAGACCCCCCACCGGCTGCGACAGACCTGCGGGCCGTTGGGAGTGGATCTGAACCCGCTGATCTGGCCCGGAAAGGGGTTGAACCCTGGCCAGGTGTGCGTGGAGTTACGGCCTGCGAAGGGCCGGTCCGAGGAGTTGGACCTACTACGAGAGCGCCTCGACCCATCCGTTGAGACTCTCAGTTCCGGCACCCTGTCCTGGCGCTGCGATGCCGCAGCGCTGGAGGAGCAGGCGCGCGAGAATGCACTGGCCGCCCTCCTGCTTGACACGTGGCGGGCCTACAGCGCCCCTTGCCCCACCCCCAAGCTCATGGGGGTCCTCAATGTCACCCCCGACAGCTTTTCGGATGGAGGGCGCTTCCTGGACCCCGAACGAGCCCTGGAGCAGGGTCGGCGTCTATCCGAGGAGGGCGCGGTGGTGCTGGACGTGGGCGGGGAGTCCACGCGGCCCGGAGCGCAACCGGTTGATGAGGCCGAGGAGCTGGCGCGCGTTCTGCCCGTCATTCAGGCCCTGGCCGCCGAACTGACCATTCCTCTGTCCATCGACACGACCAAGGCGGGCGTGGCTGAGGCCGCACTGGAAGCCGGAGCTTCTTGGGTCAATGACGTGAGTGCGTGCAGCGCCGATGGGCGTATGCTGTCGGTGGTCGCCGAGCACGGTGCACGGGTGGTCCTGATGCACTCCCAGGGCAGGCCGCAAGAGATGCAAACAAGCCCCACGTACCAGAACCCCACCGAAGAGGTCAGCCACCACCTGCGCTCTCGCGCTGCGGCTTGCCTGGAGGCCGGTGTGGCACCGGACCAGCTCCTCATCGATCCCGGTATCGGGTTCGGAAAGCACTTGGAGCACAACCTCGCCCTGATGCGCGAGTTGCCCACCTTGCGGAGCTTGGGGCTGCCGTTGCTCGTGGGCGTGTCCCGCAAGTCATTCATCGGTCACGTGACGGGATCCGAAGATCCGGCCCTCTGGCGGGAGGGCACCCCCGAGGATGAACCCAGCGGACGCATGGGAGGCACGGCCGCCGCCCTCTGCGCCTGCGTGCTTGGCGGCGCAGAGTACCTGCGGGTACACGACGTTGCCGTAATGGCCGAAGCTGCGGCCGTGGCAGCCACCCTGCGGCCTGAAGTGGAGTCGCCAGCCTGACCATGGACGCCATCCTCTCACCCAATGTCCTGCTGCAGATTCTGATCCTGACTTTCGGGATCTACCTGCTCCTCAGCTTCCTGCGCACGACTCGGGGAAGCGGCCTGGTCGGTGGAGTAAGTCTCATCCTGATCGTTGGGGTCTACGGCATGGGGCTGGTGGCCCAGACCTACGAGCTGGTCGAGATCGAGGGCATCATCGCCGGCCTCCAGGCACTGGTCTTTGTGATCATCGCCATCATCTTCCAACCCGAGTTGCGGCGTGGAATCTTCATCCTCTCGGAGAGCCCACTTCTGACCCGCTTCCTACGCGCCCACCGAAAAGAGGTTGTCGCGGAGGTGGCCGCCGCCGTACAGACCATGGCGAAGAAGAAGCAGGGGGCCCTGATCGCCTTTGAGCGCAAGACCCCCCTGGACGCCTACATTGATGGGGCGGTCAAGCTCGACTCGGAAGTCAATCGCCTACTCCTCGACAGTATCTTCCAGAACGGAGGTACGCTGCACGACGGCGCGGTGATCATCCGCGGCGACAGGCTCGTGGCTGCGGCGAGCCTGTTCCCATTGACGGAGAACGTGGAGATCAGCAAGTCCACGGGAACACGGCATCGAGCGGCATTGGGCCTCACCGAAGAGACCGACGCCGTGACAATCACCGTCTCGGAGGAGACTGGGATCATCTCCATCTGCAAGCGAGGCTCCATGGAGCGCCGTATCCCCCAGACGGACGTGGAGGAGATTCTGCGCGAGAGGGTGGGATCCGATGAAGCTGGGAGCAGCGGTGATGACCAGGCCCAAGAGCGCCCACCCTGGTTCCTGCGTGCCATCTCGGAGAATCTGGGCCAGAAGTTCGCTGCTCTGCTCCTTGCCTCGCTCGTTTTCTACGGCGCCTATCAGAGCAACACGGGGAATCTGAACCTGGACCTGTATCTCGTCCAGGTGGGCACCCCCATCCCGGCTCAAGCCCAGGGCAAGGCTCTGGCAGTGGTTCTGCCCCAGGGCCACCGCCTGTCTCCCAACCCCACCGGTGAAGAGGTGACCCTCTCGTTCTCTGGGCCGCGTGAGAAACTGACGCGCCTCCAGGAGTTGGGGCTATGGCAGATCGAAGCGCACACCCCTGGTGCTGCAGAAGATTCGCCCGGAGGAAGAACGGCACTGCTCCTCGACTTGGCCGGCCTGACCCGCAACGGAGTCGAGTTGGAGCGGGAGGTAGACGTGTCCTGGTCCGAAGGTGCGCCCCCGTTGATGAGTGAGGTGTTCTCTTCGGTGACACTACAGCTTGACGCCTCGATGATTGAGATCAACGGCGCAGATCTGGACGAGCGCTATGAGATGGACCCCACGCGGATCGTCTTTCACCCCAGCCACGTGCCCCTGACCGGACCGCAGACGATCATCGCCCAGCTGGGGCAGGGAACTACGGATGAGGGCCCGCTGCTCTCCGGGGTTCATCTGGGTGCAGGGCATGAGTCCTCCCAACGGCTGACGACCGGTCTGCGCACAGCCTGGACCGAAGTCGGCATCACCCTCAACGTGAGTCGTATTGAAGTCGAGGTACCCGTGCGCCCCGTCGAGGTGGAGTGCCGCGCCCTGGATCTGGTTATCGGGCTGCAGCACCTTGACCCGACCTACGACCCAGGAACCTCAGGTGCACGGGAGTTTGAAGCACCCTCCAAGCGCGCCCAGGTCAGCATATTCACCCGTGGGTTGGTTCGCGGCGACCCGAATTCGGACGATTGGGTGGCCGATCGTTCAGCCATCGTTGGATTCGTGAAAAAACACCTGCGCGTCTTCGTCGACGTGGATGCCATTCCCCCGGGCTCCAACCGCAGCCGAATCCAGACCCTTGGGTTGGACGACTGGCGCGAGCTTCTGCCCCTGGAGGCCGGTCGCTTTGCCCAGGCCTGCAAGGGCGCCGCCCCAGGCGACCTGCGCATCGTTTTTGACGAGCCCGAGATTCAGCTGGTGGAGATCCAAGAGGTGCCCTCGAACCCGGCACCTCCCGACAAGGTGCCGAACTCGGGAGAACAGTAAGTTGACCGAGGGAGAGATATTCGGGACGGATGGAATCCGGGGGCTGGCCGGTGAGGGCTGGCTGTCTGCCGCAGCCGTACACGCGATAGGCGTAGCCGCAGGCGAGGTGATGAGCCACGGAGCGCATTCACCCGCCTTGCTCGGTCATGATGGACGCCGCTCGGGCCCCCTTCTGGAAGCTGCCTTGGCGGCGGGCCTGGCCCAGGCGGGTATCGAGGCCCGGAGCGTGGGCATGATCACAACGCCCGGACTGGCCTGGCTCGTGCGCAATGGTGAGTTTGGCCTGGGCTGCATGCTCAGCGCCTCCCATAACCCGGCCGAAGACAACGGTATCAAGCTGTTCAGCGCCCAAGGGGGCAAGCCAACCGATGACGATCAGGCGGCCATGGAACAACTCCTCGGCGGCACCCAAGGACTGACCACTCTGCCTGAGATCGACGAAGCCACATTCGCCTCCTTGGATGTCGACCGCGCGCTGGAGCATTCCTATCTCGAGTACCTGGTCCGAAGCGAAGCCCTGTCCCTGAAGGGTCGGTCCATCGTGGTGGACTGCGCGCACGGAGGCGGAAGCCATGTGGCACCCGAGACGCTCCGCGCTCTGGGGGCCGAGGTCCACGCGCTGGCCTGCTCCCCCACCGGGGACAACATCAACGATGGCTGCGGCTCGACACATCCCGAAGCCATGCAAGCGGCAGTGCGTGAACACAAGGCACACCTGGGCATCGCCCTCGACGGCGACGGCGATCGCTGCATCTTGGCCGACGAGCGCGGCGAGCTGGTCCACGGAGATGGGATCATGACCGTCATCGGACGGCACGCCGCCCAGTCGGGACAAGCCGCCGACGAACGCATCGTGGCCACGGTCATGAGCAACCGTGGACTTAACCGGGCCCTGAGGGAGGTCGGTGTGGGAGTACTCGAGGTCGGGGTAGGCGACCGGGCCGTGGTGGAGGGCATGCGCGAGCACAAGCTGGCACTGGGGGGAGAGCAGTCGGGTCACATCATCCTCGGGGGCGAGAATGGGTTCATCGGTGACGGCATGCTTACAGCCCTGCGCGTGCTGAGCGTGATGCATGCGACGGGCCAAGACCTGTCCGAGCTTGCGGCTCCCTACAAGCCCTACCCCCAGGTCCTGCTCAACACGCCTGTGGCCTCAAAACCGGTCCTCGCGGACTTTCCTGAGGTCATGGCGGCGGTGCGGGCGGCAGAGGAGGCACTGGGGGAAGAAGGTCGGGTGCTGCTGCGCTACTCGGGCACTGAAAACGTGGCACGCGTCATGGTGGAGGGACCCGATGAGCAGCTGATCCAAGCCCAGGCCCAGGAGGTTGCGGACTGCATCCAGGCCGCCCTACGCCAGTCGTCCCCATGACGATCGTCGCCCTGGAGACGTCCTCTCGCCCACCGTCCATCGCGGTGAGGAGTGCGGAGAGGACCCTGGCCCTCACCCTGGAAGAGGGGCGACGCCATGCCAGCGACCTCCTTGGGGCGCTGGAATCCCTGCTGAGCACGCTCGGCGAAGACGCCTCGACCATCCAGACCGTCATCGTCGGAACGGGACCGGGAAGCTATACCGGCCTGCGAGTAGGAATCGCAACGGCCCTGGGTCTGAGTCGTGGATCTGGCGCGCAACTGCAAGCCCTGCCCTCGTTCGAGGCGCTCGCCATGGCGCACCTGAAAGAGGGCGAGTGTGGGACCGTCCTACTCGACGCACGCTCACGCCAGTTCTATGGCGCTCAGTACGAGCGCACAGCGACGGGCGTTCGCGCAGTCATCCCCCCCATGGTCTGTGCTGCGGACGAGTGGCGCGCCGTCCTGCCCTCCGCGGATTGCATCGTGTGCGACGCATCCAGTGCTGCTACCGCCGGGCTGGTTGAAGGAGAACGCTCGCTCCTGCGCACGAGTACGGGCCCAGAAGCCCAACACCTGCTGCCCTTGGGCATCGCTCAACTCAAGGCGGCTGGCCCGCTCAATCCCGCTGAAGTTCAGCCGCTCTACCTGCGCCCATTCGCAGCCAACGTCCGCAAGCGATAGGGCCCTTATACTCCTACGCCGCCCCCCTACGACAGATGCCCCACACCACGCTGTGCGCGGTGCGGGGCATCTCGAACGGGCTTCAATCCTTGGGAACGATCGTGTTCCGAGAACTTGTAATGCCCGGCGGCCGGCGGAGACCGCCTGGGCCTCACCGAATGGTTCCTACAGGTCCTGGGGACGAAGCGTCTTACGCTTGTTGGCGTTGGCGCGATCTTCGGCAGCGGCAATGCAAGCGCGGACACACTCGTCCAGGGCGACGTAGAAATCGCTGGAGACGTTGAGGCTGGCGGCGGCTTTGGTGCGCGCCTTGCTGATGATCAGATCACCGCCCTTCTTCTTCTTGCCGGCCTTCTTGCGGGTTGCCTTCTTCTTAGCTTTCTTGCGTGCCTTCTTGGCCATGATGTTGATTGCCTTGCCCAATGTGGGCAGTGGTGCCCCGAGGGTATCGGGGCGGAAATGTGAAGTCCGTATCGGGCCGAAGAGAATGCGACCGTTGGGGGGCATTGTCAACGCCCAGATGCGAGTTGAGGGCGCTTTGGATCGGGGTTGAATTCGAGACGGGGAGGCTGCTTTGATCACCCCGCTCCGATCGCTATCTTGCAACCGATGGACAGCTTCCGCGCATGGACTGAAATCGACCTCGATGCCCTGGCACAGAACCTGCGTTCTGTATGCCAACGGGCGGGCTCCGGGGTGCGGGTCATGCTGGTGGTCAAGCAAGATGCTTATGGCCACGGAGCCGTCGCCATTGCCCATCATGCACTGCGTTGTGGGATAGGTGCCTTGGGGGTGGGAAGCTCCCAGGAGGCCCTCGAGCTCCGTCAGGCTGGGCTCCAGGCACCCATTCTGATTCTGGGAACCGTGGTGGAAGAGGAGTTGCCCGCTTGCCTGCGGCACGAAATCCACGTGGGAGTCCATGCGGTGGACCGCTGTCGGTCGCTGCAGGAACTGGCCCGCATGATGGAAGTGCAGGCCCACGTGCATCTGAATGTGGACACGGGCATGGGCCGCCTGGGGATCTCCCCATCCTTGGCTCTCGACCTGCTCCGGGAGGTGCACGAGGCCTCGCACCTGCAGCTTGCAGGATTGATGACACACCTGTCCGCTCCAGAGGGGGGGCACTGCCCATCCTCCCATGCGCAGATAGCCCTGTTCCGCGACCTTGTGGAAGAGGCCCGGAACGAGAGTCTGCCATGTGGATGGATTCACGCGCTGAACTCCGCTGGACTGTTCACGAACCTCGGCGTCCTCGATGGTCTCGATGGCCTCGATTCGGGATCGCAAATGGTCCGCGTGGGCATCGCTGCATACGGCGCACTACCCCGACACCTGATGCCCCCCGACGGCTTGAACCAGGTCATGAGCTTGCGCTCCCGGATCGTTTTCCTGAAGGACGTTCCGGCAGACACGCCGGTGGGCTATGGCTCCCTCTGGCGCGCACCACGCCCCACACGCATCGCCACCCTCCCCATCGGCTACGGGCATGGACTGCCCCGCAATCTGCAGGGCTGGGACGTACTCATCGGCGGACGCCGGGCGCCCCTGGTGGGACGACTGTCCATGGACTACGCCACAGTAGATGTGGGGCACCTGGATGGAGTCCGGGTGGGACAGGAAGTCACCCTGCTCGGCAAGGACGGCGAGGAGGAGCTGCGCCTGGAAGATCTCGCCCACAGCCTTGGCACCATTCCCCACGAGCTGAGCTGCTCCCTGGGGCGCCTGCCGCGCGTGTTCGTGGGTGGAGCCGAGCCTTTCCTTCCGTCCCAGAGTCCACCCCTCGAGCACACCAAGGTGCCTGTGCAGCCTGGCTCTCCAGCTCCGGCGCCGGGGGCCAGGACCCCCTCCCGGTCCTGATCCCATGGACGCCCAACCTCCATCTCAAGCGATACCCCAAGCAGTACCCGGGTCGCCGATTGAGACGACGGCACGCAAACCCCTGTGGCTACGCGTGTTGATCGGACTGGGCTGGACGGCCTGGATCCTGATGGGAATGGGCCTCTGGCTCCCAAGCAATGGACGGTTGGAGCGCTTCGTTGAACGCACCCTGCAGAGTCAACTTGGGGCAGCGGAGGGAACGATAGAGGTGAGCGCGATCGCTCTCGACTGGACAGCCCGTTCGGCAACCATCGGACGCATTGCCTACGTCGCCCAACGCGAGGAGCTCGCCCTTCAGGATCTCGAACTACGGCTGGGTTGGTCGCTGACCAGGGGACCGTATCTCGAACAAGCCGTGGCCCTCCACGGCTACTTGCGCGTCTCCGAGCCCCTGGTCCAGGGCATACAGGCCACGCTCGGTGATGCGCCCAACGCACCGACACCTTTGGACCTGACCCGTATCCCAGCTCTGGCCATCGAGGATCTGAGACTGGAGGTGGAGACACCGGAGTGGGGCGACATGCCCCTTGGTACGGTCCGCGCTTCACTGCAAGAGGACTCCTCGGGACGTCCGCATCTGGTGGGACGTATGGTCCCTGCACTCGAAGAGGGTCAGGGTGAGTTTCTCCTCGAAGGATCAATGGAGACTGATGGCCGCCTTGTGTTCCGCTCCACCGCCCGCGACCTCCCTCTGGGTCCGGGATTCCTGCCCGAGCTGCCCACCTTTGATTGGGTTCGCGACCTGTACCCAGAGGGCCGCGCCGACCTGGATGCAACGGGCCATTGGGCTTTCGGCCGCGAGGCTCTGCCCCATCTGGATATCCGTACCGTCTTGCGCGAGGGTGAGGTGCGGTTGCCCTGGTTGGCCAACCGACCTGCGCACACGCTTGTGGATCTTGGGGCGGTGTGCTCCGCGAGCTTCGCCCCGAGCCGCGAGCCCTCCCTCTGGGATCGTGATGCATGGGAGGGTCGGGCAGACCTGAGTGCCCGTTGGAAAGACACCCGGGTTGATGGTCAGGTTCGCTTCGCGCGGGCAAGCACAACCAATGCCCTGGCCGAGTTGTTCGCTCACGTGGCGGAGGTTGCCCTGGATGAGGAGCTGGTGGAGCTGCTCGGGTCGGCAGAGTGGGCCCAGGATCTGTGGGAGAGTCTGGCCCTGGGCGGCAGATTGGAGGCTTTTGTCGGCCTCCGTACCCCCACCGACTGGGACCCCACCTTGCCTGAGACCCTGGAGAGGGCCGTCGCCCTGGTGGCCGATGGCAACGCCTCCTGCGCCTACGTGGGCGGCCTCAATGAAGATGGAAGCGGGGTGCGCAACTACGGCTTCCCGCTGCCCATCACGAAAGTAGAGGGCCTGGTGACGCACCTGGTCGGCCCAGATCTCGCTCTGCCCGATCGCCTCTCCCTTGTCGGCCTGGAAGGCTTGCATCCCTCGGGCCCGGTGCGCGCCAATGGCTCCAGCCATCTGATGCCATTGCGGCTGGCCACGGCGAGCCAACAGGGCAAACATCGACCAAAGCAGTTTGACTTGAGCATCCGAGCCACTGCCTTGGCCGTCGACGATGAACTTCGAGCAGCCCTGGGCGGACTATCGGGTCTCGAGGGATGCGAGCGGCTAGCCGAGGAATACCGACCGGACGGTGGTCGCTTCGATCTCCAGTTGGACCTGTGGCGACAAACGGGCCAAGAGAAGCTCTCAGCTGACATCCTGGTGGATGTGCAAGAGGTCGACCTGACCCCCGAGACGCTGGGAGTCGGTCTGCAGGCAGCACGAGGGAATCTGGCTATCTTGATCGACGGGCGGAGCACCGGAGGCAGCGCGATCTCGGTTGACCTGCTTGGAAATGCAGCGGGTTGCGAGGGTGGCGTTCAGGTGCTGGGGCGCTCCCAAAGCGCGTCCGAAGCCTCGATGGTCTGGTGGAATGTCGCAGCCTCCGGAGTCGACCTGAACGACCCTCTATTGCGGGAGCGGCTGGGGCGGCAAGCGCCAGAGAATCTGGACGCCTTGGGACTGGTGGGCCACGTGGACCTGGAGCTGAATTCCGTGCAGGCCTCTGATTCACAGACAAGGGCGTGGGTCGAGATTCACTCGGGTGCCGAGCCCCTGCGTGCCGCTCCCCCGGATCTCCCGGGCGTGGTGGAGGCCGTCGCAGGGCGTGCCTCACTCGACCTGCGCTGGCCGGACGAGGAAGCTCAGGCCGAAGGCGACGCGCTCGGGTCTGCGCAGGTGGCCTGGCGCGTTGCAACCTCCGGCCAGCTACCCCTGCTGGGCTCCCGTGTGCCGCTGTACCTATCTGCCGATGGACGGCCAGAGCGCCCGGCCCAGATCGCCGTTTGGGGAGCGGGGTTGGATCTGGAGGACCCCCAGGTCAAAGAGAGCCTGGCCCTGTTCGTCGGCCCCGGCACCGAAGGGGACGCCACTTCTGCCCTGGCTGAATTGGAGCAGGCCGGGACCCTGGACTTCTCGGCACAGCTCACGCTGCCGCCCCTCTCGGGCCCCGAGGCCACGGATTCACCTCCGCCAGCATTGCAACTGGGCCTCTCCACTCACCTGAAGCGCATCGGGCCCCAGGACGCTCCGATCTTGGAAGCGCTGGAAGGTGGTGGCGAATACAACGGAAGCAGCTGGACCTTCGCCTCTCTGACGGCGGAGTTGGCTGGATCCCCGGTAGCATTCAACGAAGTGGTCCTACAGCCCGGGTCTCCAGGCACGTGGCTCGAGGCACAACTCTCAGCACCATCCCTGCCCATAGATGAGGCGCACCTGCAGCACTTCTTGGATGCGCAGACCCTGGATTCCCTGCTGGGCGAGTTGGGTTGCAGTGGCGAGATTCAGTTGGACGGCACACGGCTCGAGCTTGCCCACCAAGAGGACGGGACGATAGGCATGCACTTGAAGGGTCCCGTGACTTTGCGGGATGTCTCCTTGCGGCTCGGCTTGCCCGTGGTCCTGCACCGTTCGGAGAACATCGCCCTCGACCTGTTCTACGAGAACGGCCGGGTACGGGCGGCGGCCGAGGTGCGTGATCTTGAGGGCGAAGTGGCGGGGCGCAAGCTGAGCCAAACGAACTTGCAGGTCACCTACCTCGAACCGCGGCTCACGATCGAAGCCCTGAACGGACGTTTTGAAGGGGGACACTTGAGCTCCATTGCTCTCCCGGGCTCGGCACGCTCGGGGTTCTTCTCATTGGACCTGGCCGAGCCCTACGCCTTCTCCCTGGCCGGTGAAATGATAGACGTGGACGTCTCGCAACTGTTGCGTGGGGTCTTCAATTCGGACTTTGCCAACCGAGGAAAAATCAACGCGGACATGCAGCTGCGCGGACGCCTATCCGATCTGAATGGCATCCGGGGGGTGGGCCGCTTCCGCCTGACCAATTCCGACCTGTGGGCCATTCCCGTGTTCCAGGTCCTGTTCTCCCAACTCGGATTCGAGTCTGCGGCCACCTTCTCCCGCTTTGATGCGCGCTTCGGTGTGGCTGGGGGCGAGATCGACATGAACCACATCCGACTCAAGAGCGACCTGCTCTCACTGGTCGGCTCCGGCACGCTGAAGATGAACGGCAACCTAAATCATGACCTGGAGGTGAACTACAGCCTCCTGGATCGCCTGGGCCCTATCACTCGCGTGCTCTACAAGATCCAAAGTGGCCTCCTACGCATCAGCGTGCTCGGGAACCTCGATCGGCCTGAAGTGGCGGTCAAGGGGCTTTTCTCCCAGTTTTTCCCCCCTTCAAAGGGAGGACAAAAACTACCCCTGCCACCCTACAGCAAGCGGCGACGACGCTTCTGACTGGCGCTCCGGGCGGGTAGCATGCCCCCATGGCGAACACGATCTTCGCAGTGATCATGGCGGGGGGGTCGGGCACGCGCTTTTGGCCTGCGAGCCGTGAGAATCTGCCCAAGCAGTTCCTGAGAGTCGAGGGCGGCCATTCTCTCCTGCGCGGGACCTGGTCGCGACTGGATGGACTCGTAGATCCCGAGAATATTCTGGTGGTGTGCGGGCAGGGTCACGCAGACCTCGTACGAGCGGAGCTCCCCGAATTGCCAGCAGAGAACCTGATCCTTGAACCTGTGGGCCGCAACACCCTGCCCTGCCTGGCTCTGGCTCAGAAGTTCTTGCGAGAGATCGATCCCGATGCCATCCAGATCGTTCTGCCAGCCGACCACATCATCCCGTCTCGGGAAGCATTCCAGCAGAGCGTGGGTGCCGCCATCCACACTGCGCAATCGGGGGGCCTGGTTACGTTGGGCATCCCAGCGACTTTTCCAGCCACGGGGTACGGCTACATCCAACCGGGCGAGCCCATCGAGGACGTAAGCGGAGGCAAGGCATGGGGCGTACGGCAGTTCATTGAAAAGCCTGATATGGCCAGGGCCCAAGAGCTCCTGGCCAGCGGTGAGTTTTTCTGGAACAGTGGAATTTTCGTGTGGTCCACCTCGGCCTTCGAGGCGGCCCTGGAACGACATGCTCCGGAGTTGTGGCACGGTCTCCTCGATTGTGCCGAGGGAGGCCTTGAGGAGTTCATGGAAAGCGTCAGCCCACTCTCCGTGGACGTGGGGGTCCTCGAGAAGGAGGAAGACTGCAAGGTCGTGGGAGCAGAGTTCCATTGGAGCGACGTAGGCTCCTGGCCCGCGCTCGACGACGTACTGCCCGATGCTGGCGCGGGTAACCGCTGTAGCGGCGAGGGGCAGTTGATTGCGGTCAACGCTTCAAACAACGTGGTGCACGGGCCAGACGGCCACGTAACGGCATTGATTGGAGTGGAAGACCTGGTGGTGGTGCACACCGAAGGTGCCAGTCTTGTGTGCTCCAAGAAGCACGCCCAGGACGTGCGTGCGGTGGTCAAGCAGGTACGCGAGCAGGCGCCTGATCGCGCCTAGGCCCATGACTGTCCCCGGAGCGGTTCTGGCCATCGACCACGGCACCCGGCGTACGGGCTTCGCCTTGGCCGACGCCCTGCGCATCACCTCCGAGCCCCTGACTACCTTCCATGGCGCGGGGGACGGAGACGAGCTACTGGATTTCATCGACGACCTCCTGGCTGACCGCCAGGTGAGCGTCATTGTGGTGGGCCAGCCCCTGAACATGGATGGAACCGCTGGCCCGCGTGCCAAGGACGTCGCGGAGTTCTGCGAGCGACTGTGTGCGCGCTTCCCCGACCCCGAACTCGCCCTGGTGGACGAGCGCCTATCCACCAAGGAGGCTGAAGCGCGACTGGTGGAGGCCGGTCATACGGGGCAGGATCGGAAGGACCGCCGCGATTCCTGGTCGGCCATGATCCTGCTCGAAGACTGGTTACGCGCGGAGTAGCACCGCTGGAGCTCCTGCGGGCAGAGGACAGCGGCCATGGTGGATCCCCGGTCACGGTGCGAGCCCACACCGTGAGCCCACCCATCCATGTTCGGACCGA
Source organism: Planctomycetota bacterium (assembly GCA_002720975.1). Taxonomy (GTDB): domain Bacteria; phylum Planctomycetota; class UBA1135; order UBA1135. Next base: position 111,961 of record PBIX01000007.1, on the reverse strand, counting down.
TGCGGGAGCAGGGGGTATAATGGAGAGTCATGCGCCCCTGGAATAGGTATGCCCCGGTCCTGACTTTGGCCCTCATCGCCCCCACGGGTCTGGGTGCTCAGGCCACAGCTCAAGCCCCTTCGGTAGATCAACGAACGGAAGTGGTCCTCCGGGAAATGGAAACGCTGATCTACCCCGGTGTTCAGCCCACAAAGGGCAAGCGCGTGTTCACGCGCATGTTTGACACGCACTCAAGCGTCCATGCCCACTGGGCCGCCTACCGCATTGCGCGCGCCGTGCCCTCTCTGCAGGCCATCGCTTTGGCCTCCGAAGATGCGCTGCGCTACGACAAGCTGCGCTACGAGGTCGCCAACTGGGTTACCTACACCTACGCACGGGCCTGGTTCCTCCGCCTGGCTACCGAATACGAGAAATGGGCCATCGAGAACGGAAGACCCGCTCCCTCACGTATGCGTCCCGTGGCCGATGAGGTGGCACAAGCTCTGCTGGGTCATTTCTCGGTGACCCAGATTGATCCCCTGGCGTCCAACTACAACAGCACGGCCTGGGCCTTCACCCAGCTGCACCAATACCTTGGGTACATTGGAAACCTCTCGGACCAGAGCACTCTGGACGGTTGGATCCAGCAGTATTTCCTGGTGGACATAGCAGGCACGAGCTTCAAGAGCGACCTCGACCCATCCTTGAGCTTCTTCTCGACTTTTGGCAACTGGCACCACCTGATTCACACCACGCAACCCCTGACAGTGGCACAGGGCTTCTGGCAGCTACAGGACCCGATCAAGGACAAGCATCTCGCCGTCAACCGCATTGCGACGTCCCATTCCTACGGCATGGGTTGGTCGCGCCTTTGGAGCCTCCGCAGCATGGCCGACACGACGACGAGCGGAGCCGACCGCAGACGCTTCCTACGATCGGCTAACGCACATCTGGCCCTGGGAATGCAGCGCCACTACCAACTCAAGGGCGACTTCCTGAACTACGACCACTGGGTCGGGCAGTTCGCCGTGTATGCGGTCACGGTCGACTCGGGCTTCTAGGGCCCCCAAGGATCAAGATCCTTGAAGGCCCTTGTCGGCCTATCGGCCCAAGACCTCTACCTGATCCACGCGTCCGTTCTCCTTGGGCTCGTCGCCGCCAAAGGACTTGAACATGATCATGAAGTTGGCGTTGTTGCCCGCGGAGGAGGGCATCGCGTACTCGACAAAGCCCCACGAGATGGCATCGGAGGCTCCAGCAGTCTTCCAGCTGGATCCACCGTTCGTGGAGTACCGCAGGCGTAGCTCTTCGCCCGCATCGTAGTTCTTGGTCTTGCGCCAGTAGCGCACAACGACTTCGCCAAAGCCCGAGGTGTCCACCGTGCGCAGGATGCTACCCGACTTGCGGATCTTGGCCCCCTTGTTGCCTTCGTGGGCCGAGTCCGACTTCCGGCGGGAGTTGACCTTGGTCCAGCCGTTGGCTACCAATCCCCCCACTTCAAAGTCGTCGTAGAACACCGTCGCAAAGCTGTTCGAGTTCCAGTTCGGAATGCAACTGGAGACTGCCCCCGAACGCATCGTCGACACGACGCTCGGGTGGAAATAGGTGGTGATGTTGTTCATCCCACCACTGCACAGGTGGCAGTAGGACATGATCGTGCCCTGGTTGGTGCACTGCGTGTTGCCCGTGCAGTTGCTGTAGCACTTGTCCAGGGGCGGGCAGTAGTCGTGGGTGTGGGACGTACCGAAGTTGTGACCGGTCTCATGGGCAACCACCATGAAGTCCCAGGTGTTGGAGCCCTGGGTGACAGGAAACGTCACACCACCATCAATGTTGCCACTCACGGCAAATCCGTAGGTCTGGCTGCAGAGCGAACCGACCCAAGCCACTCCCCCACCCAGGTTGGCACCGGAGACGAAGTGCGCGAGGTGGGCACCGTTGGGGATGTTACCCGCCCAGGCGTTCTGGAACTCGGTGAGTAGATCGGACGAGCTGCCGCCCGAATCCTGACTATTCCACGGGTCGCTCGCGGTCGTCCAGAACTGCACATAGGGGAAGGTCAGGATGGTGTCGATCTGGGTGTCATAGCGGTCGCTGATGGCGCCCAGCAGGGCGAAGACGTAGTTCTCGCAGGCGGACAGATTGTTCCACTTCTTGTAGAGCTGGTTGTCCGTCTCAATGGCCATCTTGCACTCGAGCTTCTGAGCCGCGCCGTAGGTGGGAGGTGAAAGATCGGCAGGATTGATGGCCGGAGGAGACTGAGGGCCGCCTTGCAGCTGATCACTGAGGCAAGTCCCCATTCCGCGGGCGCCGAGCCCTGGACCGGCTGCGTTCAGGGCCTTGTCCGAGTAGAGGCGCATGCGGGCGCCTTCCCACTCACCGTCGCCATTGGGCATGGCGCTAAGATGCGTGTAGTCCACGCCGTCGTGAATCCAGCCGTAGCTACCCAACGAAGAGAAGGAGATGAAGACCTCGCTGCCCTCCACTCCGGCAACCTCGCCCTTCCAGCAGCTGGAATCACCCGGATCGTATTCAGTGCGCACACCGTCCACGTAGACACCCAGCGATCCCCATTGGAACTCGACACGCTCCAGATCCAGGTTGAGGATCTGTCCCGTGGGCATGGGCACACCCCGCAGGCTGACCCGGCCGAGGTCTGTCAGGGCATCGACCACCGCCAGGTCCGTTTCAAATTCCAGGACCTCCGATACTTCACCCGGACCGATCAGGACACCGGGAAAGGGTAGGGGCTCCGAAGTTTGGGCGGAGGCCGCTGCCAGAAGGGTGCTGCCAAGGAAGGTGACGAGTAGAGGCGTTCTCATGGTGAGGAGGTTCTGCATGAAGTTCGGGGCCGGTCAGAGGTCGGAGGTCGGAGGTCAGAGGTCGGGGGATCGAGACTGCCGCAGCTATGGACAACTGCGATCGCGTCCCTCACGGGACGCACCCCAACGTCTCCATGGGTGTAACGAAAGTGTAAATGGAGCGAACGGTGGCCTCTGAGGAGGTAATTGTAACCCACTGAGACTACGCGAGGGTCCAAGTTGAGCGGCCAGCCGCGTCCTGCACTGACACCCCCACTTCGCCCAGTTTGTCGCGTATGCCATCGCCTGTCGCATAGTCGCCACGCTCCCGCGCGGCCTCCCGCAGGTCCATGGCGCCATTGAGCAGGCCCTCAAGATCGGGAGCCCCTCCCGACCCCACGGACCAACCTGCACCTTCTGCGGAATCACTCACCTCGACGCCCTGGGCCACCAGCAGGTCACGAACACCATCGGCGGTGGCGAACTCGCCCGCACTCCGGGCCGTCTCGCGCACGCTGAGCAGCGCGCCCAACACCTTGCCCAAGAGAGCCTGGTCTCCTCCTTCGCCGAGCCCTTCCCCGAGCCCGGTGTCCCCGAGCTGGAACAGGCCGAGGATGCGGCCCAGGTCCCTGAGCACTTCGAGTCCGGGTGTACGCGCCTCCTCAGGAACCTCACGCAGGTCCCGGGCCAGGGTGAACAACTGGGCGATGGCCTCACCCGTGTTGAAGTCATCGTCCATGGCGGTGCAGAACGACGCGCGCGCCTTGTCGAGATTCTCTTCCAGTGGTACGGCACAAATGGCCTCCAGGTCACGATCGGACTCCTGATCCAAGACCGGGGCGAGGAGCTTCAAGGCCCGGATCAGACCTTTCTGGGCCCCATCCAGGACCTTGGGGCCAAAGTCCACGGGCCGACCGTAGGGCGTGCGCAGAAGAAAGAACCGGACGGCTGAAGGCCCGAAACGGTCCAGCAGCCAGCGCGCCTGGAACTGCTGGGAGAAGGACTCCTCCTGCATGCGCGGATCACTCTTGGAGATCTTGCGGCCCTCGTACTGAATCAGGCCGTTGTGCATCCAGTGGCGTGCATAGCCGTCGCCGTGGGCTTCAGATTGAGCGATCTCATTCTCGTGATGCGGAAACTTCAGGTCATCCCCGCCACCGTGGATGTCGAAGGTACGCCCCAGCAGTTGGGATGACATGACTGAACACTCGATGTGCCAGCCCGGGCGGCCCGGTCCCCAGGGGCTCTCCCAGCTGGGCTCCCCGGGCTTGACGTTCTTCCAGAGGGCGAAGTCCGCCGGATGACGCAGCCCCTCGCTGGCCTGGATCCGGGCTCCAGCAAGCATGTCGTCCAGCTTGCGACCGGACAGCTTCCCGTAGCCCTCATGCTGCGAGACGTCAAAGTACACCCCGTCGGAGGCCTGGTAGGCCATGTCCCCCGCGACCAGATCCGCGATGAAATCCACCATGGCCTGCACGTACTCTGAGCAACGGGGGTGATCCGTCACGGTGACCACGGAGAGTTCCTTCAAGAAACCGAGGTACTGCGCCGTGTAGCGCTCGGCGATTGCCGACCAGTCCTCACCGCTCTCAATCGCACGATTGATGATCTTGTCATCGATGTCGGTGATATTGATCACGAACCGCACCTCATGCCCGCGTGCCATGAGCCAGCGCGCCACGGTGTCAAACACGACGGGCCCCATCAGGTGCCCCACGTGGCAATCGTCGTAGACCGTCGGGCCACAGACGTACATGCCGACCTTGCCGGGCTGCAGGGGATTCAGGGGCCGCTTGGTGCGGGAGACGGAGTCGTACAGTTGAATGGTCATGGGTTCGCTTGAAGCCGCTTGGAGGCGGGAGTGGAGGATAGCAACGCACCGTGCCGACTCCTCCCCCCCGCCGAGAATAGGCCGACAAGCCGCAGGTGGCGAGGTCTCGGCCATTTGAGGAATCTGCTAGAATCCCGCCGGAGACTCCCAGGACGCGCCTCACCACCCCTGCCACATTGGCCACCCAGAACACCCGCTCCGCCAAGGAGGCCGCCGAGAAAGCGGTACGCACACTGATCGCCTACACGGGGGATGCCCCCCAGCGCGAAGGGTTGCCGCTCCGGTGCTCTCCCACGGCACATTCGCCTGGGATGCTCGGACGGGTGCAACCTGACCGTGCAACGTGCTTGGAGGTGCCATGACACATACCGCCGCCGTTCTATGTGCCGTGCTGAGCTTCGCCTCGGCTGGGTTCGGGCAGACAGAGCCGCCGCTGCCGCCAGCGAGCACGCTGGAGCTGGAGGTGCCCGACCACCTGAAGGGGCGCTGGACCACCGAGCGGGCGAGAGCGTGGCATGCCCGGCAGCCATGGCTGCTCGGCTGCAACTTCATACCCAGCAACGCCGTCAACCAGCTTGAGATGTGGCAGGAGGACACCTTCGATCCCGAGACGATCAACCGGGAGCTGGGCTGGGCCTCCGATCTGGGGATGAACGTCGTGCGCGTCTACCTGCACGACCTCGCCTACGACCAGGACCCGAAGGGCTTCCTGCGGCGCGTCAACCGGCTCCTCGACATCGCAGCCTCGCACGATATCAGGGTGCTGCTGGTGATCTTCGACGATTGCTGGCTCGCCGAGCCGAAGATCGGAGAGCAACCCAGTCCCTGGCCGGGCGTTCACAACTCTGCCTGGCTGGAGAGCCCGGGCCTGCCGCAACTGAAGCGGTACCCCACCGATCAGGCGCTCCGCCGTCGCCTCCAGCAATATGTCGACGCCGTGCTGACACGCTTCCGAGACGACCCACGCGTGCTGATGTGGGACCTCTACAACGAGCCCGGCGGGTGGTGGTATCAGCGCGGCAAGAAGCCGGGCGAGTACACCAAGGGGCTGACCGGCGCTCTCTGCGTGCCGTTGCTGAAGGACGTGTGGGGGTGGGCGCGCTCGGTTGCTCCGACCCAGCCGCTGACCAGCTGCTGGAATCGCGGGGACTTCGAGGTCGAGGCAGCGCTCGAGTGGGCCGACATCGTCACCTTTCACCACTACGGCAACCAGGACTCGCTGGAGAAGCTCATCCTCATGCTCGGAGAAGGCGCGCCGGGACGCCCCATGCTCTGCACGGAGTACTTCATCCGCAGTCGAGAGGACACGTTCCAGTTGACCCTGCCGGTGTTACAGAAGCACGGCATCGGCGCGATCAACTGGGGGCTCGTCACCGGCAAGACCAACACAGCCTACGGCTGGGCCTCCTGGGATACTCCCGGTGAACCCCTGCCGAAGACGTGGCACCACGACATCCTGCGCGCCGACGGCACGCCCTTCGACGATGAGGAGGCCGCCTTCCTTCGCTCGATCACAGCCCGCGGCACTCAGGACAGCGGCTCGGGTCGTTGACCAAGAGCCGGCCAAGCCAGTTGTTGTCCCGCCACGGTCACCAGCCGCATGACCGGCGCCTTCCGGCGTAACGACGCCACGCGGCGGGAGTCGTCGCACAGTTGAGTGGTCGTGGATTCGCTTGAAGCCGCTCGGAGATCGGAGTGGAGGATGGCAGCGCACCGTGCCGACTCCTCCCCCCGGCCGAGAATGGGCCGACAAGCCGCAGGTGGCGAGGTCTCGGCCATTTGAGGAATCTGCTAGAATCCCGCCGGAGACTCCCATGACGCGCCTCACCACCACTGCCCCGATGGCCACCCAGAACACCCGCCCCACCAAGGAGGCCGCCGAGGAAGCGGTACGCACACTGATCGCCTACGCGGGCGATGACCCCCAGCGCGAAGGTCTACAGGAGACGCCTGCCAGGGTGGTGCGCTCCTATGATCAATTCTTCGGTGGCTACGAGGAAGATCCCGAGCTTGTCCTCTCCAAGACCTTTGAGGAGGTCGGTGGCTACGACGAGATGGTGACCGTGCGCGACATCTGCCTGCACTCACACTGTGAGCATCACATGGTGCCCTTCATCGGGGTGGCCCACGTCGCCTACCTGCCCGACAACCGCATCGTGGGTCTGAGCAAGCTGGCCCGGGTGGTGGAGATCTACGCACGCCGACTGCAGATCCAGGAGAAGCTCACCGTCCAGATCGCCAACACCATAGACAAGGTGCTTGAGCCGCGCGGTGTGGCAGTCGTCATCGAAGCCCAACACCAATGCATGACCACACGCGGCGTGATGAAGCCCAGCTCCGTCACGGTCACCAGCCGCATGACTGGCGCCTTCCGGCGCAATGACGCCACTCGACGGGAGTTCCTGTCGATGATCCGCGGAGGCTAGATCCGGCAGCTCAGCCCTTGGCTGGCACGTGCTGATCGAGCCAATCGGCCAGAGCCAGATGTGCCGCGTCGCTGCCGTCCCCCTGAAGGGGATGATGTAGGAGGCCATCGAGGACCTGCACGTGCACTCCATCCCCGGCCAGCGCGCGGCTGCACTCGGCGTCGGACAGCGGATCGTCCGCGCCATGGAGTATCAGCACGGGGACGCCTACCTCGCTCAGGCGTGGGAGGAACTCGCTCGCGGCTCGCTGAGCCTGCTCCTGCGCCCGGGCCGTGATGATGTTGTGGGTGAGCGGATCGCTGTCCCAGGCCGCGGCCGCCGCACCACGCACCAGCTGGTCGCCCGTCCAAGGGATGGAGCCCGGCGAGGTGGACGTCAACTTCTTGCCCATCAGGCGTCCCAACATTCCACTCGGAGCCTCGGGAGGCTCAAACCGGGGTTCGTGCAGGGGAGCCACGAGCACGAGACCTGCCAGGGTCCCAGGCTTTGAGATGGCATAGGAGAGGGCATGCAGGGCACCCAGCCCTTGCCCCACCAGGACCTTGGGCTCATCGGGCATGCGATAGGCCAGATGGTCTTGGATCTCCTCCAGGTCCCTCCCGATCTCGATCAGGCCAGCACTGTGCCCCCGCTCCCCCTCGGTGCGACCGTGGCCACGCAGGTCGGGCAGGGCCACCGCCCAGCCCCGGGTGGCAAGCACGGTGGCCAGCTCCCGATAGCGGTCACCCGTGTCCCCCGCATCGTGCACGACAGTCACGGCCCCCCGCGGCTCACCCCGGGGAGCGAGCTCCAGCACGGTCAGGAGGAGCATGCCCTTCATGGAAGCGTGGGACAGACCTGCGGCCTCCTCCCCGGTCTCCGTGGACTCGCGCAGCTCGAGGTTGGTGAGGGTGAAGTCGTCCATGGTTTCAGCGTGCGGAGTACGTTCCACCGTTCTGTGCAGCCAGCTCACTCAACAGGTAGGCATCCTGAGCCCCCGAGAGTCCAATCGTATGGATCACAATCCCACCGGAGCGGTTCTTCTCCCTCACGTAAGCCAGGATCTCGTCGGGTTGGGTGGTCAGGCCCACCGAGGGGCGCCCGTCGGTCAGGAGGAACAGGGTGTCGATGCGCGGAGAATCCCACTCCTCCCCTCCTTTCACCCCCGCAATCTCCAGGGCCGTGCGAAGGGCGCCGTAGATGTTCGTGCCCCCTGAAGCGCGCAGGCTGCCCACATATTCCTGCACGTCCACGCGTTGGGTGCCTTCCATCTCCACCAGCTCGTCCTGCCAGGTCCACACGTCCGAGGCGTAGAGCACCAGGTTGAACACCGCTCCCTCACGCAGCCCACCCAGGGCTCGCGCCAGATCGACCTTGGCCGCCTCCAGACGTGACTGCTCCTTGCCGCGTGGCAAGTCCGGTGGAACTCCAGGGGTATCGGTGGGATTGTCCCGGGCGATCATGGAGAAATTCATGGAGCCGGACAGGTCGAGTAGAAACAGAACGCGTTGACTCTCCGTGGTGATCCCGAAGAAGGTCATGCCCACCGAGTCTCTCGCGGGCAGTGCGGCGCTCAGGGTACGACCTGTTTCGGGCACCTCGAACTGCTCACCGTCCGCCTCCCACCAGGTCTGCCAGAGGGTGTGGTTCGTGTGGTAGTCCAATCCGGTGAGGGCCACCAAGCCCCCACGCAAATCCGTGCGAACGCGGCCGCTGGCCCCCTCGAGGGCGGTGATCATGGCACGGACCCCCTCTCGCTGCCCAAGGATCACTAGGGCCTCGATGGCGGCGCGCTGTGCGAGCCACGACTCGTGGGACAGCTGTGCGATCACAACAAACGTGGGCAGGACCACCGGGCCGTAGGGGGCCAATTCACGCAGAATGGTGGCGATGGCCAGGGGTTCATCCTCCCCATCGAGACACCGCAGGAGGGCCGCTTGTGCCGGCCCGCATTCCACCGCACTCAGAATCTGCAAGGTCCTCAGACGCGCTCCCGTGGAGGCTTTTCTCTGAGCCTTGAGCAGGGCCGTCAGAGCCTTGGCCTGGGCGTCGGGCTGCATGCGGAACAGGGCCCGACCCGCGGAGAGCACACACTCATCGCACACCTGCCCCATCGCCGTGATCTGCCTTCGATCGGCTGCTGCTTCGCGTTTGATTTTCTCGTACTGAGCCGCGCTGGCACCCGACACCCCACCCCCGCTCTGGTCACTCTCTTTTTGTAGGCGCGCCTCCATCTTGCGCACGTCCGCCTCCTTCCTGGGGAGGCCTCGCTCCAAGCGCACGCAATCGGAGGCGAGATCAGCCAGCACCGCCTGCAGTCGCTTGGTCGTATCCTCACCGCCGACCTCGCCCAGGAAGCCAATGGCGGCCAGGCGTGTGCTCCAGATCTCCTCCTTTTCGGCCTGCCTCCAGATCTCCTTCAGAGCGCTCCGCTTGCGAGAATCGCTCAACTGCGTCAACAGGCGTCCGGCACCGCCGGACACGGACATCTTCCAGGGCCGCAGCGCCTCACCCTTCTCCTCCAGTTCGCCCAGACGGCGGGTGAGCCCTTCGGCTGCGCGGACCTGGTCCTTCAGCACCTCGGCCAGACTCTCGTCCTTCTCGGCACGCAGGGTCAACCCATCCACGACCCGTTGGCCCTGAGCCAGGCGGGCGCGGACGCGCTGCTGCTCGGACTCCACCTCCCCCAGGCGCTGGACGCACTGGGCAAACTCCAAGCCGATGACCTCGCAGGCCGCGGGATCTCCCAAGGCGACCAGGGCGTCCAGCGCAGCCTGGGCCTCAGCGTGGCTGGCAGCGTTCGCGCGCTTGGCGGCGGCTCGCCGGAAGGTCCGCACACACTGCTCCAGGTCACCCCCCATGGTCGGAGGGGCCGGGTGGCTCAGTCCCCCGAAAAAGGCGGCCAGGAGGCAGAGCAGGGGGGGAGCGGGGGTCATGGCCATGGGGTCACGCCATCCTACCACCCTCCCGGACAGACACAGCAGGTCGGGTACCCCACACTCCCTGGACCCGGCTACAATCCGCCCGGAAGTGAGAGGCCCAGGCGGCCGCTCTCCAGGACCGCGAGGCACAGGCAACTGGGCCGAGCGAGCTGGGAGGGAGGAAAGTCCGGGCTCCTCGGGTCAGTGTGGTTGCTAACGGCAACCGGCCGTGAGGCCAGGGAAAGTGCAACAGAGAGTAGACCGCCAACCCCGCGCTTCGGTGCGGGCGGCAAGGCTGAAAGGGTGCGGTAAGAGCGCACCGCAGTTCCTGGTGACAGGACTGGCAAGGTAAACCCCACGCGGAGAAAGACCAAATAGGGAAGGTCAACGGGCGATGACCCGCGCTCACACCTTCCGGGTAGGTCGTTCGAGGCCGGAGGCAACTCCGGTCCCAGAGAAATGGTCGTCGCCTCCCCTCACGGGGAGGAACAGAACCCGGCTTATCGGACCTCTCACTTCCACCCCCGCTTTCCGATTTCCTTGCGCAGCAAGAGTTGGCGCAACTGCGGGATCTATGGAATGCACATCGGGCAGGTGATTTGCCCAATTGAACTTAGAAAGGGAAAGCGAAGCGTCGACAGATTCCGGAGCTCGTCCCCCGCTCGCGCGACCCCGTTGACGAACCGCAAGAAGTGGTCTAGAGTGGTCAGTCGTGACGCGGACGCGAGTCGCCCGCGCACTCTCCGGCTCGACCGGGTTGATCCTTCTCCCTTCATCGGATTCTTCGCCGTCTCGAAAGCCAAGGCCTCGCCAGCCAGGTCGTTCGCCACACGAGGATCCACTCCTCCGCCGACCGCACACCGGCTTCAGGTAGCACACCGCAACTTCGCGCTACTCATCCATGGAATTCGTCTTCGTCATCCCGCGACCCAACCTCTTTCCGGAGAGCTACCCCCACGGGGTCCAGTTCTTCGGCGCGGGAGACTCCAAGGAAGGGACCAGGTCAGGAGCAGATGCGGAGGCCTTCGCCGCATGTGTACGCGAGCATGGCTTCTTCGTGGAGCGCGAGTACGCGGAGCGCACCCCAGCGCTGAAACAGGTCATCCCTTACTCGCTGGTGGTTCGTCAGGGGGATGGTGGGACCCCAGAAGTGCTCTGCCTGCGGCGCACAAAGGCCGGGGGGGAGGCCCGTCTGCACGACAAGCTCTCCATCGGAGTGGGAGGTCATATCAACCCGGAGGACATGCAGGGGGCATCCTCGGGGGCCAGTTCAGATTCGCCAAGTCAGGGGTATTCACAGGAGCGGGATGGCTCCGACCCTATTGCTGCAGCCACCCGACGGGAGGTGGCTGAGGAGGAACTCTCCATCGATGGACCGTACACGGTCCATCGTGTGGGATTACTGAACGACGACTCCAATGCTGTCGGAGCCGTCCATGTCGGGTTGGTCCAAGTGATCGCGGTCAAGGGACCGGTAGCGATTCGCGAAGTGGACCAGCTCGAAGGTAGTTTCGTTTCGGTGGCCGAGCTGCAGAGACTCGCCGCTACCGGAGCCAACTTCGAAACCTGGTCCAGCCTGTTGCTTACAGATCTGGACCACCTGGTCTCCATCCCTGCCAATACTACCGGCCACTGTGGCCACAACTCCGAAGGCGAGGTTCTCACCGCATGTCATTGACCAACCCGACTCAACAGGCGAAGAATCAAGAAGGATCATCCCGCAAATCCCAGAAGACAACGAAACAAATGGCACCTGAGAGAATCTACGATGCTCTGCTCGCTGCTCAGACGGCAGACACGGCGACGATCACCTTCAAGGATGGTCGCGTGGTTACCGGAGCGCTGATCTTCAACCCCTTCAAGGGAACGGGAAGAGTGATCGATCCCGTCAAAGAGGCTTCCATCAACTTCGATGTCGAGGACATTCGCGACCTCAAGTTCTAGGTGGCAGTCATCCACGGACGCCTGCCATGGGTCGGGTGATCCCAGGCCTCGCGGGATGTTCCTGCGGGCACATGCGCTCCGCCACCCTTGGCGGAGCGCGTTGCGTTGAGCGAGGACAACAGATCCGTGCAGAACCTGCCCACCGCGCTCCTTCTCCTGGCCCTCGGGGCCAGCTGCTCTCCTCGCCAGCCTCTGGCAGGAGACCGCCCCGAACACGGCCTGTGGGCACTCAACAGCCCTGAGCCGGAGCTCCTGGGCTCCCTGAGAGAGGGGCGCCAACTGCTCCTGGCTCCCCTTGTGAGCCGCTCAGAGGAGGTTGTCCGGGCTGAGCGCACCCGCAGGGGCCTGGGACTGCGCCTCGAAGGGTCAGCTCGATGGCAGATCGTGGACCTCGCCCTGCGGGCCATCCAGCACCCGGTGGGCCACCAGCTCCTCGTCGGATCCGAAGGAGCCCTGGTGGTGGGCCCTAGCCAATTGCCCCGTGAGACCCTGCCCAGTGTGAGCCATCTCCCCTGGCTTGCGCGCCAGGATGGTCAGCACCTTTCCACGGCGGCGGTCACCCTTGTCCCGCCCGACTGGGGCATCCTTCCACACAGTCTGGTCCTGATCGCCGGAGATGGCGCAGGCACGCCGCACGCTGTGATGGTCGACGGAGTCCCGCACACGCTGGGCGGCGGCCGGCGAGAAGCCCTCGTTCTCCCCGCCCATGCCAAACAGAACGTGCACGTCGAGCCGGGTGGGGCCCGCCTCGATCAGGCGTTCTTCGCGCGGGTCGAAGAGGTGCAGGGCACAGCGGGTGTGCCTCTACTCCTCCGCGATTGGGAGCGCAACGACGGCAAGAAAACCCAGGAGGGCACCCAGCCAGATCCCTGGACGGCACCTCTCGTCGCGCACGAGACCCTGGATCTGTGGTTCGATCCTCCCCATCGCGCGCAGCCGGGTCGCACCTGGACCGTGCTGGTGGAGATTGAGTGTGCGGAAATCGAAACGCGGAGAGCGCCACGTACAGAATCCGCGCCGTCCACCGGTTGGTTCTGCGACGTGACCTCACACTTGGGCCTTGAGAATCTGCACCTGGAGGGGCCCGCCGAACAGCTCACCATCGCCCCCACGATGGGTCCGGGTCTTGCCTGGGGCGACGTGGATGGGGATGGGTGGGTCGACCTGTACCTGGTACAGGGATCTGGCCGCCCGGAGACGGGCCCCTTGCCCAACCGCCTCCTACGAAACGTAGGAGGAGATCACTTCGAAGACATCACGCTGGGCTCAGGGGCCGAGGCGACGGGCGCAGGCATGGGTGCCCTGTTCTTCGACGCCGACGGTGATGGCGACCTCGACCTCTACGTGGCCAATCGTGGCCCGGACGTCCTGCTCGAAGGGGACGGGAGCGGACACTTCAGCCCCGTCCCGCTGCCTGCGTCTCTCGCTTCTGACCAGTGGAGTGCGGGCCTCGCGGCCGCTGACCACGACAAGGACGGCGACCTGGACCTCTACGTTACGCGCTACCTGGACTTCGACCTGACGAAGATGGAGCGCGGCCCGGACATGCAGTCCTACCAGCGCGAGGACCCTCTGCCCATGCTGCCCTTTGCGTTCCCAGCGGGGGAGAACGTGTTCTTGCGCAACGAAGGCGATCTGGTTTTTGAGGACGTCACCGAAGAGTTGGGCCTGACGGACGCAAACGGTCGTGGCATGCAGCCGATCTTCTGGGATTTTGACCGGGATGCCGACCCGGACCTGTACGTGGCCAATGATGTGAGCTTCAACGTGCTCTACCGCAATGAGGGCGATGGCACCTTCCAGGACATCTCCTACAGGACCGGGGTCGACGACCCCCGCGGAGGTATGGGGCTCGCCATCGGGGATGTGGACGGGGACCTGGACGAGGACCTGTTCCTGACAAACTGGCAGCTGGAAGCCAATGCCCTGTACTTGTCAAACCTCTACTCGCCCTACGAGGCCAAACATCGACGGGCGAGCTTCCACGATGGCACGGTGGCCGCGGGACTGGTGGGCAGCATCGGCTACACGTCCTGGGGCGCGGTGCTCTTCGACCTGGAGTGCGATGGCGACCTGGACCTGTTCGTGGCCAATGGCTACACGAGCCCCGACTACGAGAGCACGGGCATCTGCGTCGGCCAGCCCAACCACCTGCTGACCAACGATGGGAGCGGACGCTTCACGGACGTGAGCGCGTCTGCCGGCAGTGCTCTCTTGCGCGCTCTCCCCTCTCGGGCGGCCGCTGCCTGTGACTTCGACAGGGATGGCGACCTGGACCTGGCCGTGACCGCCAACAACTCGGTCCTGCAGCTCCTACGCAACGACGCGCCGCGTACGGGCCGCTGGCTGGGGTTACGCCTTCTGACCGGCGACACCGGCTCGCCCGCCATCGGTGCCGAGGTCACTCTGCGCAGTGGCAACCAAGCCTGGCGCAGGAGTCTGGGGGCGGGCACGAGCTACCTTGCTGGCAATCCTCCCGAGCTGCACTTTGGGCTGGGGACGGTACCGGATCGCATTCAAGCCGAGATCCGCTGGCCCTCGGGGGCGACGTCGAACCTGGAGCTGGAGGTAGACGGTTGGCGTACGGTCCGTGAGGCCAACTAGCCTTCGGGGTAGGGCGGCATGCCCGGATCCGGGTCTACGTGCGTCGCATCAGCCACACGGTTGATGTAGTTGAAGTAGCTGATGACCTGCACGGCGTCGTGAATGGCCTCATCGTCGAACCCCGCCGTACGCAGAACCTCCACGTCCTCCTGGCTCATGGCCGCCGGGTCCCTCGTCAGCTTCTCCGCATACACACACAGGGCCTTGTCCGCAGCAGAGAGGTCCGCGGAGCTCCAGCCCGTGAGAACGGCGTCCACGAGGCTCTCAACGGATTCGGGCTCGGCATCGGTTTGTAGGAGCTCAGCACGGAGATCCCCAGCATGGGAGTGCACTCAGTAGTGACAGTCATTGGTCTGGCTGACCACTGTGGCCAACAGCTCGCGCTGCACGCGACTCAGGCCCTCCGGCGCAAACATGATCCGCTGGTAGAGCCCCATGGAGGCGTCCAGGACCGGAGGCGAGAGGCTCATGGCGCGCACGATGCCGGCCACGGCTCCAGCGCGCTGTACGGCTGCGTCGTAGGAACGCTTCAGACGCCCGGTGGCCTCCTCCAGAGAAATGGTGCGTATCCAGGACATGTGCAGATGGTAGCCCATGGACGGGATGGGCGTGGCAGTCCGAAGCGGGAGGCGGCCGGATGTCCAAGCAGAGACGCCCTCTCCCAAAGAGCCTATCCTGTGCCCTGTCTCCCTCCCGAGCCCAACGCCCATGGACTTTCTTCTGGAATGCATCGGTTTTCCCCCGGACCTTGATCACGAGGCTCTCGTGGACCAGGTCGTGCAGGAAGGCGACCCCGCCCCCTGGCGTGGTGATCCTCAGGAACATCGGACCCTCGCGCTGGGTGCGGGCCTTGAAGTCCGTCTTGACCGGGAGGAGGGCAAGGACTTCTGGACCCTCTTGCCCCACTACCGCTCCCCCCATCGGCTACGCATGGGGATCGAGACGCTGAACCACGTACCCGACTCACCCTTCGATGCCCTGCTCACGGGTTGGGCCTGCCCACCCAACCCCGGCGATCCCGGGCCTCTGCTCCAACCGGGTGAGCCCGGTGCCTATCGTCTGGCGACCTGGCTGGTGGATGCCCAGCGACTCCCTCCCCACATGCCAATAAACCATGTGCTGGCCGTGAGCATCGCCGGCTTTGCGCTGCACGTGGACTACGTGGGGCCCAATGAGGGCGTCTGCGATCCGAGCATCCTGGAGCAACGTCGCGGCGCGTTCGTGGCACCTCTCGGCGATCCCAGTGCGCCGGGCGGGTGTTCAGACGTCTCCTTGCGTGTGCGGTCGATCCAGCACCTGCGAAACCCCCTCACCGGCCAAGCGGTGGATCTGCTCGTGACGGACGCTCCCGAGCGCCCGCTCCTGTTGTTCGTCAGCCCTTGGCAATTAGAAGAGCACGGCCAGCCACCTCCGCGTCCCGGTTGGCGAATCGAGGGGACGTTTCTCTTCTCGGGTACCGTGACCGGTGGAGTCCCGGTCAGGCGCCGCACCAAGGCGGCAGCTTTCGGTTGACCAACGTCAATCTTCAGGCGCTGGCAGAGATCTAGCTGTAGACCTTGAACTCCCCAGCCTTGAGGCGGGCAAGGTACTTGTCCGTCAGCGTTCGCACCTTGCCCGAGAGGATGACGACACCGAGGACGTTGGGGAAGGCCATGCCGAGGATCATCAGGTCACCGAACTCCAGCACGCTGGTGGCGGAAACGACAGAACCCAGGAAGACAAAGACCAGGAAGATCATCTTGTAGATCATCGAGGACGCATCCCCGAAGAGCCACACCCAACAGCGCTCGCCGTAGTAGGACCAGGAGATCATGGTCGAGTAGGCGAAGAACATCACCGCGATGGCGAGCACGTACTTGAACCAGGATCCGATGGCGCCCTGCATGGCCATCGAAGTCAGGGCGGCCCCGTTGTTGCCGTCCACGAGGTGCTGGAGGTCGGGGTCGTTGTAGGCACCCGTGATCACGATCACCAAGGCTGTCATGGTGCAGATCACGACCGTGTCGATGAAAGGCCCCAAGGAAGCCACGACGCCCTCGCGGATCGGATACTTGGTCTTGGCCGCTGCGTGGGCGATGGCCGCCGATCCGACGCCCGCCTCGTTGGAGAAGGCCGCCCGCTGGAACCCGACAACGAGCACTCCGATGATCGCGCCGAAGCCGGCTTCTGGTCTCAGGGCCTCTGACAGGATCGTTCCAAAGGCCGCAGGGATCTCACCCATCTTCATGACCAGGACGATCAAGCAAGCAGCGACGTAGATGCCGCACATCAGGGGCACGATTTTCTCGGCCGTGGCGGCAATACGCTTGATGCCGCCCACAATGACGACGGCCACCATGGCCGTCATGATCAGGCCATAGATCCATTCGAAGCCCTCCAATGACGGAATTGCCTCCTTGATGGCCCCCAAGGATTGGTTGACCTGGAAGCTGTTGCCGCCGGCGAACGAACCTCCCATGCACAGTACGGCGAAGATCACTGCCAGGACCTTGCCCAAGCCACCCATGCCCTTCTCCTTGAGCCCCGTTGAGAGGTAGCACATGGCGCCGCCCATGACCGAGCCGTCGCGACGCACTTCGCGGTAGAGCTGACCGAGGGTGCACTCCACGAATTTGGAGGCCATGCCCAGGAAGCCGGCCATGATCATCCAGAAGGTCGCGCCAGGTCCGCCGATGCTGATGGCGATTGCCACGCCGGCGATGTTGCCCAAGCCAACGGTAGCGGAGAGGGCCGCAGTGAGGGCCTGGAAGTGGCTGACCTCCCCTTCATCCTCGGGGTCGTCGTAACGGCCGCGGGTCACCTCGATGGCGTGACGGAAGACCCTGAACTGGACAAAGGCCATCCGAACGGTGAAGAAGATTGAACCCAGGACGAGCCACATCACCAGCAGTGGCACACGGATGGGTTCCCCGTCGGAGTCATCCACGCCGATGGGGATCAGCTGGAAGAACCCGAACGCGTTTTCCTCTTCTTCCTTCGTGTCCGGATCATCGCCCCCGCCAATGAAGACATTGACGCGATGCATCTTGTGGTCGAGCCAATCTTCAAAGCCCTTGTCCTCACCCGCATCTGCTGCCTCAGCCTCTTGAGCTTCGACGATCGGTTGAGGAGACGCCACGCCGTCCAGTGCGGGAACTGCAGAGGTGGCGGGCGCGCCGAGGGGGGCAGCGAACAGAGCAAGGAGAATAGAAGCTGTGGACATACGCTGGTTCTTGGGGGGAAGGAGGTCGCCGCCGGGACGGAAGCGGTGGAACTGCCGCGCAATCCTGCCAAAGGCCCTGGCAGATGTACAAACGCAAGCGTGGGGATCGACCCCGCAGGTGGCCCGACGGCAGGTTTGGGGTGCAGACTGCAACCTGGACAGGGCCGGGAGAGCACGGGGTCGGGCCAGAAGTCCGAATTGGCCAAAAAAAACGATCCATGGTCATTCTCCCCTGGGGCTCCTGGCCGATAAGTAAGGGTCCCCACCCTGCTCATGACCTCCTCCACGACCACCGCCCTGGTTCTCCTGCCGCTCTGCTGGTTGGCCCTCCCTGCGCTGAGCACCATGCCCGCAGCGAGCGCCGGGGAATTCTCACAGGACCCTGTTCGGGGCCGTTCAAACCCACGCGATCCCAAGCCCGCGCCCAAACGAGTAGAGGACCCTCTGAACAAGAGGATCATCGACCTGAAAGCCGAGATCCAAGCCCGCGGAGAGCGCGACGTCACGGGACAGACCACGTTTGTCGACGCTGACCAGATCCTGGAGTGGTTCACGATCTGCGACCACAACTCGAACTCGTGGCTCTCGTTCTCGGAGACCTCCCACTCATTGCGCTTCTCGCGCAAGCGTTTCCAGGCCTTCGACGCCGACCGTGATGGACGCTTCGCTCGGAGTGAATTCGAGGAGTTCTACCGCTACTCCATCCTGGGCGGCGGCACCTTCAGCCCTCCCTCTCGCGCTCCACGCAAGTCCAGGCCGCCCCACCGCAGTGCGGTTCAGCTGCGCAACGCCTACGACACCGATCTTGACGGTGCCCTTTCCAGCAGCGAACTCTCCAGCCTACTGGTGGACTACGGACGCGAGAGCGACGAGGCGGAGGGCGTCATCCAAAGCCTCGACGCATCGGGGGATGGGTTATTGAGCACAACCGAAATGGCCACACTTCCCACCGCCCTGAATCCCGTGGGCTTGGGTGATGGCCTCACGGCACCCACCCTGCCAGGTGCACCCACGTCTTTACTTGAACTCTTCGGAACGCCTGTGAATCGATTTGCCGATGTAGGCACTTCTCAGGCCAGTACGGTACCCCTGCCACCGCTGATCATCGGCCCTGTCCCCCACTTCCGTCGCTTGGACGTGGACAACGATGGGTTCATCACCGTAGATGATCTGGAGCGACTCTTGCGCCCCTTGCGCCTGTCCGTTCGCCCACACACGGTGATCAACACGCTGGATGGCGATGGCGACTTCAAGCTGAGCCCCGAAGAGCTATACCGCGCGCTCGGCGGCATCGAGAAATAGCGCCCGACCTGAGCAACTCTAGGGGTGCAGTGCTACGAGCTCCTCGTGCCGCGGCCCCTTCTCCAGATCTGCCACGGCGTACCGCCCTCCGCCCTTTAGGCTGACCCCTGCCGTGGCCCCATCCAGGCCCATGGCGTACAGGTGCAGACCAAAGCTCGGTCGACCTTGACCGTCCACCATTCCGGGCTGCCAGGCGGCTGCCCGCTGTGCTTGACGGGTCACGCGTCGTAGCACTTCCAGACCCGCCTCCTCGGGGCTCGCCCCCTGGCGCATCAACTCCACCATGGCAAAGCTGGAATTCGAGAGGATCGCTGATTCGCCTCGGCCCGTCGCACCGGCCGCGCCGGCCTCCTGGTCGCAATACAAGCCCGCTCCCACGATGGGCGAATCCCCCACACGCCCCGGAACCTTGTAGGCCAACCCTGAAGTGGTCGTGGCGCTCGAATACTCGCCGGTGGTCGAGAGGGCCGAGCAGTGAATGGTCCCCGTCGGACGCTTGTCGCCGATGATCTCCTCAAGGGTCACCTGCTCACCGTGTATATCGAAGAGCATGCCACTCTTCTGATCCTTCTTGGCTGGTGCGAGCCTGTCGTCGCTCTCACTCATGCGCTCACGCCAGGCGGTCCAGATGCGCCGTGCTCGATCTGTGAGCAGCTCCGCATGAGGGTGCCCGTGGTCCCGGGCGAAGCGGTAGGCGCCTTGCCCAACCAACAGACAGTGATCCGTGCGCTCCATCACAAGCCGTGCAACCTCGCTTGCGTGCATGATGTTCTGGAGGCATCCCACCGCGCCCGAGTTGTGTGTCGGCCCATGCATGCACGCCGCATCCAGCGTCACATGCCCGGACTCATCGGGCAACCCGCCCAAGCCCACGGAGAGGTCGTCTGCGTTGGCCTCGGGCACCTTGACGACCTCTATCACGGCGTCGAGCGGATCGCCCCCGGCTCGGAACGACTCCCACACATTCTTCATGCCTGCCAGCGCGTTGGCCGACCCGATCATGGTGGGCCGCTCCTTGGCGGGCTCCTGGGAGCGGACCCCCGGGTGCCGGGCCAGAGCAGCAGGAGTCAGGGCGGCACCCACGCCGGCAGCCAGAAAGCGCCGACGAGCAAGAATGGAATCGACGGGGAGGTTCTTCATGGCCACAGACTAAGGCCTGGAAGAACCCACGTGGTGCGTTGAATTCAGCGCGAGGATTCGCCGCTGCACAGAGCCGCCAGCCAACGCCTGGCAGCCGTCGCCCACTCGCCCCAGTTGAGAGCCGCCTCCTCCGGCGCTTCCTCCTCGACCACGATGCCCTGGCGCTCGTAGCGCTCGTGCAAGAGGCTCTCGATGTAGCGCTCCAGGTCCTGGGGGCGGGCGTCCGCCACCCCACAACCCGCGCACAATAGAGCCACCGAACTCAGATACAGCTCGCGTGAGTCCACGAAATCGAGGCGGTCGAGGTTGGTGTGATAGGCGAAGTCAGGGAAGTGCCAGAGCAGCGCGGCGGGGATGCCGCGTCCCAGGAACTCGTCGTGGTCACTCCCCCCCTCCCAGGGATGCTCGGCTGATTCCCACCCCTCAACCGCCAGGCCCACGTCCACGAGGGCCATGCGCACTATCACGGCGAGCCCGCTGGGCAGGATCCAGTCGGGGTCCAACTCCCCCACCCCCCAGGCCGTGTGCTCATCGGGGGGCAGCACCCAACGGGCACCCGGATCGGGCCCCCTCTCCAGCAGGCACACGGCACCGGTCTCTGTCGGAGAGTTGCCCATCATGTCCGCCGCAATGGCGGCGACAACCCTGCGCTCGGTGTGGTCAAGAAAGACGCTGCTGGCCGTGTACTCATCGCCCCAGATGAAGCTGATGGAGCGTAGGGGGCGACGCAAGGCCCTCTCGTCCACCGCTCGCATGAGAGTCAGCGCCCCTTCAAGGAGGCCCGCCACTCCACTGGCGTTGTCGTTGGTACCCGGCTCCTGCACGTGCGCCACCAGGGACACTACCTCCTCCGGCTGCTCCAAACCCACAACGGTGGCGACCAGGGTGCGCAACGGACGCTCGTCGAGACGCACGCTGGCTTGCAGGCGCACTTCGGCACTCGACCAGTCTTCCAAGTCAGCCAAAAGGGCATGGATGCGAGGTGAGACGTGCGCCACGGGAAGAGTCGTCCCGGCAGGGACGGCGCCATAGTGGATCGCATCCCGGTGGCGGGTGGACCCGAGAGGATCCACGTTGAATTCAAAGAGGTAGGAAGAGAGGACGGCAGCCGCCCCTCGTTCCTGAGCCTGTTCAAGTACCTCGTCCAGCTCGAGGTCGGTCAGGAGGATCTCACCGGGGTCCAGCTCGGCGAGGTCCTGCTCCAGTTTGCCGCGCACGTCACAGGCGGGAGCATGAACGGGCAGCATGGTGCGTTCGAAATCATCCGCGCTGTGGAACTGATGGAGATCTTGGATGGGCTCGCCCAGAAGGTGCAGAGTCAAGGAGGCCGAGAGAGGGGTCCAGGCCGGAGTGTCCATGGGCGTTTGGATCTCACGCAGTTCGTAGCCCTCGCGGGACCCGAACCCCACAGCCCTCAGCTTCGCCTCCACATCATCCATGGCGAACTCGAATCCATCGTTGCCAGGTTCCCGGTACCAGGGATCGAGTTCGGCCACCGTGGCCATGGCGGCCTCCTTGTCAAAGCCCCCGAGAAGGGGACCCACAAAGCGCGCCGTCCCGTCCCCGCCCAGCACCACCTTCGGCCCGTTGTGATAGCCCGCCGAGTAGCCTCCCCAGCCCTCGATAGGCGGCCCCCCGGGTGGCGAGGAGCAGGCCGCCACAGCCAGACACAGGGCGAGAACGGTGCGGTCCATGGCTCAGTCGCTGAGGTACTTGTCCACCAGCGGTCCCAACCGCAAGCGGGCCTCAGGAGTGATGCACTCTCGTGCCGTCATGATGGCGGGGGCCAAGGCCGAATCGCAGCCGCAGGCGTATGTGGCCCCGGGGATGAGACGAATGGTGCGCGCAATCAACTCGCGAGCGTGGCCGACGTTCTCCCTCATCGTGGCGATCACCGCATCCACCGTGACGTCATCGTGGCCGGTGTGCCAGCAGTCGTAGTCGGTGGACATGGCCACCGTGGCGTAGTGCAGCTCGGCCTCGCGCGCGAGCTTGGCTTCCTGGAGGGTGGTCATCCCGATCACGTCCGCCCCCCAGGAGCGGTACAGGTTGGACTCGGCCCGGGTGGAGAACTGGGGCCCCTCCATGTTCACGTAGGTGCCACCGTCATGAACTGTAAGGTCCACCTCGGCACAGGCTTCGAGGAGTGAGGCACGCAGAGAGCTACAGACGGGATCGGCAAACATCACGTGGGCCACGATGCCATCCTCGAAGAAGGTATCGGGACGGTGGCGGGTGCGGTCAATGAACTGGTCGATCACGACGAAGTGCCCTGGAACGATCTCCTCACGCAGGGAGCCGACTGCGGAGACGGACAGCACGTGGGTCACGCCGAGGCGCTTGAGGCCCCATATGTTCGCACGGAAGTTGATCTCACTGGGATTGACGCGGTGGCCCCGGCCGTGCCGAGGAAGAAAGACCACATCTATCCCGTCAAGCTGACCGGTGAGGAACGCGTCGCTGGGCTCGCCATAGGGAGTGGAGAGCTGAACCTCCTCCAGATCCGTCAGCCCCTCGAGGTCGTACAGACCCGAGCCGCCGATGACGCCGATCTTGATGGGAGGCTGCTGTGTGGAGCTCATGGAGTGGATGGGGTTGGGCTAGCGTGATGTGGACAGCAGGCGGCGCACGGCAAGGGTGGCATAGGAACCACGCGGAAGTTGAAACGACAGTTTCACCATGCGCTGACCCCGATTGCGAGGATCACGTTCGGCCGGTCGGATACGGAGGTTCTGTGGCACGACCAGGGCAGGTCGCGGCTCGGGCTTGAGAACGAAGCCCGGGACCCCCTCAATGGCGAATTGGAAGCGGGTCAGGCCTTCGCGCTGCAGGACGGCCTCGAAGAGGGCCACCTGATCGGGCTGCTCCACCCCGGCGAGTCTGTTCCCGGGAAGTGGTAGGGAACCCTCCCACTCAGGCGGCAGCATCCCCAGCCCCTTGGGGAAGACCTGTGGACCCTCGGGCGTGCGCACCACGAACTTCTCCTTGCTGGGAGTGCAGCCATCGAAATGGCGGGCTAACGCGCGGTTCCAAACGTGCGACTGCCAGGCATAGAGGTGAATCAGGCGTATGCGGGAAGCCACGAAGCGAAAGGCCCCTGCAAAGTCGTCTTCGTCGCGTCGCAAGTGCTCAAACACGGAGTGGTGCCGCCCGAAGCGGCCAGCAACATCCCGACAGGCGCGCCAATTCCCCCACTTGCGAGCCAAAGCAACCTTCATGGACTTCTCGCGTTCAGGGTCGTAATCGGACACGGCCGTTAAGAGGCGCTTCAGCGCCTGATCTGTTTGGCCGAGCATCAACCCCTTGGCAATCCAGCCCTGATTGTGTCGCAGGTTTCCGAAGCGCTGCTCGTCGAAGTAGTTCGGCAGACCATGCTCGCGCACGCTGTCCAAGGACGACCGGATCTTGACCACTTCGCTCGCTCCTAGGTCCCGCGCGATGATCTGAAAGGCATTCCCATTACTGTCGTGGCTACTGAGTGCATCTCTCCCAAAGCCCACAGTCTCGATGTCCAATTCCTGATCCTTGTACTGCACTCGCTTGCCTTTCTGAATGCTCATGTACTGGGTCGTAACCCCTTGCTTGTCCTTGAGGCCCGCCATGGATACGTCACTACCAGAGACACCGGCCGTCTCCCCCAGAAAGCGTGCCGCCTCTATGGAGGTCAGCTTGCGCTTGGTCACGCGGTAGACACGATGCCGTCCTTTGGCCTGCAGATAGTCGTCGCGCAGGACTTCGTCGACGCGAAAATCACCGGGCTGTTGCTTGAGTCTCATGGTTTTGCGGGCCGAACCTTGGCCAATTGGGTACACACGCGCGAGTAGTCCTTGGGGAGAGGGGCCTCGACGGTGATGGATTCATTGGGATCTCCACCAATATCGGGGAAGCGAATGGTGTGAGCGTGCAATGTCAGGCGGTCAATCAGGGGCCGCTCTACGGCGCCGGGCTTGGGCCTGTAGCCGCGCTTGAGTTCCGAGAGCAGGATGGCGTCACGGTGGCCGTACATGGGGTCCACGGCGAGGGGAAAGCCCTCGCTGGCCAGGTGGACCCGGATCTGATGCGTCCGCCCGGTCACGGGCTCGCAACGCAGCAAGGTGAAGCCCTTGAAGCGCTCTGCCACCTCAATGCGGGTGCGGGAAGGCTTGCCATTCTCACTGACCTGCATGCGCCCTGTGCGCCGCGGGTCGGGCGCGAGGGGGCGGTCGATGGAGCCCCATCCCTCGCTCTCCGGATACTCACCTTCGACAAGGGCCAGGTAGCTCTTTCCCACGCGACCCTCATCGAAGGCCGCGCGCAGAGTGCGCTCGCACTCAAGGGTCTTGGCCACAAGCACACAGCCAGAAGTGCCCTTGTCTATGCGGTGAACCAGTCGCGGGCGGAACTCCACCGATCCGGGCAGGCTCTCATCCTCCTGGTCCTCCTGGCGCTGGACCGCATCTGCCAACAAGGCGCCGGACAGACAGGCCGCATCCCGGCGCCATCTTTCGGGCTCAACGGCCAGGCCCGCAGGCTTGTCGACAACCAGAGCCTGATCGTCTTCATGCAGGATGGGGATGGCCTGGCGGGGAGCCTGGGGGGCGACCGGTAGATCCTCTTGGCCGAACTCCACGCAGATGACGCTGCTCATGCGCAGACGGTCCGAAGGTCGAGCCTCTGCTCCATCCAGGAGTACACGGCCTGCTCGGATTTGACGCCGAATGAAGCCCTTGTTGGCCATGGGATAGGCCAGACAGAGGAACTCATCCAGCTCCAGCCCGACCCGCTTCTCGGCCACCTCCAAGTACTCGGTCACGCCTCTTCTCCCTCGATGCGCTCAAAGACAGCTGGCTTCAGGGCACCGACGTAGGGGAGGTTTCGATAACGACCAGCAAAATCCAATCCATAGCCGACGACGAATTCGTTCTGCACTTCGAACACGCGAAAGTCCGGCTCAAGGTGCAGCTCACGGCGGGATGGCTTATCGAGGAACACACAGGTCTTGACCTGTGTCGCCCCCCGATCCAGAAGCTCATTCTTGAGGGCGTGCATGGTTCGCCCCGTGTCTAGAATGTCGTCCACCAACAGGATGTTGCAGCCCTCGATCTCGTCCCCGTTCGGCAGGAAATCCACGTGCAATTCGCCGGATTGCGTCCCTTTCCCATAGCTGTGCGCGGCGACAAAGGCCATCTGCAACGGGATCGGAATGCGGCGCACAAGATCAGAGGCGAAGATGCAGGAACCCTTCAGGATGGACACGACGGTCCATTCCTGACCGCGGTAGGCCTCGGTCACTTCAGCAGCTACCGCTTCGATGCCATCCAGGATGGCCTCTTCCGAGAAGAGAACGTGGTCGATGTCTTGGTGCACTCTGGTGCCTCTTCGGGCGCTGAGAATGCGCCGGGATTATGCTAGGGGGCGATGCACCAATGAAATGAGCGCACCGTAGGGCGCAGGAGTATACAGAAGGCAGAGGGTTTGGGGAGGTCGACGCTCCCTGTTCCAATGCTGATTGGTCTTATTTCGATGCGGGTTGCACCTTTTGGGTTCTGCCGCCCCTTGACGAATGCGTGGAAAGGGCTAGATTGGTTAATGAAGGCACGGAGGACCCATTTAGGGCCTCACTTCCCTTTTCCAATCTCGGCCTGACGCACCCTTCTTGGGAGCACGATTACCCGCAGGAAGCTCCGTGCTGAGACCTTAGCACTCTCCAAACAGTCGTTTCCCGATGTAAACCGGGGCGAAGCGATAACGCCAATTGTCTGCCTCTGATGTAAGTAGACACTCCAATCGAAACCAAGACTGGGAGCAAGGATAGGCACATTGCCGCAACTCCACTATCTCCCACAAGACCCATGACAAAGCGCGCATACACTCGTCGGACGGATGAAGAACGGCTGAGCAAACTCGAAAGTCAACTCGAGAAACTCAAGAGCAAGGTGCAACAGGAGCAGCGCTCGGACGCCCCGGTCTTGAAGGAAGTCAAGAAGGTCAAGACTGCCCTGAGCAAGTTCTCCCAAGTCTGTGTCGACCACGGCCGTACCGACATGGCGAATTCCGTCATGGCGTTCCTTCACACGCTCGACCACCAGGCCAAGTCCATCCCCAGCTCGATGCAATCCAAGTGATTGCGGACGGCCCCCTGAAGGGGGGGCCGCAATCACACCCCTGCCCCCGTCAACAATGCCGCGACCGAAGCCCGTCCACCCGGACATCGCTCTCAGGGAAGAGGAGCAACTCTTCGCGGGGCGCTTCTTCGACGTGTACCGGCAGGCTGCAACGCTTCCATCCGGACTCCAGCAGGACTGGCAATTCGTCACCCATCCCGGAGCTTCGGCAATTGCCGCACTCGACGACCAGGGCCGCATGCTGATGGTCCGCCAGTACCGGCTGCCCGTGGGGGACTGGTTGATTGAGATTCCCGCAGGTCGCCTGGAGGTGGGTGAAGCCCCTCTGCTGGCCGCCCAAAGGGAGCTCGAAGAGGAGACCGGGTACCGGGCATCAAGCTGGGAGCCCTTCTTTGAGTTCGTCCCCGCACCGGGCTTTTGCAACGAGGTGGTGCACGTGTTCCTGGCACAGGGGCTTGAGGTCGTCCCCGGAGGTGGGCTGGCATGCGACGAGGACGAAGAACTCGAGGTGCTCTGGATGCCACCCGAGGAGGTCATCGACCTCAGCCCGGCCGATTCGAAGACCCAGCTGGCGGCCTTCAGGGTCCTGGCTCGCTGATCGACACCAGGTGATCGAACCCGGCCTGGGCGAGAAGCAGCCTCCCGTCCGGTCCCAACTCCAGAAGCGCACCGGGGAGGGCGATCAACACCCCGCCGCGCTGCGTCAGGCACGCCGTCTTGGATCCCATGAGTGGCATTGTGAATGAGCCGCCACGGCGACCATTCACATCCCAGCACGCCGCATCACTGCGATCGTCCGGAACAACCCAGACACGCTTGTCATCTCCCGCAAGACATGCGGCTCGCTCTCCCACCCAGCGCTTCCAGCGCACGCTGAGGTCGGCTCGCAAGAGCAGGAGCTCTCCGTCCGAACCAAGCCACCACCACCCACCCTCGGGGCCCGGCGCCACACCGCGCGGGGTCCCACCAAGTTGCACATGGCGCGCATCGGCCATGTCCTGTTCCAAGCCAAACGACCACACCTCCCCCACCCGGTTGGCCACCAGCACCTGGCCGCCAACCTGGGCAAGGTAGGTGGCTCCCGGAAAAGCCTCGCGGCGAAGCCCCTCACCGCCCCGGTCCAGGTGGATCCACTCGCGTGTGGGTGCGGGTCCGACCAAGCCCAACACGCCACCATCAGACAGTCCGACGAGGCCCGCATACTCTCCCAGGCGGCGAGGTACTCCAAGGCCTGACGAGGCGTCGAGACGTGTCCAGACCGAGCCTGCATGGCGCCCACCTCCCGGCACGCTCACGATCCATAACCCATCCCCGGCGCGCACGACGCCCACCGGGCACGGCACAGCCACGACCCACTGAGCGAAGAGCCCCTCGTCCAGTCCGACGATCCGGCCACCAGCGCGGTCCGCAACCCACCACCGCAAGGGTTCGTCCGGCTCGGTGCCCGACAGGGAGGCCAGAGCACAAGTGACGGGCGTGGGTGAATGGTGACCCAAACCCAGGAGAGCCAAGCAGAGGCCAAGACCAAGAGCTCGCATGCTGCCCCAGACGAGGGCGACCCGGCGCCGGTGTCACAGGGTGTGCGGGGAAACACCCTCCAACTCCAAGAGTCGCCTCTTGAGGTCCAGCCCACCGGCGTAGCCTCCCAGGCCCACACTCGCCACGACCCTGTGGCAGGGCACGATCACGGGCACGGGATTGGCCCCGTTGGCCTGCCCCACCGCGCGTGCCGCACCGGGTGCCATGCCGAGGGCACAGGCCAGCTGAGCGTAGGTGCACGTCTCGCCAAATGGGATCTGGAGCAGAGCTTGCCAGCACCGTCGTTGGAAGGGGGTGCCCGTCAGGTCGAGGGGCAGATCAAACACGGTGCGTCGGCCCGCCAGATACTCGGGCAGCTGACTGAGTTGCACCCTATTACGCGCCAGCTCCACTTCCTTCGCAGGGCCCAGACGATGGCGTAAGCAGAACTGGTCCAGATCCATCCACGCTGTGGCTTGCACCAGGTGCACAAAACACACGCCGACCTCACTCGTAGCCGCCAGGATGCTGCCGAACCCGGTCTCCAACCAGGAGGCCCACACAACCGACTCATCCCTCCTCCCGGCCATCAGACCGGAGGTGGATTGAGTGGATACAACAACAGGTAGACAACGACTCCGGTGATCGAGACGTAGAGCCAGATCGGGAGGGTCTTGCGGGCCAGGCGCTTGTGCGCTTCCCAGTCCTCGCGCCTGGCAAGGACAAGCACGCGCAAGACCATGGGCAGGTTCACGATCGCAAGCAGGATGTGGCTGATGAGCAGCACGAGATAGGCCGTCTTTGCCCACCCCTCACCATTGAAGGGCCGCGGTCCCTGATCGCGCTGTACGCCCAGGTGATAGATCAGGTAGCTGGTGAGAAAGGCCACACTCACCATGAACGCGGACCGCATCAGGAAGATGTGGCGCTCCTTGTGACCCGCACGGATGGCTTGCCATCCAGCCAGCAAGAGCAGAAAGGCGGTGCCATTCAGGAGCGCGTTGAGCAGAGGCATGGATGAGGTCTCCGCCGCCGCCCGAGGTTTCCCCGCCAGATGCAGGACGCGATCCAACAGCAGATCGAAGCCTGCGTCCACCACGGCCGGGTCGGTACCAAGGGTGGCTCGGGCGGCCTGGTACCAGCCGGCAATCTGGCCCTCAGCATCCACCACGGGCAGCCGCGTGCCGTGGGTGATGTCGGGCTCCTGGATGGCGTTCTCTGCCATGGGGCCGCGGTCAAGGGGTACCTTCAGTCCGTTCCTGATGAATCGCCCCATGGCCTCTTCGCCACCCGTCAGGAAGAGCCAGCTCTCCGTGTCGATGTCAAAGCGCGCGGCATACTCGGCCAGGGCCTCAGGCGTGTCGTAGTTCGGGTCCACGGAGAAGGACACAAGCTTGGCGCCCGTGCCCTGCAGCTCTTCGTAGACGCGCGAGCGCAGATCGGTGGTCAGGCTCGGACAGGGTCCGGAGCAGCGCACGAAGAAAGGGACCGCCACCCATGGAGAGCCCAGCAGATCCTGATTGGTGACCGGCCTGCCGTGGGCATCGGTGAAATCGAACGGCTCGATTTGGCCAAAGCGCTGGGGAGAATCTCCGCTGGGAGAGAGCTGCGCCGCTTCCGCGCCCTGCTGGAAAAAGGAGGCGAGGAGGAAGAGGAGCAACGTCCTCAAGCACACTACAGAGCCTGCAAGCTGGGCCCACACCATGCGCAGCCCTCCCTCAGATGCTCTCCAGCATCTGACGCACACGGGGATCCAGAAACACCAGAGCGAATTGCAAAGGCAGATAGATCAAGGAGACGGCCAATAGGATCCGTGCACGCTTGCGATTCTCAACGAACATGAACGCGATAGACGATCCCAGATAGGCAGCGCACAGGATGGAGGTGCCGGCCGCATAGACCACGCTGGCCAAGCCCGTCATGGCGGGCAGCAGCGCGACAGGCATCAAGAACAGTGCGTAGACCACTGCCTGGCGCCCCGCATCCCCAGCCGAATCGGGCCCCGTACCCACCATCCGCAGGCTGGCGCGGGCGTAGTCCTCTCGGTACATCCAGGCGATGGCCATGAAGTGAGGAAACTGCCAGACGAACAGAATCGCGAACAGGCACCAGGCCCAAGGTCCGGCCTCTCCCGCAAGAGCCACGTAGCCGATCAGGGGCGGCGCCGCGCCGGGGATGGCACCGACGGCCGTGTTCAGGCTGCTCACCCGCTTGAGTGGTGTGTACACCGCGACGTAGACCACCAAGGTCGCCAGGGATAAGGATGCCGGAAGCGGTCCAAAAGACGTGATCAGCCCGTAGGTGCCCAGAGAGCCGAGGACGACAGCCACCGCAATAGCGTGGGAAACCTCAACCTGCCCGGTGACAAGCGGTCGCCCGGCGGTGCGCACCATGAGGGCGTCCGTGTCCCGCTCCAGCACCTGGTTCAGGATGCTGGCACATCCGGTCACCAGGGTGACGTACAAGGCCACCTCCAGGCTGGCTGCGTAGCTCGTGCCCCACTCACCCGCAAGCAGAGCTCCACAGAGGGTGACGGCGAACACCATCCAGGCGATGCGCACACGCAACAGCACGAGCCAGGCACGCAGGTGCGAGGTCTCGGTGCGCACGCTGCTTTGGGTCGAGGAGTCTAACTGGGTCATGAGGAAGCCGGCATAGAAGGTTGCTCTGGACCCGGCGAGTCCTTGATCAAGCGCCGAGACCATAACAGGGAGACGACCGTCCCGCTCAGTAGCAGGGCGCCAATTCCCACGTGGGCGGTGGCCGTGATCCCCTCTACGGCCGTTACGGGACCCTCAAACCCGCCGGACAGAATAAGGATGGCCGCCAGCGCCGAGACTCCCAAGAGCCACTGCAGGATCAGCGAGCCGATCAGCCAGCGCCGAACCCCGACCAGCGCTGCGAGCTCAGGCGAGGCAGCGAGCACCTTTCCCAGGCGCATCCACAGCACGGCGATGGCCATTGTCACGAACAGGGCACAGACGATGTGCAAGAAGAGTGGCAGCGTGCCACCGGTGTGCCTCAACCAGGCGCCCAGAACGACCTGGACGAAGGTGGCCAGGATCGCAGACCAGGTGAAGAGGGGCAGGTTCGCTCCGTCAGGGGAGACCACGGGCCGCGCCTCACGCCAGGCATCCCCGCTTATCACAAACAGGATGACCACGACGACAAAAACAAGCTGTGCGCAGGTCCCGTGCAGGAAGGCCAGCTGCTGGCTGTTCTCCAGCACGCGAGTTCCACCGAGCAGACCCTGAAATACAACGGCCAGGTGGGCGCCGATGGCGGCGCCGCGTACAGCCCGCTCGGCAGGAGGCCTGTAGGAGAGGGCCAAGGCGATGAGCACGCCAGCAAACAAGACCGCCTGGATGGGCCCAAACACCTCCTTGGTCATCACGACGCAGACGACCAGAGCCACCTCGTGCCCGAGGGCAACAAACATCCAGGTGCGGGCGAGCCGCCCGCCCGCGGAGGCGCTGACGCCCATGACTATCAGGGTCAGGATCCCCACCAGGGTTCCCAGCAAGCGGTGGCTGTGCTCTTGGGTGACACCCGTGTTCTCGAGCATTTCGTCGAGGGGGTAGCTGAGCATGGAGTAGCCGAAGGTCGTCGGCCAATCGTTGACGGCCATGCCCACCCGGTAGGTGGTGACCAAGCCCCCAGCGAGGAGCAACAGGAAGGTCGTCCCGGCCAGGACGGCAGCCACACGACGTGTCCTTCGGAGACTCTGGCCCTGAGAATTCATCGGTCCTCCCCAAGCGGGTGCAGGCCCGCCTCGCTCAACACAAAGTACACCAGGTCCCAAACGGCATCGTCGTCCAGGGCTTCACTTGCACCCGGCATGATCGAACCGCTTATCCCGACGCGAATGCGACGGTACAGATCCAAGGGCGAGGAGCCACCACGAAACCCTGCTTGCCGAAGGTCGCGCGGGCGACTGGGAATGCCCCACTCATCGAGCACGCGCTCTTCACGGGACGCACCATCCTGGTCGGTGATTGCCTGGAAGACCGCTGGCCCATCTCCTTCCAGCTCCTGTCCGTGGCAGGCCGAACATCGGGCCTGTTCACCAAAGTAGAGGCGACGGCCGTGTGCGATGCGCTCGGCGTCCATCTCCTCTGGAGACGGCTCCTCAACGGGAAGCACCAGATGCTGGTCCGACTCGTTCCAACCCTCCGCCACGGCGGCAACCACAGCTTCAACTGCGGATTCCGCAAGTTCATCTCCACCACCCTGGACCCACTCAGCCACCAGCCAGCGCTCAACCTGGCCGCGCACGGCAAGCCACCGCACAACCTGCGCCAAGCCAGTGATCTGCAGGTCCGTGAGGCGTGAGAACGAAGGCATGGAGGTAAAAGGAACTCCACGCCGCAACGTCTGCTCGATGTCCTCAATGCGAGGAGGGTGATTGCGCTCCAATGCCATCCACTTGAAGGTGCCAGGTCGGAAATCCGTGGGCGGGGGGGTAAGGAAGAAAGCGCTGCTACCATCCCCACCACCCTCAACCCCGTGACAGTGCATGCACTGACCGCGATAGAGCCTCGTGGCGGCCTCCAATTCGGAGCCCGTTGCCAGGCCCCCTGCCGCAAGTACGTCCGGAAACCGGGGCGACAGGATCGACCCGAACTGCCCGTTGAGGACATCACGTAGTTGAGCCTCGATCTCAGGTGACGCGCTCTGTTCCTGCAACAGCTCCAAGGACTCGGCTGAGAGCCCCATGGAATCAACCCCTACGGCCGGGTCAAACCCGCAAGACGAGGCGAGGCCGATGCTGACCAGGAATACAAGGGAGCAGGGACGGGGCATCGTAGAGGTGAGCGGAACAAGGGCCCCATTCCAGCGCCGAGCCGGTTCGATGGGGACATTGGGGGCACCTAGTGTCCCCATGCAGGCGTGAGCGTCAAGAGCGACCGTGGGTCTGGTTCATCGAGGGCTGGAGGCTTCCGCTGTGGTCCGCGGAGGTTACTCTTCCCCCGGACCCAAGCTGCGAAGCTCCAATGATGGACTCCCCTCTCCTCCCCTACCACGAGCGCGCCGGAGCCCGGATGCTTGGTACAGCAGGTAGCACCCTGCTGACCTACGGCGATGTTCCCGGCGAATACCGCGCAGGGCTCGACGATGCCATCTTGCTCGATTGCACCGACAGGGGAATGGTCCACGTGAGCGGTGCGGATGCCCTGGAGTTTCTTCACCGCATCACCTCCTGCGAGGTGCACGCGATGGGAGTGGGGCAAGGCAATGCGGGCCTCCTACTCGACAGCAAGGGCAAGGTGCAGCACATGTTCGACCTGGCACGCAGCACCGAAGATCGGTTCGAACTCTCTACGCCCCCGGGTCAAGCTACAGAGCTCATCGCGGCCCTCGACACGTACATCTTCACTGAAGACGTGAAGCTGTCGGATGAGTCACAAAGCCATGCACCCATCGACATGGTCGGATCCCACGCCGGCAGCGTCCTTGGTTCGGTGATGGGTGAGGTCCCCGAAGCACTCCTGCACCACTTCGACACCGTCGAGTCGGACTGGGGCCCCCTGCGCATTACGAACCTGCCCATATTGGGCGCGGTGGGCTGGCGACTGGATGGTCGTCCCGAACAGATGCTCGGGGTCTGGGAGACGCTGGCCAGCAGTGGCGCCGTGCCGGGAGGATTGGTAGCCCGCGACAGCCTCAGGTTGGAGGCCATCGAACCCCTCTGGGGTGTAGACGTTGACAGCACGGTCTACCCACAAGAGGCACGTCTCGAGGCGGCGTTCTCCCTGACCAAGGGCTGCTACATCGGTCAGGAAGTGGTTGCCAAGATCGACACCTACGGCGGGCTGAACAAGCGCCTGATGGCCCTGCGGGTGGATCATGACGATCCCGTTGTGGCAGGAACGCGCCTGTGGCGCGAGGTGGATGGCGAGTGGCGCGATCTGGGGGTGAGCACCTCCTGGGCCTACTCCTTCGCGCTCGACTGCGGTCTCCTACTGGCCTACGTAAAGCGCAACCATCAGGATGCGGGGACCGTCTTCCGCCTCGACGACGGACCGGCGACCGCGACCATCGTGCCCGAGCCTGTCCGAGACTAGGGCCGGCGAGCACTCCCCTAGCGGCTCACGGAAGCGAACTCCTCAGGCGTACCCCGAAAGCCCTTCAAGCGCAGGTTGATGCCCACGTCCAAGGGGCCGGCGGGCAGGACGCCCTCGATGGAGACGGGCACCCCCGTCCCTTTCTCCAGCCAGATGGCGAGGGAGCCGTGAATGCCGAACAGCCCCTTGAACTTCTCGCTCTTGCCCGAGGGCAGAACGGGGGTCATCTTGACAGCGCGACACTCAAAGGTGCCGGCCTTGGTGACGATGCGCCGGCTCTCTCCGAGGGTCAAGGTGACGTCCCACCAACGGTCCTTGTCCAACATCGGGAACTTCACTTCTCCCAGATCGTTCTGCACCATGCTGCGCGCAAGGAACACAGCGCTCAACATGTCGACGCTGTCCACCGGGATCTCCTGCACTGTGGGCTTGCGCCAGTCGCGATGAGCCCCGCGCTTGCACTTGTTGCAGTGATGCTCCTTTCGCAGCCAGGTTTTCTCGACCCGGTGCTCGGGACGTTCGCAGGTCTCGCTCACGCAATGCCCGTCCCGCCTGTAGAGCGAAGTCGGCTGTCCGTTCCGCAACCCATACATCAGCTCACGCCGCCGATTTTCGGTGCCGCTCTGGGTGTCACGGTAGATCACTCGTGGCCATTCCTGCGGAAGTACACGCAGGTCGATCTCGTGCTTGAGCACGTAGTTCAAACAGGCACCGCTGGCGCTTCCCCTGATCCACCCTGCGCGGGGAGCCTGCCCCCCTACGCCCTCCGTGGGCTCAAATACCGACGCCTGATGGGCCTCCGTGCCGGAAACCAACTCAAATGAGCCCAAACCGGTCGCACCCACAAGCGGGATGTCCACGATGACCTCGAAGGACAGGGTCTCCGCTTCGGGGATCGTGAAAGCCAGTCCCCCTGCCCGCTCCACGAGCAGGCTTCCATCTGAACCCCGGTCCGCCGTGGAGGAGATGCCTGCAACGGCTCCTACAACCAGCCATCCGGTGATCGTCATGGTCTTGAGGATGGAAGTGGTGCACATGGTCGATAACCCGCTCAAAGTGAATAGTGTGCTAGCACAAGAGGTTCAAGGGGCTGAGGTCGGTTGAGTCAGATCCCAGGACGCGATCCGCTCTTCCGCGATCGCGGCGGCAACCCGGGTGGGCGGAGCATTCTGCTCGCTCGCCCGCTCCAGTATTCCCTGTACGGTTTGCCCCACACCCCGCCCTATCTCTTCAGGCTCCACCCGGCGGGCATCCAAGTGGAAGTGCGCGCCCCGGATGAGTGCCCCGGAGTTCAACACGAAGTCAGGTACAAGGAGGATGCCCCGATCGTGCAACTCATCCCCATGCAGAGAACGTGCAAGCACGTTGTTTGCGGCGCCCGCCACGATTCGGCAACCCAGACGATCCAAGGTCAGATCGTGTACAAGGCCCCCCATGGCACAGGGTGCCAGAACATCGCACTCCTGATCGAGGACCGTGGAGGCATCGAGATGTTCAAGACCCAGCTCGGCCGCCACCGACTGGCCACGCTCCTCGTCGAGGTCCGCACCCAGTACTTGCGCCCCCTCGGCGAGAAGAAGCCTGGCGAGCACGGTGCCCACGGACCCGAGCCCCTGCACGACGATCTTTCGAGCAGCCCAGTCCTCCTCACCATCGAGATGACGCAGGGCTGCCCCGATGCCAAAGAAGACGCCCTGTGCCGTGCACTCGGGCAGGAGCCCCGGCCCGCCCTCACCAGGATCGGTCACGTAGGAGGTCCGCCCGGTCATCCAGCGCAGCTCCTGCTCGCCCGTACCCACGTCCGGCCCCGTGTAGAAGGTGCCACCGAGCTGTTCGACGATGCCTCCCAAATGGCGGTAGGCCCCCTCCCAGTCTTCGCCACCTGATTCCAGAACCACAACCTTGCCGCCACCAGCAGGCAGATCCGCCAGGGCACACTTGTACGTCATGGCTCGGGCAAGCCGCATGCAATCCATCAGGGAGTCATGCTCGTCCCGATATGCAAATCGTCGGACTCCTCCGAAGGCCGGTCCCCTGGCGGTGTTGTGGATAGCCACGAACGCTCTGAGGCCCGAATGGCGGTCGTGGACGGCCAGGACCTTCTCGAAGCCCTCTTGGGCCATGGCATCAAGAATGGGTAGGGTCATAGGTGGTGGGGCTGGGCAAACGGGGCCCAGGCTCCATCCTAACCACCGCAGCGGCCGACATTCCTCCCCTTCCAGGGAAGACCCTTCCCGGCCAATCGTCCAAGAGAGCCCATGTCGCCTCCCATACATCGAACCCCACTGACCCTCCTCCTCGCTCTGGCCATCGCTACATCCTGCGCCGCACCCAAGGAGAGCAAGGGGCTGGCGGCCGAGCGCGAGCGCCTGAAGGTGTCGGTCTACAACCCCGGGGCCATCCGCGAGCAGTCCTCCGTTGGGACGTACATCACGACCCTCGACCGCTCCATCCAACAGTGGAACCACAGCTTTCTTACAGGCAACCAGGATCGGGACCGGCGCACCCTGAGCCGGCTCGAGGACGCCATCCGCAGCCGCTCACTCAAGCTGTTCGATCTGCTCGTCGAGCAACTGGAGTCCGGCCCGCCCTACAACCGCCGGGTTGCCGCAACAGCCTTGGGATTCACGAGCTCCGACCGGGCACTGAGCCCACTTCTCAACGCCCTCGCCGATCCCGATCAGGAGGTGGTCAACAACGCCCTCGTGGGCCTGTCGGTTCTCGGCGAGCCGACGACACCCCTCCAGGGCATTGTGCACCAGATGCGGTTCGGATCCAGCGAGCAGATTCGTGGCAACGCATCCCTGGCCCTGCTCGAGTGCCTGCAAGTGGGCTCCCCCACGATCCCTGAAGTCGTGGAGGCCGCGCGCGCCGGACTACACGACGATGCGGCCTACGTACGCACCAAGTCTGCCCTGATCCTCGCCTTTGAGCGGGACGTGGATTCCATCGGCGCTCTGGCCCTGCAGCTCTACGAAGACGATCTGGACTCGACGGCCATGGCTGCCAGCCGCGCGATAGCGTACCTCGGCAAGCACGAAGTCCGCTCCCGGGGCAATTGCGCCCGCGCCCTGACAGCCTCCCTCGGCAAGGTGAACGATACTGTGAACCGTGCCGTGCTACGGGATCTGCAGCGCCTCTCGGGACGCAATTATCCCACGCACGAGGAGTGGGTCCAATGGGCCCATCGCCTGCCCTGACCGGCGCGCCCGGAGTGCCGACAGAAGGCTCTGCGCAGGCCTTGGTGTAGGCTAGGGCAGATGACCGTCCCACTCTTCGCCACCCGCACGGCGATGCTCCTGGCCTTTGTGGCCTGTGGTCCCCCCCAAGGAGATCCGGAGCCTCCGCCGCTGACCGACACTCCCTCCGATTCGAACTTGGGAGTTCAGGAACGCCAAAAGATCGGCAACCTGATGGGGCTCGGTCACCGTTCGCGGATCACTTTCATCTCCTATCCCGATCAACCCCATCAGCTCGAACTCAGCTTCGCGTTCCCTGATCGCGCACGCTCCCTGCTACGCCCGGACGGGGGCCGTTCGGCCCAGCGCGCCATCAACTATCGCTTTGGTGATCAGTTGTGGTCCATCCCACCTGGGAAGAAGGAGAGCCGCGAGCTCTCAGGGGTACACGCCGCTGCGGCCGTCATGGAGTTCGAATTACGGCGCGCTCTCTTCCTATGGCCGCTCGGCTTTGAGTGGACCTCTGCCGGAGAGAACCGCCTGCGGACAGAGGTCGCTGGTTTTGGGCACCTGGAAGCAGTACTGGAAGGAGAAGGTGCTCACCTGCCGATCCGGATGGACGCCTTCGATGCGGAAGACCAGGAGAGGGAGTCCTTCCGAACCGTGGGTTGGACCGAGGAGGCGGGGCGCACACGACCGGCTGCATTCGATGTCTACCTGCGCGGCGCTTTGGTATGGGAGGAGGAAGTGCTCGAAGTCGATCTGGACTCCCGCTACCTGGACGCCTGGTTCATCCCAGCTGACCAGCGTGAGAGGACCAAGGGTCAAGCGGTCCGGAGTTGTGTTCCCTTTCAGCTTGGCCCCCTCGTTTTCCAGCGGCAGGCCCTACCCCCCAATACAACCCTGACGGCGGCGATCACCGAGGCGGAGCGCCAGATGGCCCTCTGCGACAAGGCGCTCTCCGCCTCTCCCCATGTGGAATTGACTTCAGCGGGCGTGCCGGAGGCCATCTGGTTGGTACTGGAAGATGGTGACGGGAGCCCCGCTGCCCCGGGCTGGAATGGCCTGGAAGGGGGGCCAGCCATCAGCCGATTCCTGCCCGCACCCACGCTCTCCCCTCTGGACATGAAGGAGATGAGGGCCGCATCGGAGGGGACTCCCCGGGCCCTGTTTCTGAGGGTGCAGCCCGCCCACTCGACCCCGCGCAGGGCCGAATTGGTCTGGGTCTCCGCGCTCCCCAGCCGGGAACACTAGCCCCCATCCTGGCCTCTCAGAGGGGAGCGTGTACCCCGCAGAGGGCACAGTTCTCGGGACGGCGGCCTCCCCTGAAAGGAAAAGACGGGCTTCCCAACCACGTTCTTGGGTACGCCATGCCTCATTTGGGGCAGATTCGCTTCTCGCCGACCAGTTCGGCACCAATCTTGCGATCTGCAGGGTCCGAACCCACGCGGACCCTCCGCGGCATCCCCTCCATTGTCCGCCCCCACGGACTCCCCCAGAAAGAAAGCCCTCATGTTGAGCCAACGACCCCTCCTCCTTCTGGCCCTTGCGTTCTCTCTCGCGTTCACCGCTGACAATGCCAGCGCCCAACGCAAACGTGGCCAGAGCACGCCGGTGCGGGCCGGTTCCTCCAGCCGCCAGAATCCGGTCCGATCCACCCCCGTGCGATCCACTCCGGTCCGGTCCACGCCTACGCGCTCGACCCAAACTCCCACCCGCTCGACGCCCACCCGCGCGACACCCACCCGCTCGACACCCACCCGCTCGACACCCACACGCTCGACGCCCACGCGCTCGACGCCCACACGCTCGGTGACCACGCCCACTCGCTCAAGCTCCTCGTACACGGGAAGCTCGTCGATCATGTCAAGGCCGACCGTGAGCCCCACGACCAGTACACCCACGGTCCGCCCCAGCACCGGTTCCGTAGACCTCAGCTGGCGCGCGCGCAGCAGCAGTGGAACAACCGACCTGTCACGACCCGCAGCTGGCTCGAACGTCATCGACCTCAGCAGTGCAGGGGTACCGCAGCGGGTGCGCTTCCCGCAGTCGTCCAGTACGTCCTTGCCGTCATCCGGCACCACGGTTTCGTCCCGCGACCGCTACCGCGGAACGCAATCTCCCCCCACTAATCTGACCCAGAGCCTGCGCACCAGATCAGGGACCGCCAGTAGCCGCCCGACCACCGTCACACCGGACGGGTACCGGGCACGCACTATTTCGCGGGATGACATCCTCGAGCGCTACCGCCCCACGGCTCGGGACGTGGCACGCCAACGTCTGCGTGACACGAGTGACCTCCCCGCGGCGTCCGGGCCCTCCAGCGGCCGCCACAATGGCCTGACCAATGCGGAGAGAGCCGCGAACGTGCGCGATTCCATCGCGACACGCGATCAGGGCCGAGCCGACAAGGCTCGCGCCGCTCTGACCGAGAGGGACGCGCAGCGGGCCCAGAAGGCGCGTGCAGCCTTCGCGGCCAAGAACGCCGAGCGTATCTCGACCGCCCGCTCCAACTATCAGAAATCCGTCGCCGCGAACGCCGTTCGGGCGGGCTCTGGAGCCTCTGGCAACGGCAGCAACTCCAGCTACTGCTACCAGGGAGGCAACTACAGCAACTGCTACTGGGGTAATGGAGGCTGGGGCGACTCCTGCTGTTGGTGGGGAGGCTGGCTCTGGGGCTGGTCATCCTATTGCTGGGGCTCCTGGTGGAACTACTACTGGTACAGCGGCGGCTATTGGTCACCCGGTTGCTGCCCGAGCTACTACTGGTACGGCCCCTTCTACCCGTCCTACACATCCGTCATCTATCAGACGGTGGAGAGTGATCCTCAGGCCGACGTGGTCTACGTCTACGAAGAACCCCAGGAAGAGGTCTACGTTGAGG
Organism: Planctomycetota bacterium; assembly: GCA_002720975.1. Taxonomy (GTDB): domain Bacteria; phylum Planctomycetota; class UBA1135; order UBA1135. The sequence goes on along the minus strand of PBIX01000007.1, from coordinate 72,082 downwards.
GCCCCATCGCCGAGGGCGAAGTGGTCGTGGCCGAGGACTGGGCCGGTGGAACACCGGTACCTGCAGCGGGCGGCAGCCTCAACCGCGCCGCAGATCACTACCTGACGCTGGGCGACCAGGCCTTCCAAGAGAGTCGCTTCGGTGACGCCGTTCACTTCTATGCCAAGGCCGTGGAGTTCTCCCCCCAGGACGGGATCCTGTACCTCATCCTCGCTGATTCGCTGTTCGCAACGGGTGACTACCACTACGCCGCCTATGCTCTGCGCCGCGCCTTTGAGCTGGACTCCAAGCTCGCCATGAGTGTGGTGGACAAGCACGGTTTCTACGCCGATCCCATCGAGTTCGATCGCCAGATCGCCACTCTGGAACTCTACATCCAAGATCATTTCCTGGATGACGATGCACGCCTGGTGCTGGCGGCGAATTACCTCTTCGGCGGCCGACCTGCAGAAGCTGTGGATCTGTTGGAGAACGCCTTCAGCCGTGAAATTTCAACCGAGCCTGCTGGGGCCGCTCTGCTCGAAGCTGCCAAGCGCATCCAGTACGGGGCTTCGACCCGAGGGAACTGAGAGGACTCTAGCTTGCCCGTGCTCCTCTTCGGACGAGAGGGGTGCGGGCAAGGCTAGACCAACTGGATCGAGGAGGCTCAGGCCCAGTCGATTTCCCGCGGGCCGGGATCTCCCTCGAACACATCGACCTGGGGGCATCGCCCGAACTCCTCCTCAAAGCGCGCCTCAAGGCTTGCCTGGACCTCATCCTCGTCGCCCCTACGCACGAGAGTCACCGTGCAACCACCGAAGCCTGCCCCGGTCAGACGCGCCCCGAAGGCTCCCGAACAGGTGGCTGCAGCTTCCACCAGGAGGTCCAGTTCGGGGCAGGACACCTCGTAGAGGCTGCGCAAGGACTCATGGGTCTGGGTCATGCACCCCCCCATGCCCTCGGGGTTCCCAGCCAATAGAAACTCCCGGGCCTCGAAGGTGCGCCTTACTTCGTGGATCACGTGCTCCGCTCGATTGGCCAGGACCGGGTCCATAGAGCCCCGCTCGGATTCGAGGACTTCCAAGGGAATATCCCGTAGGCATGTCGCCTCCACAGAGGCGGAGCGCAGGATGTCGAAAGCCTGTGCGCACTGGTCTACCCGACGGTTGAACTCACTGGCCGCAAGGGCTCGTTGCACTCCCGTATTCGTGACAAGGATCGAGAGTTGAGCACCATCGATGGGCAGATACTCGATGCTCTCGTCCTTGCAATCCAGCCAGAGCAGGTGCCCCGCCCGAGCACATCCAATTGCGTAGGGATCCATGATTCCACACTGCACGCCCACAAAATGACGCTCCGCGCGCAGAGCTGCACGCACCCGATCCAGATTGCTGAGCCCCAAGCTCCATAGTGAGTCGAGCATCACGGCCGTACCCACGCAGATCGAAGCGGAAGAGGAGAGGCCCGAACCAATGGGCAGGTCGCCCCCATAGAGAATGTCCAAACCACCGGGAAGTGCTGAGCCAGACTCTGCCAGCTGAGTGGTCAACTCAAGCACCACGCCCAGCGGGTAGTCGACCCACTTGCTGACACGTGCACTGGGCAGCTGATCCAGGTCGGTTTCCACAACCTGCCGGTCGTACGCCGAGGCCATGCGCAGCAATCGGTCAGAGCGCGATCGGGCCGCAATGAAGGTGCCGCGATCGATGGCTGTCGGCATCACCGGACCACCGTTGTAGTCAAGATGCCCACCAAACAGGTTGACACGGCCGGGCGAGAAGAAGAGCCGCGGAGCCTGTCCGGGACCATAACATTCCACGAATTGGCTCGCGTGTGCGGCCAATTGCTCGATCCGGGCTCTTGAGTCGGTATGCCTGCCAGGGGTCACCATGGAGGAGCGAGGATAGCGGGGATGAGGGCGGAATGGCACCAACCCATGAGCCTGAAGAGTCCAGGCTGCAGAGTTCCCGCTGATTGGGCTGGCGGGAGCCATGGAGCCCGGTGCTAGACTGGGACACCATGATCAGCACCGCACCTGGAACAGTACCGCGCACACACGCCGCACCCCGTTGGACGAGGATTCTGCCCACGCTCCTGCTAGGGGCCCTGGCCTCTTGCGCGTCCCTCGACTTTGAGCGCACGACTCAGACCTCGGGCACCTTTGAGGCCACAGCCGTTGCAATCACGGTCTTCAAGATTGATGTGCCCAAGTCGGCCATGCAGATCACCCGGGAGAATCTGGCTGACGCCAACCTGGCCAACATGCAGATCGAGGAAGTAGAGGTGATACCGGATCTGGGATGGTGGAATTGGGTCCTCGACATCCTCTCCGTTCGCCGGGCACGCATTGCGGGCCGCTGGGGATTCGATGGAGATGATCGGCCCTAGTTCGAGACCAGGAGGCCCAGGGCCTCCAGATCATCGAGGGTCTCACCTAGGACACGGTCGAAAGAAGTAGGTCGCCACCCTAGCTCTTCGCGCGCTCGTTCTGATGAGGCACGCCAATCCGGGCGCACCATGCGAAGGGCCCGAGACGTGGTCAGTCGGGGTTCGTGAAACCACTCAATCACCCGGGCCGCGGCGATGGCAGCAGGCCACAGAGATCGCGGTACGCTCAGCAGCGGTACCTTCGCGGCGATACCGCGCAGGCGCATACACGCGACCGCACGTTCGCACAGGTCGCGGGTACACAGAAACTCGTCCGTCAGGATGTACCGCGACCCCCGCCGGCCACGCTCCAAGGCCAGGCGTACTCCGCGGGCTGTGTCCTCAACCCCCACGACACTCATGCCTCCGGGGGGGACAACCGGACCGAGCTTCCCTTGGGCCAATGCGATCAGGAGCTTGGAGGTGTTCCCCTTCTCGCCACCGGGGCCAAAAATCGCGCCAGGATTCACGATTCGCACATCCAGTTCGTTGGAGAGGGCCAAGACCTTCTCCTCGGCCTCCCGCTTGGTCTGAACGTACTCCACCGGGAGACTTCCGGCATTCCAACCCGTCTCTTCGGTGACGCTCTCCTCTCTCTCTGCATGCCCCACAGTCACGACCGAGCTCACGTGGAGGGCGCGGGTGAAGCGGGCTTGGCGCGCCGCCGAGAAGATGTTCGCCGTGCCCTCCACATTGACGGCTTGCTGAAGCAGCGCGTCTCGGCGCCGATAGCCCAGTGCTGCCGCATTGTGAACAAGCCAGGGTGGGGAGGTGCTGGAACTCGCCTCAAACACATGCTGGGCGGCCCGCTGCAGACTGTCCGGGTCCATCAGATCCCCGGGCACGTGGCAGGAGCGGGTTCCATCCAGAACCCTCCGATCGGATTGTGGTCGGAGGAGTGCGTGTACCTGGTAGCCCTGAGCATCCAGCTCCCGACAGATTGCCCGGCCCAAGAACCCACAAGCTCCAGTCACCAGCACCTGGGCTGGAGCGCTCATGAACTCGGACCGCTCTCGGGACCGGCCGGCTCGGCCCCAGCGTCCGCGCCCCCAGAACGGAGCAAAGTCACGCGCGCAACGGCCCCGGGACCCTCCGTGGCGTTCTCCAAGGAGATGCTCCCCCCGGCGTCCTCCACGACCCGACGAGCAATCGCCAGCCCCAGGCCGGTTCCCGCAGAACGCGTGGTGAAGTGAGGTTCAAACAAGTGATCGGCCGCCTCGGTAGAAATGCCAGAACCTGTGTCGGCCAACTCAATCAGGACATCTCGCTCTGTGACCGTCACCTCCGAACACAACTTGCCGCCAGCAGGCATGGCGTCAAGTGCATTGGAAACGAGATTGACCAGGGCCCGTTGAAGCTCTGACTGGTCGGCCTGCGCCAGCGGTGGAAGAGAACCTTTCAGGTTCGGGGCACACAGATCCACTCCCTGCTCCTCGGCCCCAGCCCGATGAAGCTCGAGGGTGTCCAAGAGGACGGCGTACACATTGACGCTGGCCAGCGCTCGGGGAACGCCCGCAAGGGCCGTGAAGTCCCCCACCACCTTCCGCATGCTCTCGACCTGACGTTGGATCACGTCAATCGTCCGTTTGAGGATGGAATCAAAGTCCGGGCTGTTTTCATCGCGACTGCGCTTGAGCAGGCCCAGGGTCAGGCTGATCGGCGTCAAGGGGTTCTTGATCTCGTGGGCCACCTGCCGCGCCATGCCCCTCCAGGCAGCCTCCTTCTCTGCTTGCACAAGCTGAGCCCTGTTCGCCTTCAGCTCGGCGGTCATGCGGTTGAAGGACTGGGCCAGCTGACCAAGTTCATCTCCGGAGCGCACCTCGATGTGTGCATCCAGGTCCCCGTGACCCACGCGATCAAAGTGCTGCTCCAGCTCTCGGATGGGCCGGGTCGTGCGATACGCGATGTACGCCGTCAGGACCACGGTCAGAATCAGGATGGACACCGACAACGTGATCAACCACCTCGACAGTTGATCCGCAGTTGCGAAAATGTCGGCGTTGTTCACGCCCACACCCACGACCCACCCAAAGCCCCCCTGCTCAGAACCTCGGCAGTGCTTGAAGGCGGCCTTCTTCTCGATGCCGCGAAATGAATAGTCGGGGAACATGCCCCAGCGCGCTTCGCGTGCCGCGTGGACCATGCCGATCAACTGGCCATCCTCAAGCTTCTCCACCTTCTGCCCGTAGAGGTCTCTGTTGGGGTGTGCGATGATGGTGTTCGCATCCGCCATCCAGATCCAAGCGTAGGAGGAAGCGTAGATGTCCTCCTGATGGAGTTCGGAGGCGCCATCCCCCAGCCGCCGGACCCCGAAGCGCCCAACCGCCTCCTGGATGTGCTTCCAGTTCATCAGGGCCACGAGCACCCCGACGGGCCCATCCTGATTGGACAGCGGCTCGATGCGCTGTACGAAACTGACATAGTGCTCGGTTGGAGGACCCTCTGCGGGAAGAGGTTCGCCAGGAGTCGCAGGCCCCAAACTCAGGGCGTGAAAGTCGTCCTGGGACACCCCCTCGGCCATGGCCTCCTGAAACCAGTCTTCTCCCGTAAAGTCGGTTGAGAAGAAGTAGTTCTCCGCGAGAGCGCCAACTTCTTCCCCCGAGGGGCCAACAGTGTTCATGCCGACGACCCTGCCGGACTTGTCCAGCGCCAGGACATAGTCATAGACCTGCCGTCCAAGTACGAGTCGGTCGAGTATCAATTCTACGTTGGCTTGAAAGGTGCCTCGGTCATCATCCAGGCCGTCTACAAACCAGTTGACCTCGGGAATCGATGAAACGAGCTCGACATCGTTACGGCGCTCCTCCACCTCTTCATCGATGCGATCTCCCAGATCACCGGCCATGGAGAGCAGGTGGAAGCGAACCACGTCCTCACCCAGCCGCTCAGTCACCTTGGTGTTGACGAAGTAGGCGAACACCGAAAACGGGACTACAACAGCCGCCAGGACCGCCAACAGCCACTTCGTGGAGATGCGCCGTATCATCTCCGGCTCACTCTACCCCTCTCTACGCATGAACGCGCAACCGGATCTCCTCAATCGTCAATCACTTTCTCCCTGTGGAGGGAAGTCGCAGAGGATGTGCCCGTGAATCCCCCCGAACCCGGTCGAGTCCTTCTGGTGCGACTGTCCCACCTCGGGGATGTGGTCCATGCCCTGCCTGTCTTTCACGCCCTACGCCGGCGCTGGCCTGCCGCCAAGCTTGCGTGGATCTGCCAGAAGGAGTTCGCCCCTCTACTCACAGGTCTACCCGGTCTTGACGAGAGCCTGCTCTTCGATCGACGTGCGGGCCTGCGTGGCGTGTGGCGGGCACGACGCGCGATGGCCGCATTCGGCCCTGACCTCACGGTGGATGCCCAAGGCAACATGAAGAGCGCGCTGCTCTCGCGCCTCTCCGCTGCCCCGCGCCGACTCGCCCTCGCGCCGGTTCACTGGCAGGAACCCGTGGGTGCGCGGTTCATGACAGAGTTCGCCCCACCGGCTGAGGGCCCCCATGCCATCCACAAGGCGGTCTCCCTGATTGACGCCATCGGAGACCGAAGCCCTCTCTCCTTCGACCTCGGACTCTCGACAGCGGAGCTGGAGGAAGGTGCCAAGGAGCTCGCCGAGCGGTTCAGTGCCGGAGCTGGGCAATGCTGGGTTCTCCACCTCGGCCGGGAGGGGGACCCGCGCACCTGGCCCTCGGAGCGCTTCGCCAGTCTGGCCCGGGAGCTCGCTCGTCGCGGTGACCGGGCATTGGTTCTCTCGGGCCCCGCAGAGGCGGGCACTGGCCAGCGGTTGGCCCAGGAGCTACAGGACGAGGAGCGTGTGAGCCATTGGATTGGTCAGAGCGACTTGCGCCAGCTCGCAGGTTTCCTGACAGCCGCCGCCGCTGAGGGTGTGGGATTCGTGGCCTGCGATTCGGGCCCAAGCCATCTGGCCGCCGCCTGCGGATTGCACGTGCGACTCCTCTCAGGGCCCCAGGATCCTCTCCTCACGGGCCCCTGGCCTTTGGAGGGAGCGCCGGACTCCGGAAACCGGATCATCCGCGCCAACCCCGGAGGCCTGGGGCCCATGCTCGGCTTGGAAGTGGAGAGTGTCCTGGCCCTCCTCTGAACTCGATACAACCCGGGCCGATGGACTAGCGCACAGCCCCTTGGCGAATCACAATGGGCCGCGATGCGCATGATTCACTACTTCGGGGCGGCGGCATTTCTGACGATTGTCGCGCTCCTTGTGTCCGCTTGGCTCGGGATCTCGGGGCAGTTGGATGTGCACTTCCGCGTAGCGCTGGTGACGGCCATCCTCACCATCGGTACGCACTCGCTATTGATCCTGTTCATGGTCATCACCGGGCGGATCATTCGCGAAGCCATCCTGCACCGCGATCTCCCGGCTGAATTCCTGGCCGAACTGAATGAGTTCTTCAGTCGCAAGAAAGCCTACCCCGCCGCCCTTCTCGGTGCGGTCTCTATCGTTGCAGCTGGTGTGCTTGGCACAGCCCAGTCAGCCATCGGCCTCCCCCCCATGACCCACATGTTGGTGGGAGTCCTGGCCCTGTGCGTGAACTTCTTCGCCATCTTGGTGGAGATCCAGGCCGTCCTCTCCAATCAAGGACTTGTGGATCGGGTGGCCAACGCCCTCGACAAGATCGATCGCGATTTGGCCGAGAAAGGCGAACCGCCAGCCGAGGACGAACCCGACCCGCGCGCCAAGTCACGAGCAGCCATGGCTGTCTGTCTGGGAGCCTGGGTGCCCTACATCTACTGGGGATTGGTCGTCTGGCGCGGTGATTTTTCCCAGGTGTCGATACACCCTTGGCTCGAATGCAGCATCGCCGGATTCCTGATCTGGGGCCTCGCACGCACAGCCCTGGAGTCGACACTTCAGGAAGAAGCGCGGGACTCCTAGTCGAAGGTCAGGAACCGCTGGACTCCAAGAGGTCTTGGATGTCCTTGTAATCGGGCCAGAGAGACTCGATCTCCTTCAGGAGCCGCTGCCGCTCCTGTGAGTCCTGCTCAGTGCCTTGAGCCTTGTAGAGGGTCTCTACCCGCTCAACCTTCTCACGCAGGGTGTCGAGACGCGCCCTCGAATCCAGGAAGAAGTCCCTGTCGTCCAGGATCTCCTCGTACTGGACAATAGCCCCGTTGAAGCGGAAATCATGCTCGAGGTTCAGGGCCAACTCATATTTCTCGGCTATGCGTGCATCTTCGAGCTGGGTCAACACCTGATCGAAAGCCTCCTTCTGCATCTGCGTCTGCTCGCGACCGGCCAGCAAGACCTCCTTGGCCTGCTCCCAATCCTCGCGCAGTACCCACATCTCTCCGCGCTTGAGGGTCTCGAAGGCCTTGGCCTCACTGTGCATACGCTCCAGCCCAACCAGGGCTTCAGCAGAACCGGGATCACTGTCCAGGGCCGTCAGGTATTCCACCCGAGCAGCTGAGAAGAAGCCCGTCGACTCCAGGGTCTCTGCCAGAGCCACATGGCGCCGAGCAAGCTCACCCTTGACCTCACTCAGACGTTCCTTGGCGCGCCCTTCTCCATGGGAGTACTTGTCGGCATAACTGAAGCGGCTACGCGCAACATCAAGATCGCCTTTCCGAAGTTGGCTGATGCCCTCGTTGTAGTACACCTCTGCCAGATCTGCATGAAACTCAAGCCGCTTCTCGATGCTCGCGCCCGCAGCCTGAAGCCCCGGCAAGGAAGAGTCGTACTCGGCGGCCATGCCGAAGGCATCACTCGCCTCACCAAGATCTCCGTTGACCAACAACTGTTCCCCGCGAGACATCCAATCTGCGGCGATCTTCGCGCGCGTCTTGTCGATCCACTGCTGGGGCTGGTTGGGGATACGGGCCAGACCGGATTCACCTGCGCTCGAACCCGCTTCAAACTCGGGAGACTGGGCGAGGGCGCGGGCTTGGCCAAACGCTTCCAGGGCCTCTTCGTCATATCCGAGAAAGCTCAGCTGCCGCCCCCAGTCGAGGAGCATCGCAACCGATGCCAGCCGGTGCTCATCGCGGGCCTTCGCGCTGTTGGGATCCGCGCTGACGCGCGCCTGGGCAGCCTCTACGGCGGCCGTGTACTCCCCCGATGCCACGAGAAGGTGGACCTCATCGGAATCGTGATCCTCGGGAGTCATGGACTGGCAGGCCAGAAGGCCAGGCCAGACGAGGATCAGAAGGCTGGACAGAGATCGGAGACGGGTCGGGATGGGCATTGGAGGGTTCAGGTGGGGTGCGCCCTGGCTCAGACGCCGCTGGGGAGTGCTTCTTCCCTGGATTCGAGGGGACCCGAGCGGGGTCAGGTGCGCACCGAGTCGACGAGGGCGGCCCCCAAGCTGCCAAAAAACAGGGCGGGCAGCCAGGACGCCAGGATCGGAGAGAGCCCGCCCGACAGCCCATAACCGCGCAAGACGAAGTCAATGCCGAAGTAGAACACGCACAGAAGGCCTCCAAGCGCCATGCGTTCGCTCCCGCCCCCCCTCTCGAAGTCGAACATCAGGGGCAGGCCCACGAGCAAGAGCACCAGATTCGCCAAGGAGAAGGTCAGGTGGTAGTGCCAGAGGGTCTGCCACGCTGGATTGTCCGGCTCCCGGCGGATCAACTCCTCCACCTCGCTGAAGGCGAGCTCCAGGGGTTCGGACTGTGCGCGATTGTAGGTGAGCGCAATGCTGGGCGTAACGTCCACCCCCACAAGACGGTGTACCTGTTCCACCTCGCTCTCCACCTCAGATACGACCTGGCGCCGCCCATCCTCCAGCATCAGATCCTCCCCTATCCACTTGGCACTCGATGCCCGGATGCTCGAATACGAGTCCCCCTGCCGCTGGCGCACATGGAGCCCGACCACTCTGGGTTCTGGCTCACTCGACGACCCCGGGTAGAAGCGGTCGAGAACCACAATACTGCCGGACACATCCCGCACCACCAGGTTCTCTATGACCCGTTCGTGGCGCTGCTCCGCGAGCATGTCCTCCAGGGCATCACGCTCCTCTGCAAAACCGAATCGCACGCCCTCGCGCAGGGCGAACATGGCCAATGCGATAACCACGCCTCCGATGTAGACGGGAAGAAGTAGTCGGTGAACGGAAACGCCTGCCGACAGGACGGCCACAACCTCATTCTTGCGCATCAGCCGATTGACCGTGAACATCCCCGCGAAGAGGGTCACAAAGGGAGCAATCTGAAGCAGCTGGTAGGGGAGGTTCAGCAACCCGTAGTACAGAACCGTGGTGAAGGGAACCCGTGTCCCATCCTCCCAGGTCTCGAAGTACCCTGTCTTCCCAGCCAGGTCCAAGATGACGAACATCCCCACCATCAGCCCCAGGGTGGCGCAATAGCTCCAAAAGAAGTGCGCCCCCACATAGCGATCGAGGCGGGAACGGATCGAGAGTTGACGTTCGGAGGTCATCGCTTGAGGGCCCGATGCATGAAGGGCACGGCGATCAGGAGGCCGATGGCTGTTGGGGTCCAGGCACCCGCTTCCGGCGAGAAAAGGGCCCCCAGGCCCAGATCCTTGGCCAGCTTGATGTTGAGCAGGTAGTGCAGGAGTCCGTATCCGGAAGATGCGGCCAAGGCACCCAGCTGGGTTCCCTTGCGCAGGATCAGGCCTGTGGAAACACCCAGCAACATGAACAGGAAGTAGGCCGACGACAAGACGTAGCGATAGTGGATTTCATAGCGGTAGCGATCTCGCATCCCGGAGGAAACCTCACCCGCTTCCAAGCGCCGTCGTATTTCGTTCGACTTGAGGTACCGCGGCCTGTTGGATGGCACGAACCCTTGGTCCTTGAGCTGATAGTCGAACCCTATCCACTCGAACGTTCCCATGCTTCCATCCACCGGATCGACGGATAGCAGGTCCGTCATTTCCACAGTCAGGAGACCGTTGCTCACGCGCATTTTCGCGGTCTGCGCGTGATAGTCGCGCTTGGGTCGTCCTTCCCTCTCCGGCTCGCGTACGTACACGTCGTGCAGAAGACCCGTCTCCGGATCGTGCCAGAGAGCCTCGACAAGAACATCCCCCAACTTCATGTGTGTGCGACCAGGGCCCAGATTCCCGATGGAAGAGGCCACAGCCTGAACCCTCAGATCGCGCAGACGCTCCTTCATCTGGGGTAACTGGGTTGAGACCATCCAGAAGGTGACCAAGGCCAGGATGCTGGCCAGGGCTGCCGCAGGCAATATCATCCGCAGGGGACGGGTCCCGCTCATCTGGATCGCCGTCCACTCTCTGTCCGCGGCCAGCCGTCCATAGGTCGCCACGCATGCCAGCAGGAAACACATGGGGAGCACGTAGGGCACCAGGGTCTGCAAGGTAAGGGGCAGGAGCTTGAGCAGCACCATGAAGTCCGCATGGGGCACCTTGTGGATCGTGGTCACGGCGATACCGGGTAGAGCCACGACCAACAGGCCGCCCACGGAGAACGCGCAGCCTGTGACAAGCTGGCGCAGAATGTAGAGCTGGAGCTTCATGGGTCCTTCGACCCACGCAAGATACTGATCTGGAGCCAATTGCCCGAAGAGACAGGGCAACAACTTCCGAGACGCGGCTGGCAGCCCGGTATCATCTGCCCCATGGACTCCCCCCTGAAGCAGGGCCCCAAGCGCACAATCCTCCTGGAGGGCACCTCCAGCCCACGCAGGGTGGTCAAGCGCTTTCACTCACCGGGGGCGGTTGATGGGCTCAAGGACGGGTTGCGCGCCTGGCGGGAGTACCGGGCCCTGTGTCTGCTGCGACGCCGGGGGCTACCGGTACCGCGCGCGCTGGGCGTGCGTCGTCGCTCAGGATCCTGGGAGTTGGTCCAGGAGGAGTTGGCCCAATGCGTCCCACTGGCCCAACTGCTCTCCGGAGCCAAACCTTGGCCCGCGGCACGCCAGAGAGTAGCCCGTGCCCTGGGTCAACTCCTCGCCGATCTCTGGAGCGCTCGCATCTGGCACCCCGACCTGCACATGGGCAACGTGCTGGTGGGACCTGGGGGAGAGGTTCACCTGATCGACCTGGCTCGGGTACGCACACGCTGGACCCGCAATGTTCATGAGTTCCTGTTGCCATTGGCCGCTGGCGCACGTGAGTGGGCGGACGAGGTCTTCCGCGCGCGTGTTCTGAGGTCCTTCACGCGAGCATGCGAAGCCTCAAAGGCCCTTCTCGGAAGTGAGACCTTTGAGCAGCAGGCCCGCGAGCGGAGGCGGGAAGACGTTGGGAAGAGGCTCGTACGGTTCCAGCGCGTAAGCGGCGCCATGGCACCGCTGCACGAAGGCAACGTGCGCGGGCTTGTGCATCGGGATCTCACCGCTGATCACGCTGTTCTGACTGCTCTCGATCCGAGTGCGGAGTTTTGTGAAGCCACGTGGGATCCGACGCGCGAGGTGCAGGTGGTAGAGGGCCCCTTGAAAGGCCCTCTTTTGCAGCGCTGGAACACAGCCGCGCGATTGGAGTCCCACGGGATTCCGACCGAGCGCCCGTTGGCTTGGATCCACACCGAAAAACCGCGGGTGGTCTTCGATCGTCCCCGGGGGTGTATCCCCTTTGGTGAGTGCTGGACAACCTGGTCTCCCTCAGAGCGCAGCCTTGCCGCGGCAGCGGCGGGCACTCTCATGGGCGCACTCCAGGACAGGGGGCTGTGGGTGGATGGCCACCGATCCCTCGCACTGCTGGCCTCCTCCCCCACCGGACTCCTACTTGAATACCCGCGCCTGATCGAGTCACCCGAACCCCAGGCGACCGGCACTCTACAGCAGTGGACGGAGTCCAACCCGGGGGTCACTCCTACTGAGGCAGGGGCCTGGGTCCAAGGGTTCGCTGCCGCCCAGCGCTCCACCCGAGCCGAGCGCATGAGGATCCGCGCGCAACTCGATGCCGAGATTGCACCCCGTGGCTGAGCCCCTTCGCCGCACCCTGCGCTCCCACTTGCTGGGTGCCATGACCCGTTCGGGCGGTGTCTTGCCCGCGCACGTTCTCGGCCTGGGCCTGAGGACCGCGGCTGCCCTGGTAAGGCGCGGCGGCCTGGGCGATCGCGCCAGAGACAACCTGAGAATCGCGTTCGGGCAAGACCTCTCCCACGATGAACGGGAGGCCATCTTACGTGCAAGCTTCTCGCACTCGGCGAGGGTGTTCCAAGAGTGGATGCGCCTGGCGCGTGGTGCCCCTCCTTCCGGTCCACGCAGCCACAAGGGGCTCTGGATCGAGCGTGCGGTAGCTGTTGACGATTCCATTGAGCACCTGGAGCGAGTCATGAGCGAGGGGCGTGGCGCCATCCTCGTCAGCGCCCATCTTGGAAACTGGGAGCTGGGTCCAGCCCGATTGCGGCGCCTGGGCTTTGAGGGACAGGCCGTCGGCCTGGAGCGCAAGCGTGACTCCTCTTCTAAGTGGATCACGCGCATGCGTCGCAGCTATGGTCTCGAGTCCCTGGCCCAGGACTCCCATCCCCGGCGGCTACTGGAAGTACTACAGCGTGGGGAGATTCTCGGCCTCGTTTGCGACCTGGAGGTGCGCCGCCTGGCCGGTGTGCACGTCCCCTTCTTCGACCGACCGGCGCTGACCATGAGTGCCCCTGCCGCCCTGGCCCGGGCCCACAAGACACCGCTCATTCCAATGCGTTGCGTGGCTCGCGGGACTGGCTATGCGCTCCTGTTCGAGGAACCCCTGGTACTGGATCCCCACGCCCCGCGTTCGGAGGCCACGATGGATCTCTTGCAGCGCATGAATGGGGTCTTTGAGAATTGGATCCGGCAGGACCCGGAACAGTGGGCCTGGCACCAACACCGCTGGCGTACGCCCCCCGAACAGGGCCCCACCGCGCCCCTGGCCTCCCGCGGCCTCGCATCCGATGCGCTGTCCGGCCCGCCAAAGGCGTAGAATCTCGCCCACCTCACTGCCATGCCCTCCCCTCCCAGCGTCCTCTTCATCGCTTCCCATCTGGGCCTCAGCGGTTCCACCGAACGCCTGCGCTGCTGCCTGGACTCGCTTGCCCAATCCGGAACGCGGGTCACTCTGGCCACCCCCGGGGGCTGCCGCCGGGATGAGTTCACTGAGTTGGAGGTGGAGCTTGTCCATTGGCGAGGTGAACTCAGCCCCTGGCAAGCGCCCTTCGTAGCGCATCGTATGCAGGAGTTGGCACGCGCGGTCGAGGCGGACCTGATCTACGTACTGGGAGCCGAACTCGCGCCTCTCGGTGCGCGTCTTGCGAGTCCGTACGCCCTCGAGCTGACAGGCCCCGTCAGCTCTCCCATCCACCATCACCATGGACATCTTCAGGCTGTGGTTCACCCGTGCAGGACCTTGGAGGAAGGAGCCGTCAATCGCGGTGGCTTGCCGCGTGATCGCATGCGCACGATCCCCCACCAACCGGCGTACCCCGCACGCCTGGTCCCTGCGTTCAAGCGCAAGGGCGAGCGCCGGGTGGGCTACGCAGGAGCGCTGCTGGACACCTCCGGCGTCGAGGTCTTCCTGCAGGCCGCCCGCAAGCTGATCCAACGAGGAGAGCAGGCGCACTTCATCGTGTTGGGTCAGGGTCCAGCGGAATCCAGAGCGCGACGCTGCGCCCTGGACCTGGGCCTGATGGATCGTGTCATCTTCGCCGCNCCCGCCGCGCCGTCCACAGCCGANANCCTCTCCAGNCTNGACGTGTTCGTGGACCCGCGTACTGCGGGTACGCCGGGGTGGCTCACCCATGAGGCGCTGGCCATGGGCCTCCCATGCGTCATCACGGAAGTGCAGGGAGCCTTCGGCTTGGTTGAAGACCACGAGGATGCTCTGCTTGTCCCTCGCAACGAACCGGATGCTCTAACTGGAATACTCTCCGATCTGCTGAGTGATACTGACTGGGCCCGCAAGCTGGGCAAGAGCGCGCGTGCCCGGGCCCGCAAGCGTCTCGCCAAGCAGGAAGGGTGGGGGGGATTGCTGGGAGAGTTGGTCGAAAATCACGCGGAAGTCTAGGACGCGCCCTCCAAGGACTACGTCCGAGGTGTTGCTACCTTGAACCTCAGCGGCAGTGAGGTTCAGCCCGCACGTCGGTTACAGAACGTTGTTGCTCTCTGCATAGGCCCGCAGGCTGCCATGATCCATCAGCGCTTCGAAGGTGCTGACGCGGTCGCGCTGGTAGGAGCGCAGGTAGCCGTCCAAACCGGGGATCTTCAGCAGGAGGTCCGCCGCCTGATCCTCCATGGACGAATCTCCGATCGTTGCCACCAGCTGGGCCAACTGACCCACAGCCTTGTTGGGCTCTTTGTTGTCCCAGTAGTAGGCGGCCTGCAGAATGCGATCGTCGAAGAACTCCTTGCGCTCGCTTATCTTCTCCTGGATCAGAGCCTTGGCTACCGACTGATCACTACCGCTTGCCGTGAGCAAGAAAGCCTCCAGTAACTCGAAGGATTTTTTGTAGTCACGCGGGCGGGCCCAGGTGAGAGTCTTCACCTCAAAGGCGAGGTCTTCCATGGTGGGAGGCTCGTTCAGCTTGGCTATGTCGGCATAACGCACCGCCATCCGGTCACACCAACCCAGCTTGGGATGACGTGGATAATCGGAGCGGAACTGGGCGATACGCTTGAGGAAAACCCGCGCTTCTGGACGCGTATTGCCCTTCAGGTAGCTGCTCTGGAATTTTTCCAGCTGGGTCGCGAACCACTTGGTCCCGGTAGTGTTGCGCGCGTAGAGCTGGGCTTCCGCCCGCATGCCCTCCGCCTCTTTTCTCTTGCCATCAAAATAGCTGCGCCACTCCACGCTCAGCTCGGCGCGGTTCTTATCCACCCAATCAAGCTCGGCGAGGATGCCCTTGTAGTCCTCGCCCTTGAGTTTCTCTTCGATCTTTCCCTTGCTGCCCATGGGCTCAAAGGCGCGAACGGACGCACTGTCTGCCCATCCCGACATGAGCTGAACGACGATGAACGCCCCAACCAGCCCAAGCCCCACCACGAGCCCGGTGGGGACACTGGGCTTGGCCTTGCGATGCCTGGACCGCGTCGGTGTCGCAGCATCATCGCTGGCACGACTGCGTGAAGCACGCGAACCGCTGGCCTGAGGCGCACGCAAACCCTGGCTGGATCTGGACGCGGGGCGCGCAGGCCCAGCCTTCACCTCCCCTTCCTCGGCCTCAATGCTGATCCGTGCCCCGCCAATGGCGACAGACTGACCCGGAGCCAACTTGAATCCCGCCGAGTGGGACTTGCCGCCCACCTTGAGCGGTGCCACACCCGCTTCGGGCTCGATGGTCACGGCCCCGTCCTTGAAGACCAGCACCGCGTGTATGCGTGCCACCCCTTGGGAGGTCAGGTGCAGGGTCGCCTCCTCTCCGCTGCCAATGGTCAGCTTGCCGGGGTTGAGGCGGAAGCGGCGTCGCTTGCCACCTTCTTCTACAATCAGTTTAGCCATGGTGAGGAGGGGGGTTGGGGGAGGCGCAGTATAGGGGGAGGAGCTCAGGAGCGGATGTGTGAAGACAGGTCGCTGGGGCGTATGGGTCTGTCGGTCAGAGCCGCCGCCCTGCGCAGCTCGTTCTCAAGTTCGCGAACGTTGCCGGGCCAGTGCCAGGTGCCCAGGGCCTCGACGGCTGAGGGAGTGAACACAACGCTACGCTCAAGTTCCCTACCGATGATCTCGGCAAAGTAACGCACGAGGTGGGGCAAGTCGCCGGATCGCTCACGCAGGGGGGGTAGATCGACCCGTACCACGTTCAGGCGGAAGTACAGGTCCTCCCGAAAGGTCCGCTCCTTGCACATCGCCGCCAGGTCCCGGTTCGTCGCCGCAATCACGCGCACGTCCACGGTTCTCGCCTGGTTGGATCCCACCGGGCGGACCTCCCCACTCTCCAGCACCCGCAGGAGCTTGGCCTGCATGTCCAGGGGCATGTCGCCGATCTCATCCAGGAACAAGGTGCCGCCATGGGCAGCCACGAAGTGCCCATCCCTTGACCCCACGGCTCCGGTGAAGGCTCCCTTGACGTGACCAAAGAGCTCGCTCTCCAAGAGGTTCGCGGGAACGGCCGCGCAGTTTTCGGCGAGGAAGGATGCAGCCTTGCGCGGACCATGCTCGTGAAGAGCCCGCGCCACGAGCTCCTTCCCGGTGCCGGTCTCCCCTTCAATGAGAACGCTGACCGAAACCGGAACGAGGCGCTCCAAGAGCGCGAAGACCTTCTGCATGGGCGGGCTGTCACCCACCATTCCGAAGCGGATGGGCACCTCTCCATCCGGGACGGGATGAGGGTCGGGCGCCGAATCCTCCAGGAGATCGAGGAGGTCTTCGGCGGTCTCCGCAACCCCCGCCGCACGGGCATCGCTCAGGAGGGCCTCAAGCCGAGCACGTAGCTCCGCGGCAGGATCGTCGGGCGACATCAGTTGACCTTCTTCAGGTTGGCGTAGGCGAGCAGCAGTTCCTTGGTGCCCGAGTGGATGAAGGCGACAGTCGCGCGGCCGTTGATCCCGGCTCCGCGAACGTTCTCGATCCTGCCGACGCCGAAGTGGTCGTGCTCCACGCGATCCCCTACCTGGAGTTCAATGCTGCCCTCTGCCGGCTCGTAGGCACCCAAGCCGTCGGTGGAATCCGAATCGGCACCATCCTCATCCAGCCCCTCGACGAAGTCAGCGGGCAGCTCGTCCAGGAAGCGCGAGCCGCCTTGCCAGCGCTCCGACCCGAAGTAGTTGCGCACCGTCGCGTGGGTCAGGGTCAGGCGCTCCTTGGCGCGGGTCATCCCCACGTAGAACAGGCGCCGCTCCTCCTCCTCCCCTCCATCGGGATCCTCCTCCAGAGCCCTGGCGTGAGGCAGAAGCTCCTCCTCCAAGCCGGTGATGAACACAGCAGGGAACTCCAGGCCCTTGCATGCGTGCAAAGTCATCAGCTTGACCGATTCACCATCGGCCGCCGCCGCGTCCGAGTCACTCACCAACGCCACGTTCTCCAGGAAACCGGCCAGGCCCGCTGAAGGGTGGTTGCGGTCGAACTCCTCGGCGGAGGCGCACAGTTCGTCCACGTTGGCCTCTCGGTCCACGAGGTTGTTGCCATCGTCCATCTCGGCGATCCAGCGCCCCACGTCGATCTCCTCGAGCACCATGGCCAGAGCATCCGCAGCGCTGGCCCCGCGAGCGGCCTCCAGGCCATCGAGCACCCCACCAAACAGGGCCAACCCCTTCTTGCCGCGCCCTCGAATCCCAGCCAGGGCCTCTTCCGAGCGGCACGCCTGACTGAGGGGAACCCGGCGATCCGCAGCCCAGGCAGTCAGCCGCTCGACGCTCGTCGCACCCACGCCACGCAGCGGCGCGTTGACCACACGGCCAAAGGCCACGTCATCAGCGGGGTTCACGATCAGGCGCAGGTAGGCGATCAGGTCGCGTATCTCACGGCGCGCGTAGAACTCGAGCCCCGCCACCACCTGATAGGGCACCCCCGCGCGACGCAGGCCGGCCTCCAAGGCTCGCTGCATGAAGTTCATGCGGTAGAAAACGGCGCAGTCCGAATAGCTCCGGCCTTGGGCCTTCAGCCCCAGGCACTGGGCGGCAATCTCGGTGGCCTCTTCGTTCTCATCGGCGCACTCAAGCACCACGACCGGATCGCCCTCTTCACCCTCGGTGAACAGGTCCATCTGCTTGCGCTCCTGGTTGTTCCCGATGACCGCACTGGCCACCTTCAGGATGGTGGCCGTGGAGCGGTAGTTCTGCTCGAGACGCACGGTCTTGCTGCTCGCGTGATCGGCCTCAAAGTCCAGGATGTTACGCACGTCCGCCCCGCGCCAGCGGTAGATGGACTGGTCGGGATCCCCACACACGGCCAGGTTCTCGTGATGCCCCGAGAGATGCCGTGTAAGCAGGTACTGCACGCGGTTGGTGTCCTGGTACTCATCCACCATCACATAGCGGAACCGCCTGGAGTAGGCATCGCGGATGCCCGGATGCTGGTCGAACAGCTCCAAGGTCTTTACCAGAAGGTCATCGAAGTCCAGGGCGTTGTTGTCACGCATGGCCTGCTCATAGCGCTTCCAGACCTTGCGGAAGACCTCGTCCTCCATCCCTTCGCCCACCTCAAGCGAGAACTCTCCGGGCTCCGCGGCCATGCCGTTCTTGATGTTCGAGATCCAGCCGCCCAACACCACGGGACGGAACTGCTGGATGTCGTAGTTCAGCTCCTTGATCAGCTTCTTCAGCAGAGCGTTGCGATCGGAGGTGTCGTAGATGGAGAAGTCCCGGGTGTAGCCTTCCAGTGCCTCGATCTCGCGTCGAAGAATGCGCGCGCACATGGAGTGGAACGTGCTGACCCACAGCCCGGAGATGCCCGGCAGCATGGCCTCCACGCGCTCTCGCATCTCCTTGGCGGCCTTGTTGGTGAACGTGATGGCCAGGACCTCCCAGGGCTGCACGCCGCGCTCGCAGATCAGGTGCGCGATGCGTCGCGTGATCACACGCGTCTTGCCCGAACCGGGTCCGGCCAGAATCAGAAGCGGGCCCCGATCGTGCAGGCAGGCCTCGGCCTGCCCGGGGTTCAACCCCTTGAGGAGATCAATCTCTGCCTTGGGACCAGCGGCGGCGGAGGACGCCTCGGAAGCCAGGGCGGTACCGGGGTTCCCGCTCTCAAGGCCGAGCCAGGGAGCGTCCATGGGGGGACCCCCGAAAGGATCCTCACGCTCCTGTTCCCCTGTGTGGTTGGCATCCGGCACGGGGCCATTGTAGCGACCTGGGCGCCGGGATCGGCGCGGCCTTGATCAAGTCTGGGGATCCCGGATCACAAGCAGCCGCATCTCGGTCTGCTCCTGCATGGCGAACCGCAGTCCCTCGCGCCCCAGACCCGAGTCCTTCACGCCCCCGTACGGCATGTGGTCCACGCGCCAGGAGGGCACGTCCCCCACGATCACCGCCCCCACCTCCAGCTCATCCCAGGCCCGGTTCGCCTTGTGGATGTCCCGGGTGAACAGGCCTGCCTGCAGCCCATACTTCGAGTCGTTGACCTCCTTCAGGGCGGCACCGAAATCGGTAAAGGTGGAGAGGACCGCCACAGGACCAAAGGCCTCTTCGCGGCATAGGGACAAGCTCGGCGGCACGCCCTCAAGCAGGCTCGCCTCCAATAGGGCGCCCTCGCGCCCCCCCCCGACCAGCAGGCTGGCCCCGGCTTCGACGGCCTCCCCAATCCAACCCTGCAAGCGCTCGGCCTCGGCCTCGGAGATCATGGGCCCGATGAAGGTGCCCTCCAGGGCGGGGTCCCCTGTGATGAGGGCCGCCGTGGCGTCGATCAATTGCTGCTTCAGCTCGGGATAGACGGACTCATGGACGAGGATTCGCTGGACGCTGATGCAGCTCTGGCCGGACTGATAGAACGCACCCATCACCAGCCTGGACACTGTGTCCTCGATATCTGCGTCCTCATCGACGATGCAAGCTGCGTTCCCGCCCAGCTCCAACTGCACGTGTTTCTTACCCGCCCGGCCCTTGAGCTCCCAGCCCACCTGGTGAGAGCCCGTGAAGGAGAGCAGCTTCAAGCGCTCGTCCTCCACGAGAGGACCTGCATCGTCCACGCTACAGGGCAGAATCGAGAAGGCGCCCGCGGGCAGGTCCAGCTCCGCCAGGACCTCTCCGATCAGGAGGGCTCCGAGGGGCGTCGCACTCGCGGGCTTGAGGACGAACGGATTGCCCACCGCCAGGGCAGGCGCGACCTTGTGCGCCACCAGATTCAAGGGGAAGTTCCAGGGCGTGATGAAGCCGCACGGGCCGATGGGAACGCGCTGCCACATGCCGCGGTAGGCGCGGGCGCGCTCAGTCACGTCCATGGGCAGCACTTCGCCTCCCAAGCGCGTGGCCTCTTCGGACGCGACCCGGAAGGTATCCACCAACCGCCCGACCTCACCGCGTGCATCGCGTATGGGCTTGCCGGCTTCCATGCACAAGACCTGGGCCAGCTCCTCGGCACGCTCCTCAAACCTCTGTGCACAGTGACGCAGCCCGGCAGCTCTCTCATAAGCGGCCATCTGCGCCATGGGCTCGGCAGCCGCCTGAGCCGCGGCGATGGCGTCGAGCAGAGTGCCGCGGTCGGCCCACGCCACCCGAGCCACGGCCTCACTGTTGAACTTGTTCAGAACGACACGTTCGTCCTCGCCGCTCGCGGTCTGACCTGCGAGCCAGTAGGGGTAGAGCTCTTTCAGCATGTATAGGAGAGTAGAGATTGGCGTCCCATCTGTGGCCCCCCACTTGTGCGATCCACCGCAGGTCCAGAAAGGGTACAACTCGCCCCGCCCATGCCCGTCCCGAACCCAGAGCCCCGACACATACGCAGCCATTGGCAGCAGGCCGGATCTGGCACCCACTATGCGGGCAGCCGCTGGCGCAATGCCAGAGCGGCCGGCCGCGACCCCAGCCGTGTGGCAAGAGCCCTTGCGCTCCACGCTCCGAACCTCGGTGGTCAACCGGTGCTGGATGCGCCCTGCGGTGCGGGGCGATTGCGTGAGGCCGTTGAGGGGAGGGGGGGGCGCTACGTCGGACTCGATGCATCCTCCTTCATGCTGGCGGAAGGAGCGGGAGGCGGATTCGTCCAGGGGTCCGCGTGGGCGTTGCCCTTCCCCGCGCATGCATTCGGTGCAGTGGTCTGTTGCCGCTTGTTGCATCACATTCCCGACGATGACTCGCGGGCAGCCCTCATCGGGGAGCTTCTGCGAGTCAGCGCGGGCCCGGTGCTGCTTTCCTTTTGGGACGCGACCTCTTGGCATGCCTGGCGCAGACGCAAGGGTGTGCGTCGAGCGAGCCACGAAGACTCTCGAACGGCCCTTCGTCGGGGTGAGCTGGAGAGCCTCGTACGAACGGCCGGTGCCGAGCCCCTGGAGTACTTTTCCAGCCTGCGCTTCGTTTCCCAGCAGACGTTTCTCATCTTCAGGGCCAGAGCAAGCTGCCAGGACTGACATGCCGAGCCAATTCCCCATCCCGCGACCGAGTACGACCACGGGCACCGACCCTGGGGAACGATCCGCCTATGATCCCGCACCGCTTGAAGCGGCCAGCGAACTGCACGCGGGCAACGTCGACGTAGCGGCCAAGGTCTACAAGAGCACGATGGGTCGGACCCAGATCCACGGTTGGGTTGCCGGATCTTTGGACAAGGCTCATGAGTTGGTCCAGGACCTGGTGAAGCGTCCGGCCCCCGTGGGCGAGTTTCTGACCTTTGCTGGCGCGTCCTGCTACTGCAAGGCCGGGAAGCTGAAGGGCAAGTCACGATGGCGTCACGCCGTGCGCGGCTGGCTCCGGCTGGGCCATGCCCCGTGCGTGCAGGAGTACTTCAACATGTGCTGGCTCCACAACCGGCACTTCCAGGTGCCGCTACCACTGGTGGGCGGGGTCGTTCGGCAGCACGGCTTGCCCGCATACCAATTCCTGATCACACGCCAGGTCCTTGGCAGCGTGACCCTGGATGTAGCTCTGGCCAGCGAGCCGCAGCCCCGACGCCGTGAGCTATTGCGGGAGCTGGCCCAAGAAGTGGGACGCATGCACGCCCTCTCCTTCGTGCATCACGACCTCTTCCCACGCAACATCCTGGTTGCTCCAGCGGACTGGCCCCGGCGCATCTTGTTCTTGGACCTGTGGGCTGGCGGCGACTGTATGCACTTCCGGTCTCCGGCCTATGACCTGGGCGGGTT
Organism: Planctomycetota bacterium; assembly: GCA_002720975.1. Taxonomy (GTDB): domain Bacteria; phylum Planctomycetota; class UBA1135; order UBA1135. The sequence goes on along the minus strand of PBIX01000007.1, from coordinate 50,102 downwards.
CCTGCTGGAGAGCGCACCTCTGCTAGAGGCAGGAGAACGCAGGCAGCTCCTTGAGGACTACCGCACCTCATGCCAGAGCCAAGGGCGTCCTGCGCCGTTGGATCTGCTCGACCGCATCGGAGTGCAGTACAAGAAGTTGCGAGCACGGCTGGCCCAACAGCCCGATCGACTTCGAGGGCAGCCACTACCCGAGAACTGGGCAGAGATGGAGCGATCTCTGCGCGCGAACTAGAGCGACTTCACCGCGCGAGCGAGTCCTTGAAGGCCTTGTGGATCAACTGCCCTGCCAATTCGTGGCCGTCCACGTTCAGGTGCAGGTCCGCATCCCAATAGAGGGGTACGGGAGCGCTGGCAAAGGAAGGCCGCAGGTCCAAGGTGGAGACGCCCGCGTCCCTCAGGCCTTGCAGGGTGGAGTCCGCAATGATGTCGCTGAACTTGAGCCCGTCGGGATCACCCCCAACGGAGAGCAGGCCTTCGATCACACGCTCACGAAAGCGATCGGGCTGTGCAGACGAGGGTGGTGGCAAGTAAACGAAGAGAAAGGGCATCCCGCGCTCACGGCACTGGCGATCAAGCTCCATCCCGCAGGCCAGAGCCAAACGTAGCGCGTCATTGGCTGCGTCGGGATCGGCTGCGAATCCCAAGGCCTGGTAGAGCTCTTGCCCCAACAGGGCGACACCTTGCCTGCCGCCTTCAATCAATGGTGAAACGTCGATTCCTGAGGACCTTCCGGGTGGACGGCGGTAGAGAAAACGCCAAGGAGCAAGAGACTCACGGAAGTCATTTCCACCGTAGAAAACCAGAACCAGCGCACTGGGATTCATATCTCCGTAGGCTGCCAGGGTCCCCAGGTAGTTGGCCGGTGTGAATCCACCCGTTGCAACATTCCAGACCTCGACGACCTCGTCCGGACGCTCCTCACGAAGCCGATGCTCAAGGCGGTTGGCCAAGGACTCCGAATTCGCGCACACGCCTTCGGTGTGAGAATCTCCCATTACAAGGACGCACAAGTCGGCTGTAGCTTCGCCTGGATCCGAATCCTCACGCCACCCCATTGAGTTGGTCCTACGAAAGAAGCTCTTTTGGGGATGCTCGGCGAAGTCTCGCTTCCAGTTCTTGCTCGGGAGCACCCCAAAATGCACCCCAGGGACATACCTGTTGAATTGCCTGCCAAGTTGGGGAAACAGCATGCGCAGATCGTCCTCGGTCAGGTCTTCTCGTAGGCGCCGAGCATAATCCTCCCCCAGTTCCGCGGCACTCTCCATGACGACCTGCTCTCCGCTCTTGGCGCGGCGATCGAGCTCGGCGCGAAAGGAGTCCGCATCCTGGATGAACTCCACGGTTGCCCCTTCCTCTGTGAGTGCCCCGAGGAGGAGCCAGCCACCCATCACGGCGATGAGGGTTGAGAACAGGGCGAGCCCGAGGCGAGGGGCGAGGGAACTGAAGGCCATAAGCACAAGATACCCCTTGGCATGGGTATGAAAGAAGCAGGTACCAAGTGTTGCAGCGCCCAAGGCACCTACTCAAACGGGCCAAGTGACCGTATCCTCACGAGGAAGGCCCATCAGCAAAAAATATGTGGCAGTTCGAATCGAATAGGCATCGCTCTGGGCCGTAACGATGGTCCGATTCCTCTCGCTCCTTGGCCTGAGCGGAACAACCCAATAGCCCGCCGATCCGACCATGTTCGGGGTGCCCCCCAATCCCGGCCATCTCGCCCTCCTACCCAACCACTTCCCATGACGATTCTCTGCTCTCTCCTCCTCGGCGCCCTGCCCGCAACCCCCGCCCCGGACAACGACCTCTTCACCCTCTACGTTGCCGACACGGACACGTTTTTTGCCAACGAGAAAGATGCCGGTCTCTTGAACGCTTTCAAGATGATCCATGCACGTATGGGTGAACTCCCCGGTGAGATCCCTGATTTCCCGCAGCTTCCACCCGAAATGGTCTCGCTCGTCACCGGCCTGCTTACGGGCGAGAAGAGCCTGCGCATCGGCACCACCGACGACCCCGGCATGCCACTCCCCGTCTATGGACAATTGGACATCATTGAAGGAGATGAAGCGGCCGCTCAACGCCTGGCCATGACCCTCTACGACCTGGGCCTCATGGCTGGCGTGCCTTTCGGCCAGAAGGGTGAAGACGGCCTGCTACCCCTCGTCGGTACGGACCCTGTGGATGTCTCTTTCGGCGCGATGGGATCCAGTGTGATCCTGTCTGCCGGCAAGTCCATTGATCACGGCGTGGATCTCAGCACCACGGGTCTGCCCGCGGGAGTTGCACCGAACTTCCTCATGGAAATGGACATGGGTGGGATCATGAACCTCCTCGAAGACTTTTCAGTCATGGCCGGGGAAGGGGAGGACTTCGTGAACCCCCTGGCACAGGTGGGCCTCGACCAGATGATGATCCGCGTGGCCAGTGGATCGGATAACGAGAGGTCTTACACCGTGACCCGCATGCCAGGACACGGCAGTTGGGCTGAAGGAACGGGAATGACGCCCCGACGAAACCTGACTTTGGCCGACGTGAACATCATCCCCCAGAGCGCCATGTTCGGCATGGTCTCCACAACCAACTTCCAGGGCACGGTGGACTACGTCCTGGAGATGCTCGAACCGGAGCTGGCCAAGGAGGGCATTGCCGACCCCGTGGGAATGGTGGCCGCTCTCACCGGCTTCCACCTGGAAGAGGATCTGATTGACCACCTCGGCGACGCCGTGGGCGTCTATACCTCCGACGCGACCGGTGGCGGTGGACTCCTGTCTCTCGTGGCCTTTATGGAGCTGAACAACCCCGAGGGAATGCTCGGCACCATCGAGCGCTTGGAGGACATCATCAATGGCGTAGGTGCCTCGGCGGCCCAGGGCTACGTGCGCACGCGCCATTGGCAGCACGGCGGAAACGAGTACCTGTCCCTCACCTTCCCCGGGCTTCCGATTCCTGCTGAGCCCACCTTGAGCGTGTCCGGCAACCACCTGTTCATCGGCATGAGCCCGGGCGCCACCGTGGGCGCCGTGGAATCGGCCCAGCAGGCCGGAGGACTGAACGACAACCCGCGCTTCGTCGGAAACCTGCCCCACGCGATTGCCGACTCCCAGTCGATCAGCTTCGTGGACAGCCCACGGATGCTGCGCCATGGATACGGCATCACAAGTCTGTTCTGCTCAGCCTTGGTGAACGGAACGCGCTCTCGCTTCAATGACTCCCGCGATGCCGGCATGATCATGCCGACCTTCCCCGAGCTGGCTCGGGGAGCCAAGGCCTCAGTCACCTCAACGTACATGGACGGGAACGACCTGGTGACAGAGCAATGGGCGGACAGCTCCATCCTCGTCAACATGACCTCCATGGCGGGATGGCTCACTGCATCCCCCGCTGCCCTGTTGCTCCCTCTGGCCTTTCTTGGCCTGACGGTCGCCGAGAGCGAGGAAGCACCTCTTGTCTATGAGTTGAAGTAGGCCCCCTGGGGATCATGACACCGGCCAGCAAGGGCGGTCGTGATTCCCTGGGTCATGCCAGTGACACCATCCCGGAGCCGCTCAGTGCGCACTCTTGAGGGGCACGGAAGGGGTACCGGGCACGAAGTTGGCGTGCCGTGGCCTGCACCCTTCTTGTGGCATGGTGCCATGGCATAGAATCCGTGCCGCTCCATGCCTGTCTACGAGTACGTCTGCAAGAGTTGCCAGCACGAGTTTGAAGAGCTCGTGTTTGGATCGAACCTCCCCAGTTGCCCCCAGTGCGAGAGCGAAAAGCTCGATAAGCGCGTCTCGACCTTTGGCGTGGGCCAGTCCCAGCCCAAGGGCTGCCCGCCGGCCATGGGGCCCGCGCCGGGGCCCGGCCCTTGTGGCTCTTGCGGTGCCCCGGAGGGCCCTGGCTCCTGCTCCCTGAACTGATGATGAAGCTGCTGGCCCTGATCTTGATGGCGGGTTCCGTGCATGCACAGGGCCCCCGTGTTCCCATGGACTTGGATCCGGACAGCGAAGAGCTGCCTCTGCTGCGGATGAGAGAAGCTGTGGATGGGAACAACCCCCGACAGAGACCTCAGCCCGCAGTAGTCGAGCCGCCTGCCGTGGTCCGCTACACGGCTCGCGTGCCCAAAGGTCATGTGCGCCTGGAGACACGGCTTGAGCGCCATACCTATGAGGGACTCCGCGATGGACGCAACGATCTGGACTCCAGTGACCTTGTGTCCGGAGGCTACAGCGTGGTGGGCGAGTCCATGGTGCACACGACGCGCACCGTCGATCTGTTCTACGGTGCGTCCCACAACATGACCCTCTTTGCGAGCGTACCCATTCACGAGCGGACCATCACGAGCCAGGTGGTGGGCTTCGGACCTCTCGACCAGACCAGTTCGGGCATCGGAGACGTCGTGACGGGAATCGTCTACGCCTACAAGGACAAGCCCAACTCCAAGCTCCACGTGCACCTGGGCGTGGGCCTCCCCACTGGTGAGACAGGAGCGGACGACCTGGGCGCGGGCGGCACGAACGAGCGCCTGCCCCTTGCCATGCAATTGGGCGGTGGCACCTACGACATCCACAACGGCGCTACCTGGGTGAACCGCATGGACGTGTGGACCGTGGGAATGCACGGTCGCATGCGCATCCACCTCGGTGAGAACGACGAGGGCTGGGCGCATGGGGATTCCTTCAACTTTGATTTCTGGATCGCGCGGCCGGTCTTCAGCTTCCTGGACTTCAACCTGCGATTACACAATGCCTCTTGGGGTGACTACTACGGCACGGCGCCCGCCAGCAGCAACCCGGACGATAATCCGCTCTCCGAGATTCACCGCCAGGGAGGCATGCGCACGGACGGCGGAGTGGGGCTGGCGCTGGATCTGGGGCCGGTGGGACGCATCTCCCTGGATGGCACGCTGCCTATCGACGAGTGGCTCGATGGCCCTCAGCTCTCGACCCAGAGTACGCTCAACCTGAGCTGGCACTTGTCCTTCTAGGGCACACCCAGGGCCCGTGGGCACCCCCCCTCGATTCTGGGCCCTGTGCATTCTGGCGTCGTGTACACCGGCCGACCCGCCCAACCGTTTCAACGGACCCGCGCCTGACCCCGAGGACTTCCGAGCACTCGGCTATGCGGGCTGGGAGGACACGGAGGAGGACACCCCCCTATCGGGTGTCACTCTGCACGTTGCAGACGAAGTCCTGGCAGGAGTGAACCTGTACACCGATCAGGAGAACACCTGCCTGGCACTGGACATGCAGGGCCGGGAGCTGCATCGCTGGACCGTGCCGGAGCACGATCAGGTGGAGTGTTTCGAGCTGCTCGCGGGCGGAGTGATCCTGGTTCTGTCCGTCGATCAGGGTGTGAGCCGTTTGGATCGCGATTCGAGGGTGATCTGGCGTACGGATCTGGCCGCCCACCACGACCTGGCTGTGTTGGCCGGGGACGAGGTAATCGTCCCCACCCACAGGGAAGTCCTTCATGCCGGGCGCCGGGTGCGATTCGATGAGCTGACGCACCTGGATGAGGACGGAGAGGTGCTCGGGGTCTGGGATTCACATGGGGCCAGGGAGGCCTTGGCGAAGCACCATGCCCCCCATCCCCTGGACTCTCCGGCCAACGCCCCCACTGACACCATCTACGACTTCTACCACCTGAACGCCGTTGAAGTATTACCCACGGAGGTCTCGGGCTTCCCGGCCACCAGCAAGCTGCTCTGCCTGCGCAACGTAGATCTCCTGGTGCTCCTCTCGCCCGACTATTCAGAGATCCTGTGGTCCTTCGGTCCGGGCGTGCTGGACCAGCCCCACTCCCCCAGTCTGACACCCGAGGGTCGGATCCTGGTCTTCGACAACGGTCGCGGGCGGGGGCACTCGCGGCTGGTGGAGATCGATCCGTCTACGGACAGGGTCACCTGGACCTGGGAGGCCACGCCCCCGGAGGCGTTCTTCAGCCCGATCCGGGGAGCCTGCCAGCGCCTGGCCGACGGGCACACCCTGGTCACCGAATCCGAGCGCGGCCGGGTCTTCGAGCTGGATGCAGCCGGGGAGCGGGTGTGGGAGTTCTGGAGCCCGCACATCGTGGATGGCCAGCGGCGCCGCATCTACCGCATGCGGCGTGTCCTGCCCAGCCACGTCGCGAGTTGGCTACAAGATCGGTGAGCCCGCGGCCGAGGCCGTGTAGAATCCCCGCCCCATGGAAGCCTACAAGCGCGAGTTCATCGAGTTCATGGTGGACGCCGAGGTCCTGACCTTTGGCGACTTCGTCACCAAGAGCGGACGCAAGACCCCCTACTTCGTCAACACCGGGCGCTACCGCACCGGCGCTCAGGTCGAGGCGCTGGGCCGCTTCTACGCCTCCGCCATCCAAGCCTCCTTGCCGGGCGACACGGTCGACGTGCTCTTCGGTCCCGCCTACAAGGGCATCCCCCTTGTGGTGACGGCGGCCATCGCGCTGCAGAACGAACACGGCCGCGACCTGTCCTTCTGCTTCAACCGGAAGGAGGCCAAGGACCACGGTGAAGGTGGCAGCCTGGTGGGACACCTGCCGCAGGATGGTGAGCGCGTTCTGATCGTGGAGGACGTCACGACCGCCGGCACCTCCATCCGCGAGACCGTCCCGGTACTGCGCAACCAGGCGGATGTGCAGCTCGCCGGACTGATCGTCTCGGTGGACCGTCAGGAACGCGGGCCCGGCGGCGGGTCAGCCCTCGCCGAAGTCGGCGCCGAGTTCGGTATGCCCACCCTCTCCATCGTCACCCTTGACGACATCGTCGAGCACCTGACGGGCCGCGAAGTGAACGGGGCGCTGATCCTGACTCCCGACATCCTTGAACGTATCGAGGCCTACCGGGCCGAGTACGGGGCGTAGGTAGAACGCCCACCCTCGCGGTGTAGGTGGGCGGCACGTATCATTTGCTGCGTGACTACACTCTGCTTCGCCGCTGCTCTGACGGCCCTGGCCGTTCTCCCTCCCGCACAGAACTCCGGTCGCAAGATCCGGACAACGCCTTCCACGCTAGCTGCCCGAGCCGGGAGCGCCGTCGAATGGCGAACGGATCTGGAGGCCGCTCGCGCAGAAGCCAAGAAGACGAAGAGGCCCATCTTCTGGTACGTGCCGACGATCCACCGCTCGCCCATGGACCGTCAACCCGAGATCGACCGCTACATGCTGGCTGGGCCATTCTCCTGGCCACGAGTGACGGCCTTCATCAATGAGCACTTCATTCCCGTGCGCATGGCCGCCGGCCCGGAGGAGTGCAAGGACCACGGACTCGAGCAGTTCACCTTCGTCGAGCCGGGTTGGATCGTCCTTGATCGCAAGGGCAAGGAGGTCGTACGCGAGCACCAGATCACGACCTTCCACCCCGCTCGTTTTCTCGCGCCCCTTGCACGCCTTGCTGATGAGGACAATCCCGCCGCAGACGGACTCCCCGGTGCCCTGGACGATCCGGCCGTGAGCCTTTGGATGGCTGGGGTCAAGGCTTGGGAGAGCAGCGGCGACGATCAGGCCCGCGCCCACTGGCGCACCCTCACCGAGGAGCATGCCGACCATCCCCTGGCCTGGAAGGCCGCCATGGAGCTGGAAGGCCATGGCCCCTTCGTCCACGCCTTCGAGACCTACGCGGAGGTCCCCGCCGCGGCCCTTGAGCCCAATCCCGACGGCACACAGAGCCTGCCCGGTGTCTACGACGAGCCGGCCGTCTGGGAGCGCAGCGTGAAGTTCCTGCTCGCCTCCCAGCGGGCCAACGGCGGCTGGGAGGACTCGACCTATGACTTCGGCGGGACCGACGGCCTGCCGAACGTGTACGTCGCCGTATCCGCGATCTGCACGATCGGGTTGCTGGAGTACTCGGCTCGCCTGGAGGAGCCGGACCCGGCCATCGAGAAGGCCCTCGAGCGCGCCTTCGACTACGTCACCGACGAGTCCAAGATCAACCGTGAGGACACGGACGAGCAGTTCTGGGCCCACGCCTACCGCTCGCGGTGCTTCACGCGCTGGATGGAGCTACGCCCGGACAACGCCGAGCGTGTGCGGCCCGCCCTTCAGAAGGCCACTGATGATCTGGTCTCCATTCAGGGCCGCAGCGGCGCCTGGTCCCACGAGTACGCGAACCCCTTCGTCACGGCGAACGCCCTGATCGCCCTCGCCTACGCCAAGCGCCTGGGCGTCGAGCCCGACAAGCTCCCCGCCGTTTCCGAGCAGGGCCTCTCGAGCCTGCTCCTGTGCCGTACGAGCGATGGCGCCTACAGCTACAACATGCCGCGTCGCGGCAAGGCGCGGGCTTCCGTCGAAGGCTCGGTGGGCAGGACGCCCCTCTGCGAGCTGGCTCTCACGCTCTGGTCGGCGCGGGAGGCCAAGGGTCTCTCCAAGGCCGTGGCCCTCTCCTTCGAGCACGAGGAGCACCTGCTCCCCGCCCAGAAGTACGACGACCACACCAGCAGCTACGCCTACGGTGGGTTCTTCTTCTACTACGACCTGCACGCGCGCACCGAGGCAATCGCCGAGCTACCCAAGGGCTCCCTGCGCAAGCGCTCGGCCAAGCGCCAGCACGAGCAGTTGATGGGCCTGCCGGAGTTCGACGGCGCGTTCATGGACAGCCACGAGATCGGGCGTTGCTATGGTACCGGCATGGCGCTGTGGTGCCTGGGCACGCTGAACGCCCTGGACTGACCCAAGCCACGTCCCCGCTAGATTCCCCATTCACCAAGGAGCAGGAAAATGCGAGCAACCATGCAACGGATAAACTCAACGGGAACCGGGTGGAGCGGTGGATCGGCACATCGCCGGGGAGTGACACTCGCCATCGTCAGCGGTGCGTTCATGGCGAGCTGTGTGGGAGCAAGGGGTGACCTACCTGACACCGTGAAGTACTTCTCTGAACGCACGTTCATGGTGGCTCACATTGACACCATCGCCTTACTGGACAGCCCGATCGGGGAGACGCTTCGAGGGACGCCGATGTTCCCACATTTGCACCCGACCGAGGACCTGAGTTTTGGACCGCGGTTGAATCTTGAGGACTTCACCTCCTACACGATTGCGTGGGGGCGCTCCGATGGCGCGGACGAACCCTACAAACACACCTACTATTCGACTGTGAAACCTCTCGTTGTCGAAGAGTTCTTATCAAGATTACCGGACGAGCCAATCCTCACGTTTTCTGACCTAGACGGGAACTCCGACGCGCACATCTATTTCAGGGGGAAATTCCAAGAGGATGGTGAGTATTCGGTCGTCTTCAATCACTCCAACATGGTCAACGGCAGGCCCCAGTTCCGTGGATCGATTACCGGTAGGGTTGGGGATAACGAAGTTCGGGTCACCGACGCAGAGATAGCGGAGCAGGGGGACTTCGTGAGTGTGGTAGCTGGCCCATACTCCATCGAGAAAGGTGAAACGGTAGAGCTTGAACTGAAAGGTATCTTTGAAAATTATACCGGAGCCACAGTCGGTCTTTCCATCCATGGAAAGCTTGGTCCGATAGAGATCAACGGCGTGCCCGTCCATCACAATGTATATCTGGGCCGTATCTGTGAGCCCGAGCCTGGAATCTTGTGGCTCGAAGATTTCGGGAATCAGATGTACGAAATGTTGGATCGAAGCGAGCTTGAAATGGAGGAGGACATGCTCGCCCTCATGAAGGAGGCAGATTGGAGTGGCATCGTGGGGTTCGCGGTGCAATTGGACGGAGCGCCTGACGGAACCATGGAGATGGTTCAGGCTGGTCTCTCTCAGCTACCTTGGATCTCAGGCTCCCAGGCGGGGGCGGCCGCCGGGGTCGTGGCCCTGGCCGGGGATCTCGACGTCTCCGACGGGCAAGTGGAAATCGGGCTCAGGTTGCTCTGCGACGATTCGGATGCTGCGAAACACCTGAAGAACCTCCTCGACGCGCTCGTTGATGTGCCTGAATCCGATTTCGGGGCTGAGAACCTCGATGACATTCTGGATGGCATCGAGATCAAACTGGACGGGTCATCCGTCTCGGTCGATATCACGGTGGACACGGAGGCATTCATGGGAGTGTTCACGTCGGTGACCGGGGGCTTCTGAGCCCCGCGTCCGGCACGCGAACGCCTCATCCTTGGCATCCGACNCGCGTCTGNCTTCAGTCCGCCATGGGCAGGTCGATTCCGCGCTCACGGGCGCAGTCGATGGCATCCGGGTAGCCCGCATCCGCGTGNCGCATGACGCCGGTGCCCGGNTCGTTGGTCAAGACGCGCTCGAGGGCCTGTCCCGCTTCGGGGGTNCCNTCGGCGACCGTGACCTGACCCGAGTGCAGGCTGTAGCCCATNCCCACNCCACCGCCGTGGTGGAACGAGACCCACGAGGCACCACCGGCCACGTTCAACATGCAGTTGAGCAGGGGCCAGTCCGCCACGGCGTCCGTGCCATCGCGCATGCCCTCGGTCTCGCGGTTGGGTGAGGCCACCGAGCCACAGTCCAGGTGATCGCGGCCGATGACGATGGGAGCGGTGATCTGCCCGCTGGCCACGGCGTCGTTGAAGGCCTTGCCGGCGCGGGCGCGCTCGCCGTATCCCAGCCAGCAGATGCGGGAAGGCAGGCCCTGGAAGGCGACGCGCTCACCCGCCAGGCGGATCCAGCGCGCCAAGGCCTCGTCCTCGGGGAAGAGGTCGAGGATGATCTGGTCGGTCACGGCGATGTCGGCAGGGTCACCGGACAGGGCCACCCAGCGGAAGGGCCCCTTGCCCTCGCAGAACAGGGGCCGGATGTACTTGGGCACGAAGCCCTCGAAATCAAAGGCGTTCTCCAGCCCGGCCTCCTTGGCGTGGCCGCGCAGGTTGTTGCCGTAGTCAAAGGTGTCGGCTCCCCGCTCCTGCAGCTCGATCATCTGCAGGCAGTGCTCCTTCATGGTGCGGAAGGACTCCCGCTCGTAGCCCTTGGGGTCCGACGAACGCAGGGCATCCGCGGCGGCCAGATCCATGCCGTTGGGCACGTAGCCCGCAAGGGGATCATGGGCGCTGGTCTGGTCCGTGAGCACGTCGGGGGTCACCCCGCGCTCGATCAGGCGACCCAGGAGGTCCGTGGCGTTGCAGAGGACCCCGATGGAGCGCGCGTCCCCTTTGGCCTTCCACTCCAGGGCACGGTCGATGGCCGCGTCCACGTCCGTCATCTTCTCGTCCACGTAGCGCGTGCGCAGTCGGGCGTCGATGCGCGCCTCGTCCACTTCCGCGACAAGGCACGTGCCGTCGTTCATGGTGGCGGCCAGGGGCTGAGCGCCACCCATCCCTCCCAAGCCAGCGGTCACGACCAGGCGACCCTTGAGGGTGCCACCGAACAGGGCCTTGGCCGAGGCGGCGAAGGTCTCGTAGGTGCCCTGCAGGATTCCCTGGGTGCCGATGTAGATCCAGGAGCCCGCGGTCATCTGGCCGTACATCATCTTGCCCGCCTCTTCGAGCTTGCGGAAATGATCCCAGTTGGCCCAGTTCCCCACGAGGTTGGAGTTGGCGATCAGCACGCGCGGGGCGGAGGTCGTGGTCTTGAACACGCCCACGGGCTTGCCCGACTGGACCAGCAGGGTCTCGTCAGGCTCCAGGCGGTCGAGGGTGGCGATGATGGACTGGAAGCAGTTCCAGTCACGGGCCGCCTTGCCCGTGCCTCCATAGACGACCAGCTCTTCGGGCAGCTCGGCCACCTCGGGGTCGAGGTTGTTCATGAGCATGCGCTTGGCCGCTTCGGCCGCCCAGCTCTTTGCCGTTCTCTCAGGTCCGCGGGGCGCCCGCTGGGGACCGATGGGAATCTCGCCTTGGGTGCTGGGCTCTGAAGTCACGGTGGAGGTGTCGGTGCTCGACATGAGATGGGTCAGTCGTCCTCTTCAACGGTGAAGGTCAAGGGGTAGCTGTTGGCACGGGCGATGGCGGTGGCCCGCTGGACCCGGCGTTCGGCCAGGGACTTGGGGTAGCAGCCGATCAGAGCGGCTCCCGTGCGGTGCACGCACAGCATGCGCTCCACGGCCCGCGGCTCGGGCATGCGGAACACGACGCATAGAACGCCCACGACAAAGTCCATCGTTGTACTCGGGTCGTCGTGGCAGATGACGCGGAACAGGGGAGACGTCCGCTTCTTGGGCTCAGCCAGCTCGGACTGCTGGGGGACTGTCGGGTAGTGTGTTGGGGCCGTCATGGGTGCAGGCTCCGAGTATAACCGAGGGGTCCCCCGCGTACCTCTGGTTGCTTCATTGCGAGAATCCTGACGATTCCGGAAACTGGAGGCCCCGTTCCCTTCTAGCACCCTGCGTCCAATGCCTACCACGACCTGCATCACTCTCCTCGCCCTCGCCGCATCCCTGCCCCCCGTGCAGGACCCACCCCAACAGGTCCAGCACATGGTGGATGTGGAGGTCAATGCTCGCGAGATGGGACGCCTACGCCGCCTCGACCTGGATCTGGCCCGGGTGGATCTGGTGGGAGGCCGAGCCGAGGTGGTCGTCACACCCGCCGAGCTCCAGCTCCTGAAGGACACGGGCCTTCCGTACCGGATCCGCATCGAGAACATCTCCGAGTACTACGCCCAACGACTGGCGGAGGACACCAACGCACCCGGCGGGCCCTACGGGACCTGGCTGTCCCCACCCTTTGGTCAAGGCGGAATGGGCGGGTACTACACCCTGGCAGAGCTGAACTCGGTGCTCGACCAGATGCGAGCCGCCTATCCCAACCTGATCACGGCCAAGCAGAGCATCGGGACGAGCATCCAGGGCCGCTCCCTGAACATGGTCAAGATCTCTGACAACCCCGGCAGCGACGAGGCCGAACCCGAGATGCGGGTGGACGCGCTGCACCACGCGCGCGAGCCCCAGGGCATGCAGTGCACCCTGTGGTTCATGCTGTTCCTGCTGGAGGAGTACGGCAACGATCCCCTGGCCGACTTCCTGGTAAACGAGCGCGAGATCTACTTCATCCCCTGCGTGAACCCCGACGGCTACGAGTACAACCGCCAGACCAACCCCGGGGGCGGGGGCATGTGGCGCAAGAACAGAAGCAACAACGGGGGCGGCGTCTACGGCGTCGACCTGAACCGCAACTACCCCTACAAGTGGGGCTACGACAGCTCCGGGTCGAGCAACAACCCCTCCTCGGAAACCTATCGCGGGACGGGACCCGCCAGTGAGCCTTCCGTGGCTGCCATGGTGAACTTCATCGATGCGCGCCAGTTCACCACGGCCCTGTCGATGCATACCTATTCCAATCTCTGGCTCGCCCCCTGGGGATACGACACGCTCTACCCCGCCAACTGGAGTGAGTTCCTGGAGATCGGGACCCTGGCCACCGAGATCAACGGCTACACCCACGGCCCGGCTTCGATCATCCTCTACGAGGCCAACGGCGTCACCTTCGACTACGACTACGGCATGTTCGGCACCTACGCCTGGACTCCGGAGATCGGCAGCTCCAACGATGGCTTCTGGCCGCCCACGAGCCGCATCATCCCCCTGGCCAATGAAAACCTGTTGGCCATGCAGCGCACGGCCCTGGCCGCTGGAGCCTGGGTGCGCCTCGAGAGCCAGTCCATCGTGGATGCGGGCAATGGCAATGGCTCCTTCGAAGCCGGAGAAGGCGTTGAATTCACGGTTGGAGGGCGCAACAGCGGTGCGGGTACGGCGAGCTCCGTGGATCTGCTCCTGACCAGCACAAGCTCCTTCGTCAGCCTCACCACGCCCACGGCGTCCATCGGATCCCTGGCCGGATTCACGAGCGGGCAGAACGCCACGCCCCTGCGCCTGGACATCGCGTCCGGCACTCCCAGTGGTACGACCATCCCCTACACGATCACCCTGACCCATGACGGGTTCTCCCAGTCGTTCACGAGCGAGCTGCTGGTCGGAACGGAGACCACTCTCGCTGCCTTCGATTTTGAAGCGGGGAGCGACGAGGGCTGGGGACTTGGCAGCCCGAACAACGCGAGCACAGGTATCTGGACCCGGGTGGACCCGCGCGGCACGGCCGCCCAGACCGAAGACGACCACACGAGTGGAGCCAACAACCTCAAGTGCTGGGTCACCGGCCAGGGTTCTGCCGGGGGATCCGTTGGCGAGAATGACGTGGACGGCGGCAGCACCACGCTGCTCTCCCCCGTCTTCGATCTATCCAACACCGTCGCCGCGCGCGTGCGGTATTGGCGCTGGTACTCCAACAACCAGGGCAGCGCTCCGGGTGCGGACACTTTCGCCGTGGACGTGTCCAATGATGGAGGCAGCTCCTGGGTCTCCGCCGAGTTGCTCGGGCCCACGGGCGCTGACACCGTTGGAGGGTGGCTCGCGGCAGAGCTGGATCTGGAGTCCCTTCTTCCCGTGACCTCTCAGATGCGGATTCGGTTTGTCGCCTCTGACCTTGGGAGCGGCTCCATCGTGGAGGCAGCAGTGGATGACGTGATCGTCAGCTACATCGACCCCAACGCGTGCACCGATCCGATCAACTTCTGCGTCGGCGCCCCCAACTCAGCGGGACCGGGGGCAGTCATGTCCTGGATGGGCTCCACGGACGTGCTGCAGAACTCCATGACCTTGCTCTGTACCGGTGTCGTCCCCAACCAGTTCGGGCTGTTCTTCTACGCTGACGCTCAGCAGCAAAAGCCACTTGGGAACGGATTCCTCTGCCTGGGCGGAAACCTCCATCGGCTTCCAGCACTCCAGACGGACCCCCTTGGTCAGGCCACCTATGGCCTGGACTTCACAAACCTCCCAAGCGCTGGTCCCATAGCCAATGGCGAGACCTGGAACTTCCAGTTCTGGTACCGCGAGAAGTCTTCAGCCGGCGGCGGCTACAACTTCTCGGACGGCCTGCAGGTTCTGTTCTGCCAATAGGGCAGCCGAGGCCTAGAACTCCCTGATGTAGATATTCCTGAAGCGTGCATAGGCATCGCCTTCCACCGCGCCCCCGGGAGCGTGACGCTGCAGGCCAATGAAGCCCGTCGCCGCGCGGTCCTTCCAGGCGGCACCCTGTTCGGGCTTCAATTCGAGAGTATCCACGTCGTAGAGGATGCGCCCGTTCAGGACCGTGAGGATCCGACTGCCCTTGTAGGTCACCACGTAGGTGTTCCACTCGCCCAGCGGCTTGAGCGCGTTGGTCACCGCCGGAGCCACCGATCCGTATAGCCCCCCGCTGAACTGATAGGGCTTCAGCTTGGATCCGGTCTCCTTCTCCCAGTTGAAGTCGTCGAGAATCTGGATCTCACAGCCCGAGAACGCGGGATTGCCCCCCGCCCGCGAGGCCCGCAGAAACAGGCCCGAGTTCGCCATGGCGGAAGTCTGGAAGTCCATGCGCAGCTGAAAATCGGTGTAGTCCTTCTCCGTCGCCAGATGGGGTGAGCTACCCGCGGTGAGGAACTCGAGATTCCCATCCTTGACCCGGTAGCCGCTCCCATCTCCAGCCGCATCCCAACCGGTCAGATCCTCACCGTTGAACAGGGCGCGCCAGCCCATGGCCTCCCCTGCGGCGGTCAGGCTCTTGTGGCCCATCCTGTCCTGCTCCCAGTACTTGCCCGCATTGGGCGGCAGTTCGCGCACACGCACGTTGCGGAACATGACCTTGCTCGTGGGCGGGGCGGTGCTCCCACCGTGGACCTGCAGGCCGATCTTGCCCGTGCGCGCCCAGTTGCCACCGTCCTCGGGCAGCAGGTAGTCGGTGACGAGCACGCCGTTCAACCACATGGAGAGATGCATGGGCTGACCCGCGCAGCGCACCTTGACCTTGTTCCAGCCATCGCGAACCCAGTCCTCCTTGGGCGCCGGGTTGTGGTAGTAGTAGCCGTCGGCGTAGATCCCCCCCACCTCGCCGTTCGGCCGGTAGTCCAGGGTCAACTGAGCCCCCTTCTTACCATCGGGGCGCATGCGCACGAACACCCCCGAGTCGAAGGGGTAGGAGATCCAGGCGTCGAGCTCGATGACGAAATCCCCGTAGTCGCGCTCGGTGTAGATCAGCCCGCCGGCGTGGCCTGCGCCCTCCCGACCCACGATCGCGCCCTCCTCCACCGTCCAGACAGCCTTGCCGTCATAGCGACCACCCACAGTGGTCCAACCCGCCAGACTCTCACCGTCAAATACCGTCTTCCATCCATCGGAGGCCTGAGACAAGGATGTTGCAGCGAGAAGGCAAGTGAGGAGGATCGGTGCGGTCATTGTGGGCTCGTAAGTAGGGTCCGGGTTGGGGCGAAGGTCCCCGAGGCTAAGCAGACCATCCGAGATTCGCCACCCGCAGATCGAAGTCTGGGGGGTAGGATCTCACCTCGGTTCCCGCACGCAAACTCTCTCCCCTCTCCCCTCTCCCCCCATGACCCGCCCCCACCGCAACTCCACCCGTCGCGAATTCCTGACCAAGTCCGCCGCCACTGCAGGGGTCTTCTCCCTGGGCGCCTGCGCTGGACCCGGGGGAGGAGAGAAGCGCGACATCCCCAAGGCTCCCGACAAGAGCCCCATCCCCGAAGGCACGCCCGTGCGCATCGGCCTGATCGGCACCGGGGGCATGGGCGGGGGACACCTCGGCTCCATGATGAGCCAGATCAAGAACAAGGATGCCCACTTCGAGGTGGTCGCCCTCGCCGATGTGAACTCCGCTTGGCTGGAGGACAAGGCCAACACCGCCCGCTCGAACCAGAGCGGCGTACAGGTCGACACCTACGCCGACTACAGAGATCTCCTGGCGCGCGACGACGTCGATGGGGTTCTGATCGCCGCACCGGAGCACTGGCACGCGCAGATGTCCATGGATGCCATCGCTGCCGGTAAGGACGTCTACTGTGAGAAGCCCATGACGACCTCCATCGAGGAAGCCGTCTGGATGATGGACACCATGGAGGCCAACCCGCACATGCGTCTTCAGGTGGGAACACAGAAGATGGTGCTGGAGAAGTACAAGAAGGCCAAGGAGCTCATCGCTGCGGGCGAGATCGGGCACCCGACCCTCTCCCAGACGAGCTACTGCCGCAACACGCCCGCGGGCGAGTGGAACTACTACAAGATCGACGAGCGGGTGAAGCCGGGCGAGACCCTGGACTGGGAAGCCTGGTGCGGTTCGCGTGGTGTGCGCGATTGGGATCCGAAGCTCTACCACCGCTGGCGTCGCTACAAGGACTTCTCCACGGGCATCATCGGCGACCTGTTGGTGCACATGATGACGCCCATGATGTACGCCCTGGACCGTGGCTGGCCCACGCGCGTGGCCGCCATCGGAGGTCACTTCATTGACCACGACATGGAGAACCACGATCAGGTCTTCCTGAACGTAGGTATGGAGAAGGATCACACCATGATCGTGGCCGGATCCACGATCAACGCCACGGGCCTGCCCGTGATCATCCGCGGCAACCGCGCCAATATCTTTCTGGGCAGCAACAACTGCGAGATCCGCCCCGAGCACCCCTACGCCGAGGATATCGAGCCACGCACGATCCAATGCAAGGAGGTGCGCGACCAGCCGACCCTGCGCCTGGACTGGATCAACTGCATCCGCACCCGCGAGCAGAACATCAGCCAGGTGGATCTGGCGGCCAAGGTCATGGTTGCGGTGGATCTCTCCACCAAGGCCATGTGGGAAGGCGGTACGTGGACGTACGACCCGCAGACCCGCGAATACGCGCGCGAGTAGGGCCTCCAAGTGAGCATGCTCGTGCGATTAGCATTGCACGCCATGGGAACGCGCTTTGAGCTCGTTCTCGAAGGCGATGATGATGGACCCGGTGCCGAAGCCCACCTGCGCGCAGCAGGGGAGGTGGCCCTGGCCGAGGTAGAGCTGGTCGACACCAAACTCTCCCTCTTCAGGCGCGACAGCCTGCTGTCCCACATCCAACGCAACGCCGCTGACCAGCCCGTAAAGGTGGACCCGGACACCTTCGCCCTGTTCGAGTTGTGCGCACAGGTCTGCGAGACCACGGGTGGCTCCTTCGATCCCACGGTGGCGCCGCTGATGCGGGCCTACAAGCTCCACGATGACAAGGCCACGACCCCGCTTGTCACCCTCGAAGAAGCACGCGAGCAGGTGGGCTGGAAAGAGCACGTGGAACTCCTGGCCGATTCCCACCAGGTCGCCTTCACGGCCCCCGGTACGGCACTCGACCTGGGAGGCGTCGCCAAGGGATATGCCCTCGACCTTGCCATCGAAGTCCTGCGCGACGCAGGCATCACTCGTGCCCTATTGCACGGTGGGACGAGCACGATCGCCGCCATCGGCCAACCCCGAGGACGCGAGGGCTGGCCCATAGCCCTGGGCGCGGACCCCGATGCCCCGCGAGTACTCCTGCGCGATGACTGCTTGGCCGTGTCCGCCCCGGGCGCCCGCTCGGTGCAGCATGAAGGGCGACGAGTGGATCACGTTCTCGATCCGCGCCAGGGCCTGCCCGTCCAGGGAGCGCTGGTCGCCGCCACCCTCTCCCGGTGCGCAGCCGAGGCGGATGCCTGGTCCACCGCTCTGTTGGTAAACGCTGACCCGAAGGGACTCCCCCCCCACATGGAATCCCTCATCGGCATGACAGATGCGGAGGGCGAACGCGTTCCTACCCACTGGTTCCACAGACCTCGTATCACGCGCACGGGCCCCAGTGGGTTCTGTGACATCCCCCAATCCCGCCAAGCGGCACCACTCCAAACCGTATGACCTCTTCTGATCGACGTTCCTTTCTCAAGGGTGCCGCTGGCGCTGCGGCAGCCTTCGCCTTTCAGCCCGACCTCTCTGCCTCCCCTCGCGCCCTGAACGCCCCTCTGCGAGTTGGCCTGATCGGTGCCGGACGTCAAGGTCGCGCGATACTCGGAGAGCTGGGCAAGTTCGAGGACA
Source organism: Planctomycetota bacterium (assembly GCA_002720975.1). Classification (GTDB taxonomy): domain Bacteria; phylum Planctomycetota; class UBA1135; order UBA1135. The sequence goes on along the minus strand of PBIX01000007.1, from coordinate 31,347 downwards.
TCACCATCGCCGCCGTCTGCGACAGTGATGCGCGACGTCTATCCAGCGCCAAGCGGCGCGCACCGGGTGCGGTGTTCTACGCCGAGCACAAGGCGATGCTGGAATCCGAGGATCAACTCGATGCGGTTCTGATTGCGACGCCGACGCACCAGCACCGCAGTCTCTGCGAGGACTCCCTGGATGCGGGCAAGCACGTGTACTGTGAGGCTCCCCTGGCACACACGCTGGAGGACGCCAAGGCCATTGCACGGGCGGCCCGGGCCGCAAGCGGCAAGTTCCAGACGGGCATGGCCGGCCGAGCCAATCCGGTCTACAGCCTCGCGCGCTCATTCGTTCGCATGGGTGCCATCCGGGACACGCTGAGCATGCGCAGTCAGTTCAAGAAAAAGACCTCCTGGCGCACACCCACCTCGGACTCGGCGCGCGACAAGTTCCTCAACTGGCGCCTGGACCCGGACGTCTCCCTGGGCCTCGTGGGCGAGGTGGGCACCCATCACTTTGACGTGCTGCACTGGTTCACCGGCCAGTACCCGACCTCCGTCCGCGGCACGGGCGAGCTCCTGGCCTGGAAGGACGGCCGTAAGGTGGCAGACACGGTGCACTGTGAATTCCAATTCCCCGGTGGCGTCCGCAGTCAGTGGGAGGCCTCACTCGGAACGTCCTTCGAGGGCGAGTACTCGCTCCTGGCTGGCACGATGGGCACAGTCAAGCTCGCCGGGACCCATGCCTGGATGTTCAAGGAAGCTGACGCCACAACCTTTGAGTGGGAGGTCTACGCCACGCGCCAGCAGTTCCACCAGGACGAGGGGATCATCCTCATCGCCGGTGCCACCGAGCTCGCCGCGCAGGGCAAGCTGAAAGAAGGCATCGGGCTCCCCCACCCGCCGCTCTACTACGCCCTGGAGAATTTCTTCGTGGCGGTTGGTGAAGATGGTGAGCCCTGTTGCTCTGCTGAGGAAGGCCTGCGCGCAGCTGCTGTGGCCATCCGCGCCGCCGAGGCCATTCGCACCGGCGCTGAAGTAGCCATTCCTGAGACGGACTTCAGTCTCGAGTAGCCGAACCCCCATGTCGAACCTCCCCTTGCGCCTGCGCCACCTGCCCCTGGCCGCACGCCTCTCGCTCTCGTTTCTGATCGTCGTCGTCCTGGGCGGCTACCTGGTCTCCGGCTTGCACATGAGCGAGCACCACCAGAATCGGGATGGACGGGAGGGTCTGTCCATGACCGACATCGAGGGGGCGTACCACGGAGTCAACAGCGAGGCGCCCCTGCTCCTTGCATTGAACGCCGATCACCCCGGCGAGCTGGATGGGCAAGAGCCCCTGGAAGACTGGGCCAAGAAGGCACTTCTGCAGTGGCTGGAGGGAGATGCCGACAAGATCGTTCCCAACTGGGACAACCTGGATCTGGGAGACGAGGTTCCCGCCGATCTACTCGATGCATCGTGCGTCGGCTGCCACTCCAGAACGGCGGACGCGGAGCTGAGGGCCGAGCCCCCTCTCGAGTACCTGGACGACATCCGGGCTGTCGCCTTCAGCCGCGAGATCTCCCCATCTGACATCAAGCTCCTGATCGCCTCGACCCATGCGCACTCCCTGGGATTGGCGACCATCACCCTCCTGCTCGTGGGTCTGATCTTCGCCACACGCTTCGGTCCGCGCCTGAAGGGTGGCCTCGCCCTTGCGGCAAGCGGCGGACTGTTGTTCGACCTGGCCGCCTGGTGGCTGGCCCGTGAGTCCGCCAGCTTCGTCTTTCTTATCGTGCTGGGCGGTCTGGCCCACGCAGGCGCCATGGTCCTGATCGGGCTCCTGGTCCTCTGTGAGCTCTGGTGCTCAGACCCGAAAGCTAAGCCTCAAGCTTCTTGACGGCGCGCACGACGGCGGTCACCAGCTGCCCGTCCTTCAACAGATCGCGGGCCGTGATCAGGTCGGGGTGTAGATAGCGGTCGCCATCCAGAGCAGGCACGTGCTCGCGCAAGAAGTCGTGAGCCGCCTGGGCACCCTTGCCTGCTCGGACCTCGGAGTTGAACTCCCGGGCCTGGGCCGCGCAGATCCACTCGATAGCCACGACCTGCTCACAGTTGGCCAGGATCGAGTGCGCCTTGCGCACCGCCGTCACGCCCATGGAGACGTGGTCCTCCTGATTGGCGCTGGTGGGAATGGTGTCGACCGAGGCCGGATGGGCCAGCACCTTGTTCTCGCTGGCCAGGGCGGCCGCCGTGTACTGGGCAATCATCAAGCCCGAGTGCAGACCCGGCTTGGTTGAGAGGAAGGCCGGCAGGTGCGAGAGGTCCGGGTTCACCAGCTGCTCGATGCGCCTCTCGGAGACGTTGGCGATGGTGGCGAGTGAGAGACCCAGGTAGTCCTGGATCACCGACAGGGGCTGCCCGTGGAACATGCCCGCGCTGAAGACATCTCCACTCTTGGGGTCAATGATGGGGTTGTCCGTGATCGCGTTCAGCTCTGAGCTGAGTACCGACGCCACGTGTTCAAGGGCCGTCTTGAAGGCCCCGTGGATCTGCGGAATGCAGCGCAGCGAATACGGGTCCTGGACGCGATCACATGAGACGTGGGACTTGAGGACGCGAGAGCTGGTAAGACATCGACGGATGTTGGCCGAGGTGCGACGCTGACCGTCGTTGTCCTTGATGTCAGCCAGAACCGCCTGGAAGGGGTTGGCACTTCCCAGAAGAGCCTCGATGGTCACCGAGGCAACGGCGTCTGCCGCCCGTGAGAGGTTCTGGGCACCGAGTACCGTGACGACGCCCGTGGCCTTCATGATCTCCGTGCCGTTGATCAGGGCCAGCCCTTCCTTTGCGGCGAACTCCAAGGGCGTCTCACCGATGGCTTTCAAGGCTGCGCGAGCCTTCCGCCGCTTGCCGCCGACCCAGGCGTGACCGTGGCCCATGTAAGCGGCCGCCATGTGGGACAGGGGTGCCAAGTCTCCGCTGGCACCCACGGATCCCTGCCTGGGCACCTCGGGAATGAAACCGGCGTTGAAGAGGCGGACGAGCGCGTCCACCAGAGACGGGCGCACTCCCGAATAGCCCCGAAGCAGGCTGTTCAATCGCAGGACCTGCGCGATTCGAACCTCCTCGAGCGGCATGGCCTCCCCCACGCCGACGCAGTGGCTCAAGATCAGGTTGGCCTGCAGCTCAGCCAGATCGCCCGGGTCGATGGCTTGGCTCTTGAGCTTCCCAAACCCCGTACTCACTCCGTAGACCACCGTTCCGCGTCGAACGATGTCGTCCACGAACTTGCGCGAGTGACGCACGGCACCACGTGCCTCGCGCGTGATGCGCAGACGCAGGTCCTCGCCTCGCACCAGAGGCGCCAGGTCTTCCAGGGTCAGGGAGGTGCCGTCGAGTGTGAGGGTCTTCAAGGGGCAGTGCGTTCTGGGCAAGGGGGCTTGGGAACCCATGGTAGCGTACCCCTACGCCCCATGCGCCTCCCGTGGACTATCGGCCGTTGGGCAGGTTGGAGGCTCCACCGGGGCCCGACAGTCCCGCCCGACTGCGCTCTTCAGCGCTCTGCCCTTCCAAGGCTCCAATAGGCAGGACCACCGCAAACGAGGCCTTCCCGTTGGGTCCCACCTCAAATTGACGGGCCTGCTCCAAGCGGTCGTGATTCCACCAGATCTCCGCGCGCCAGACCCCCGGCTCCAGTCCATCTACAATGAGGGAATCCGCAGCTTCCAACAGAGTCACCTCCCCGGGCTTGCCCTTGAGCGTGACCTTCACCGGTAAGCCCTGGAACCGCCCGGCCAGGCCGATCTCCAGGGTCCCCGAGGCGCGCCGTATCTCCTTCAGAGCAAGATCCACGTCGCCCGGTTCAGCGCCCACGCTGCGCCTCGCCTCCAGGCTTCCGTCTGTGCTCAGGGCGCTCAGGTAGTAGCCCTTGGAGATCGTGGGGTGGAGCGTCAACGTGAAGCGCCCCTTCTCGTCGCACTCCACACGCTGGCGACCGGCGGGAAGGTGCGGAAGGACCATGCTCAGGTTGTGGGTGAACTTCTGCTGCATGACCTTGGTGGTGGCCAACCCCACGTTGGGAGCATCGAGCCTGACGATGGCACGTGCCGCAGGTGAGCCGTCAGGCATGGTGACCTGCCCGCGCAGCGAGGGCGCCTTCTTGAGCATGAATCCATGGTGATTGTCGCGCCCCTCGAACAGCTTCTTGTTGATCAACGCAGGCGAACCCGTCGCGCCAGGGTGGAAGATCATCAGGCTCACGTGCCCTGGGGGCAGACCATCCACCTGAACGGACCTCCCTGGTTGAATCTCGATCGGATTCACCAGGTGCCAGGGATAAGTACGTTGACCCTTGACCGCATTGACACGCTGCACACCGATGGGAAACACGAACGCCAGAGAGGGGGACTTGGCCCCCACCAGGCCCTCGACGCTGAGTGTCAATGAGACGCCCTCATCGAGGGTAAAGGTCAGCTTGTCGCGCTTGATTGCCCCGTTGCGCGGGATGTACAGCTCCTCACGGTAGCTCGCTCTGCCCTCCTTGGTCACAACCACCAAGACCTTCCCCGGCGAGATGCGCGGGAAGAAAAACTCCCCCAGGTCATCGCTGACCGTTTCCTGCGCATCCATGCGCACCTTGGCCTGGCCGATGGGCTCCCCTGACCGATCCCGCACGAATCCCCGTACCACACAGGAATCTCCTCGGCTCAAGGAAACGTCCAGGCGCGAAGTACCGAGTTGACGCAGCATCACCTCGCGCTCTGAACGGAGCCCTCTATCGCTCTCCACGAGGACGATTGAGAGCCCCTGATAGAGATCAGAAGCCCCAAAATTGCCGACGGAATCCGTCTGGAGTACACGGCCGCGATTGGGGCCCGCCGTGAAGGTCACGGAGCCGGTGACCGGCTCACCCCTGTCCCCCAGCAGGGTCCCCTTGATTCGCGCCGACGCACCGCTGCCCACGGGCGAAATACCATTGAGGGCATCGATGGAGCCCTGCTCGAGCAGGGTGAGCTCCACCTCGAGCGGGTGGATCACCGTCGTGCCCTGCACAGCCGCGTCGCGTACGTCCCCAGGTGCTTCCAGGCTCGGCGACAGGGGCTCCGCGGGCTTGACGATCACGGGGTCGGGTTTCCGAACATCCATCAAGCCCCCAGGGTCCAAGGGGGCAAGCTCCGTCCGTAGCATGGCCTGAATGATGGCCCCACCCGTCGCGAGAGCCACGAGGAGCAGAATCAAGAGGGTTCGCTGGCGGAGGTGGATCATGCTCGGAATTCAGTCGGTGTCAGTGTAACGCCCGGAACGCTCTCAAACAGAGACCTGCGCACTCCCTCCTTAGCGCGTGTATGCCCACGAGTTTCGGTAAGCCTACGGCCTCCCCCAATAGAGGGCCGCTGCGCTGTGCATGCTGTAAGGACGCGCGTATCCTGACGCCCGACAATCTCGCCCTGCGCTCCTCTGCTCCACCATGACCACCTACCCACTCATCGAACTCCTGGGCGACGGGATCAGTTGTGAGCTCTCCACGAGTGTCCATCAGGTCGCCGCATCGTTTCCCTTTCAGATCGATTTTCAGCCCATCGATCTCTCCGAGGCCAACCGCCGACGGGACAATGGCACCCTCTTCGATCAAGCCGAAAGAGCCATCCGCGAAGTGGGTGTGGCATTCAAGTACCCCACTGCCACGACCGAGGAGAGCCCAAACCGGATCCTTCGTTCGCGCCTGCAGTTTGCGGTGATCCACAGGCCCATCAGTACGATCCCCGGTATCTCTACCAACTTCAAACGCACGATAGACATCGACGTGGTGCGCATCGCGACCGGAGGGACCTACGAGGATGTAGGCCGTCGCATCGGATCAGACACGGCAGTATCGCTCAGGGTGATCGAGCGCGGTCCCGCAAGGCTTGCCGCACGATTCGCATTCAAGCTGGCCCAACTACGTGGCACGAACGTCACCAGCACAAGCAAGTACACGATCCAGCAGGCGACGGATGGCTTGTTCGAAGAGGCGGTGGGACGGATTGCCAAGGACTACCCCGGCACGCCCTATCGGCGTGAGCTCTTCGACGCTCTCCTGGCCGGCATCATCATGCATCCCGACCAGTACGGGGTCATCGTCTGCCCCAACGAGTACGGTGATTTCCTGTCCGACTCGGCCTGCGGCCTGATCGGTTCGGTCGGACTCGGAGATAGCGCGTCCTACGCCTACAACGCCTTGGGTGACGTGACCTGCGCCATGTTTGACCCCTCGGGGGGCACCGCTCCGGACATTGCTGGCCAGAATCTGGCCAATCCCACTGCAGCGCTGCTGGCCTTCGCCAATCTGTTACGCCACTTGGGGGAGGTGGAGGCGGGACGCTCGCTGAAGAACTCCATCAAGGCGGCCATCGCCGACGGGATCTGCACGGCGGACATCGGAGGGGATCTCTCCACGACCGAGTTCACCGAAGAGATCTGTGATCGGTTGAGAAGAGGGTAGGGAGGGGGGACTACCCCGATCTGGGCAACCAGGAGGGGGGGTGTCTTGTAATGGGGCTGTCGGATCAGCTTCAGGCGTGCGCACCAGGTCCCGAAGGGGGATCGGGCCCCACCAAGTAAGCCCCGGAACCTCAAGAAGGCCTGCGAGAGGGGACGAACTAGGAGGGTGGACTCCTGCAATCCGGCACTTGAGTCCGCGCCGAGAAGGGCAGCCTTCAGCGCCCCCCCAACCGTTGCATACTTCCTCACCGAAACCCGATCGCCCCCGCACGCGCGGGTGGTTACTGGCCGTGGGACTGGTCGTAGCCCTCGGAATGATCAGTGCCGTGGAGGTGGTACGCGTCCAAGATAACGCCCTGGCCTCCCACTCCTCCGAGCTGGCCTGTCTGACCCGCATCATCGGCGAGCTGGGGAATGACTCGATCACCATGCGCGATCGGCCCGAGGCAGAACGTATTCTGGCCACCCTGCACCGCGAAGATCTTGTTCGCAGCGCAGTGTTCTTCGACTCCAGCGGTGCACCGTTTGCCACCTATGACCGCGATGGTCATCTCCCGGCACGGGTTCCGGTACGCGCCTCCCTGGCTCGCTCCGATCTCGCCGGCGACTACCTCACCCACGTACGCGGGCTGGAAGCTGGAGGCCTATGGATCGCCCGGGACGTGTCGGACATCTGGACCACCCGCACGAATACAACCGGGATCCTCGCCTTGGCCGCGCTGGCGATTCTGGCCTTGACCACTGCCTGGTCACGCATCCGCTACAAGCGATCTCACCTCGCCATGCGGGCCGAAGAAGAGCAGCCGGACGAACAGCCCGCCCCCACAGGCGAGTCCGAGCCGCAGGTCGCTCTCTCCTCTGAGCCTCTTCCCCAGACAGCCCCCGGGGAAGAGTCGGATGAGGCTCCACGAGGAACCGTTCTGATTGTTGAGGACGACGCCCTCAACCTTCGTGTAACCGTCGCGCTGCTGGAGCGCTTGGGATTTCAATGTGAGGTCGCCGAGCACGGCGAGCAAGCGCTTGCCATCCTCGCCAAGCAGCAGATCAGTGCGATCCTCATGGACTGCCAGATGCCGGTACTGGATGGCTGGGAGACAACGCTACGCATCCGTCAGAACGAGGCCGGGGGAGACCGTCACGTGCCGATCATTGCCATGACCGCGGGCGGAAATCAGGCTGACCGGGATCGCTGCAGTAACGTGGGCATGGACGACTTCGTGCCCAAGCCGGTGAAGCCCCAGGATCTCGAGGAGACCTTGAGGCGCTGGATGTGCACCGCGCAAGAAGCCCCAGCTCCGCTGTCCGCCGGCGCGAGTTCCTGAGGTCATTCGCCGAGTGCGGGCGAACTTCACGGCCTGAGTCCGTAGGCTCTGCCCGTGGACCATCCTGCCCCTTCCCCTCCTCGCCCTGTCCCGCGCCAGGTATGGAACAGCACGGGATGGCTCGTGCTTGGACGGCTGTGGGGTTCGACCTGCACCCTTGCGGCCCTCTATGTCCTCTCGCAACATCTGGACACGGCGCAGTTCGGGCGATTCACGTTCTACCTGGCCCTCTTCCTGATCCTGGACAGCTTCGTGGACCTGGGCACGGGACAGATCGCCGTGCGTCGGACCGCCTCCGATCCCGGCCGACTGCGTTCGGTGCTCAGTGCAGCCCGACGGGTACGCCTGACAACCGCCGCCTTGGGGCTCCTCGCCGTGGGCGTGCTGACCTGGGCCCTGGATGAGGAGGGTGCCGGGTGGATTCTGCTCGCTGCCCTCTACCCTCTTACCCATACCCTCGAACTCACGACGACCGTCCTCAAGAACCACATCTCCTGGGCGCGTGTGGTGATCGTGCGTTCAATCGCGTCCGCGACTTCTTTGGCTCTGGTTCTCTGGGCACTGACGAGCGGCGTCTCCACTCCCGCACCGTTCCTCTTGGCGATCGCCTGTGGGAGTACCCTGGGGAACCTGCTCCTTCATCTGGTCAGCCGCGGGCACCTACCCCCTCCCGCACCACAGTCCGAGCCAGAGTCTGCGCGCCTACTCCTCCGCGAGGCCCTCCCCATCGGACTCGCAGGACTCTGCCAGCAGACCTACTTCTGGATCGACAACGTCTTCGTGCGTCCGATCTGCGGCCAGGAAGAGCTCGGCCGCTACAACCTCGCCGTGCGACTCATGTCTTTTGGCATCATGGCTGCCGTCTATGCGGCCATGGCCTCCCTCCCCTGGCTGACGCGCGAGCACCGCGCGGGCAGACTCGGGCCCGCAGTGGCCCGACTGGCCGCACCCATGTTCCTGCTCGGCGGGCTCGGAACGGGGGTGGTGTGGGGCCTTCCCGAACCCATCCTGGGGCTGTTCGGCGAGGGCCAGAGTTTCACCAGCGCAGCCCCTGCACTCCGCTGGTTGATGCTCGGCGGCCTGGCTGTGTATGCGGGGGCGCCCCTGCTCACTGCAGTCGTGGCCTCGGGTTCCTCAACGGCCGTGCTGCGCATCGCCGCCACCGGACTGGTCATCAACTTGCTTGGCAACTCCCTGCTCGTACCGAGCATGGGAATCGAGGGGGCCGCTTTGGCCACACTGGCCACCGAGATCTGGGTGGTGGTAGGAGCCGCATCCACTCTCGTGAAAGCTGGTGCGGGACCTGTGGTGAACCGGCGGGCATGGCTCTGGCTCGGCGGCCCTCTGGGCTTTGCCCTCGGCTATGGATTGAGCCTCTGGGCCCGATCCGTGCTGGGCGTGTAGTTGCAGGTGTCGGGGGACGTCGACCACCCGGCGCGCGGCTACACTGACGGCCCATGCGCATAGGCATCGACTACCGGCCCGCCCTCGTGAACCGCGAGGGGATCGGTCGCTACACCCGCGAGCTGGTACGCGCCCTGCATGGATTGAACTTCGATCCGAACCTGGGGCTCTTCGGCTACACCCTGCGCGGCCCACGTTACTCCCGAAGGGAGCTGGGGCTTGAGCAAAGCCGCGCCGAGCTGCTCCGCATGCGACTCCCCTCGCGCGCCTTGCCCTGGTTGCTGAAGAGGATGAGCAAGGGCGTGGACGATCTGGTCGGCGGGTGCGAGGTCTACCACCACACTCAGCCCAACCTGCTTCACGTGCGCGAAGCCAGGGAAGTGGTCACGATCTTTGACTGCATTCCAGCCCTCGATGCAGACAACCCGGAGGGACCCGGCTTCGTGGATCCACAGACCGCCGTGCGGATGACAGCATCCGCCAAGGCCATGGTCGCTCGCGCCCAACTGGTGCTGGTACCCTGCCGCTACGTGGGAGCAGAGGTGGTCATGTCCCTGGGCGTGTCACCCGAACGTGTGTTCGTCACACCCCTGGGATGCGATCACGTTCTGGCTCACCTTCCCCCGGGTGGATTCCCGGCCCCGTCGGCACCATTCATCCTGACCGTGAGCCGGGTGGATCGCCGCAAGAACCACCTGCGCATGCTGGAGGCGTTTGAGAAGCTGGTGCGCGATGGGTTCCCCCACCGCTGGCTGGTGGTAGGGCCTGCCGGGTACGGCTCCGAGGACTTCGAGGTCGCCCTATCAAGGTCATCCGTTGCCGACCGCGTCGAGTGGCGCAAGGAGGTGGGTGATGCAGAGGTCGTGCGCCTGTACGCCCAGGCCGATGTCCTACTGTGGCCCAGCCTCAATGAGGGCTATGGCTTGCCGCCGGTGGAGGCCATGGCCTGCGGCACTCCGGTGGTGAGCTCGATCGTGACCTCCATCCCCGAGGTCTGCGGCGATGCGGCCCTGCTGGTGGAGCCCACCGATGTGGAGCACATTTTTGAGGCCACCCGCTCCCTGTTGACCGACAAGGCCATGCGCCAGGAGTACATCGAGAGAGGCGCGCGCCGTGCCCGGGAGCTCACCTGGGCCGAGTGCGCGCGGACCACCCTACTCGGGTACCAGGCCGCTCGCGATGCCGAGGTCCCTTCAGGCCGGTGACAGGTCCACCCGTGCGCTGAACTGACAGAAGCCCGCGGCCAGATCGCTAGCGGTGGAGCGCGTCAACGCATTGGTCGAGAGACCCTCGGAAGTCTGTGCGGGATCAGGGAATCCCTCGACCCGCACCATCCCTCGCGGAGCATCATCGTTCAGAGCCAGCGACAAGGTCAGCGAGCCAACCTCATTGTGCAGACGCACATCTTGTCCGGCCGTGAGGCCAAGCTCCCGGGCATCCTCGGGATGCACCCAAACCCGGGGACTGCCCGCCCGTCGCACATGACGGCCCGAGTGCGAGTAGGTCGAATTGTGCGTGGCGACGCTGGGTGTGGGGTGCAGCCAGAAGCGGCCAGCCATGCTGCATCCATCGTCAGGAACGTAGGCCGCCACGCGGCCCTGCCCCTGTTCATCACACTGATCACTGGCCAACTCAATACGCCCACTCGGCGTGCCGCGAGTAAGACCGGACCGGGGCTGAAGCTTCACCGGCTCGCCGCGTTGCAGGCGCTCAAACTCCCCGTCCGTAAAGCGGCTACGATGGTGGTTCATGAAGCCGGTCAGGAGCTCCTCTTCATCGAGCCGGCAGAGGTCTTCGTCCATGCCAAGGCGCTGGGCGATGGAGGCGAAGGTCCGCAGGTTGCTGCGCTGTTCGGCTGGCGCATCGCAGACCTTGCGACTGATCTGCAGCACGCGATGCCCGTAGCTCTTGAAGACATCGGTGTACTCGGGCAGAGCCGTGGCGGGAAGGACCACGTCCGCCAGGCGCGCGGTCTCGGTAAGAACGAGCTCGTGGACGACCAGGAACAGGTCGTCCCTGGCAAGGCCTGCCTGGACGCGGCCCGATTCCGGCAGGACCACGGCAGGATTGTGGCCCCAGACAACGGCCCCGCGGAAATGGCCGGCCTCCAGTTCGCGGCCCACCTCAATGTGTCGGATGGGCTCTCGTCCCCGATCACCCAGACGCTCCGGTTGGGAGAGCCAGTCGTTGTCGAGGCCAAAGTGATCCCCACTCTCGAAGTGCAGATGGTCGGCGATTCCGAGCACTGCAGCCAGAGAGCACACGGCGCGCATGGACATGGCTCCGTTGCGGCGACGATTCCACCCGATACCGGTCTTGATCCAGGCCTCGCTTGAGCCAGCCAGGCAGCTGGAGAGCCACTCGATTTCCGAGGGCGCCAGACCCGTGTCTCCGGCAACGCGCTCCAGGGTGTAGGCCCCGGCAATCTCGGCGCGCAGCTCGGCAGCTCCCATGCACTGCTCTTTCAAGAAGCTGATGTCGGCGCTGCCGTTTTGGAAAGCCCGCTCGCAGAGTCCGAGTGCCAGAGAGGCATCACTGCCGGGGCTCACGACCAGACCACGTCCGCCCCAGCCCTCTACCATGCGCAGGGTGTCCGTGCGGTAGACGTCGATCACCACGACCTGCCCTCCCTTGTGCAGAATCTGCTTCACGCGGGGCATGAGGTGCTGCATCGTGCGCCGCGCATCGCAACCCCAGATCACGAGCAGGTCGGCCTCCACCACCCGCTCCAGGTCGGGGCCCACCGCATCACCGAGAACAACCTGATGGCCCTCGGCGCTCGTGGAGTCGCAAATGGACCCATCCGTACAACGCGCACCGAGGGCATTCATGACGCGCATGGGACCGTGGCGAGCCATCAGGCCCATGCTGCCCGCATAGCTGAGGGCCAGGAGCTCCTCACCGTCAAGGGAGCCCACACCCTCGGCAATGCGGTCGAGGGCCTCGTCCCAGGAAGCCTCGCGCAACGCCCCCCCCTGTCGAACCAGCGGTACCTTCAGACGATTGGCGCCCAGAGCCACCTCGTGGTAGATGGCCGTCTTGCCGCACAGGTGACCCTCGGACCAGGAGTGGTCCGGGTTGCCGCGCAGTCCCGTGAAGCGGCCGTGCTCGTCGGTCTCCAGGAGTACCCCGCAGGAATCCGGGCAGTCCAGTGGGCAGGTCGAAGGGTGCAGGGACATCGGGCGCGGACTACTCGATGAGGGACGGCCGCGATCGCTCCTCGGGAAGGATCTCCGTCAGGTAGCCCCGGTTCATGCTCTGCAGGGTCCAGGTCTCATCGAAGAGCAGCACCAGCCCGCGCAGGCCCTCAAGGCTGCGGTTGTAGCCCAGGTTCGCGTTTACAAAACGGGCCACGGGTATGGACAGGTTCAAGCCGAAGGCGCGCTCATCGGCCCAGCCCCAGGCCAGCAGGGCCCCATCCATGTGCTCGCGCACCAGAAGGGGAGCCCCCAGCTCCTCCAGACACTCATGAAGATCGCTGGAGCGGGCATGCAAGGAACCCTCCACCCCCAGCTCTGGCTCGGCGTGGTGTGTGGTGTGCTCAAGCCGCGCGCTCAGGCATCCCGACAGGCAAGCTGTCATCACCAGGACAAGCGCCTGGATGGGGATGAGCCGGGGGCATTCCCCGGCACGATGCAGAGTTTGAATCACTCGCCGACCACCGGCAGGGAGAACTCTGCATCCCCAGCCGCAAGGGTCGCCGCCCGGTGGGTCATGAGGCCGTCCTCGTCGAAGAAGAACCAGGCCCGGTCTTCCTGGGTGTCACGGCCATGGAGGGCGACGACCAGCAGGACCAAGCCCACCTGCTTGCTCACGCTGGCGTCGTAGCGGTAGGCCGAGCGCCGGCCCAGCTGCACGACTTCAGTAGGCGCCCCAAGAGCAATCACGACGTCCTGCGCAGTGGATTTCCCGGGCTCCAGGGCCTCGATGAGCTCCAGATCCAAGGGTTGATGGCGGTTGCCTTGGCTGTAGACGCAGCCTGGCAGGAAGAGAAGGACAGCGAGGAGGGGCGGTAGGATCTTGATCATGATGACAGCAGGATACGGGATGGCGTGCGGGTCTCCCGGTCAAATCCAGGCAAGAGCAGACTTGATGCCCGGGGGCCACACTCCTCGGACCGCGCTGCTAGAATCCCCCCATGCCCTCCACCAGCACTCAGACGGCACGCCCCGAGGCGGCGGGAATCCAAGCTGCCGCCGAACTCCTGGCCAAGCCGCTCCTGGAGTTGGTCTTTGAGGCCGCGACAGTCCACAGGCAGCACCACGACCCCCGCCGGGTGCAGTGCTCCCAGCTGCTGTCCATCAAGACCGGGGGATGCAGTGAGGACTGCGGCTACTGTTCCCAGAGCGCGCACTTCGACACCGGGCTTGAGAAGGAGAAGCTCCTGGAGGAGAAAGTGGTGCTGGAGGCAGCGCGCAATGCCAAGGCAGGCGGAGCCGACCGTTTCTGCATGGGTGCCGCCTGGCGCGAGGTACGGGAGGGTAAGCAGTTTGATTCCGTGCTACGCATGATCGGCTCGGTCAAGGAGCTGGGCCTCGAGACGTGCGCCACTCTGGGCATGGTGGACGAGACCCAGGCTCAGCGGTTGGCCGAAGCGGGCCTGGACTACTACAACCACAACCTGGACACGAGCCGCAGTCACTACGACAAGGTGGTGACCACCCGCACCTACGATGACCGGCTCAAGACCCTGAACAATGTGCGCTCGGCGGGCATGAGCATCTGCTGCGGCGGAATCCTCGGTCTCGGTGAGACCGAGATGGGTCGCGCCGAGCTCCTGGCAGAGCTGGCAGCCATGGACCCACAGCCCGAGAGCGTCCCCATCAACCGTCTGGTTGCCATCCCGGGCACGCCCCTGGAGGACGAGGGCCAGGTGGACTGGGCTGACCTGGTCCGGGTTCTCGCTGCCGCACGCATTCTGATGCCCAAGAGCATGCTGCGTCTGTCGGCCGGTCGGGAGCAGCTCAGCGAGGAGGCTCAGGCCATGTGCTTCATGGCGGGCGCCAACTCGATCTTTGTGGGCGAGCAGCTGCTCACCACTCCCAACCCCGAGCCCAGCGGCGACGCGGCCCTCCTGGCAAAGCTGGGACTCGCCCCCCTCTCCGACTGAATCCCATGGGTGCCCTGGATCAGGAGTTGGCCCAGGAACTTGCCGCCTGGGAAGCGCGGGGGCTGACGCGCCACGAGCAGGCCCTTGAGGGCTTGGTGGATCTGGTCACCAACGACTATCTGAGTCTGGCACAGGACACGCGCCTGATCGAAGCCGCCCGCCTGGCGGCGCAGCAGTACGGCGCGGGCGGAAGATCGGCGCGCCTGCTGGCAGGTGGCTCGGAGCTGGATCACGAAGTGGAGCGGGCTGCCGCGGAGTGGTTGGGCGCCGAAGCTGGCCTGCTCTTCCCTTCAGGCTATCAGGCCAACACCGGGCTCGTGCCCGCCCTGGTCGGCCCTGGTGATCTGGTTGTGTCCGACGCACTCAACCACGCATCGTTGATCGATGGGGCGCGCCTCTCGCGAGCACGCGTCGAGGTGCACGACCACCTGGACGCGGATCACCTCGAGCGCGTCCTGCAACAGGGCAGCAACGCACGCCGCAGGCTGGTTCTCGTGGAGGGTGTGTACTCCATGGATGGAGATGCACCGGACCTGGCCCTGTGGTCCAGAATCTGCGCCCGGCACGGGGCGTCACTGATCGTGGACGAGGCGCACTCTCTGGGTCTTCTGGGTCCCGCCGGCGCTGGCGCGTGGGCCGCCAGCGATGGCGATCCGAGCGTACTGGCCGCGCGCCTGGTGACCGGGGGCAAGGCCCTGGGAGCCATGGGCGCGGTAGTGGTAGGCAGCGCGGTGCTGCGTGAGCAGCTTGTGCATCGGGCGCGCGGGTTCATGTTCTCAACGGCCGTTGCTCCGGCCGTGGCAGGAGCCCTCTTGGCTGGTATCGAGCAGGCGCGCGCCGCCGATCGAGGCCGGGACCGGGCTTTGGGCCTGGCACGAGATCTGGCGGGAGCTCTTGGACTGCCCACACCCGCGGCGGCCATCGTTCCCATTCCGGTGGGCTCGCTGGAGAGCGCCATCCAGGCCAGCAAGGAGCTGAGAGCCAAGGGCCTCGACGTGCGAGCCATTCGACCGCCGACGGTGGCTCCCGGGGCCGAGTGCCTGCGAGTGGTTTGCCACAGCCATAACGAACCCTCCGATCTGCAGGCTCTGGTGACGACCTTGAAAGAGCTGAACCTGCCTGCAGCCGGGGCTGCGAGACCATCCCTCCCGAGTGCCTCACCACTGGTGGTCCTGGGAACGGACACGGACGTGGGCAAGACCATCGTCTCCGCCGCACTACTGCGCGCCGCGAGCAAGGAGGGTCCAGCTCACTACTGGAAGCCCGTGCAGAGCGGACCCGATTGCGATACGCAGACCGTGAAGAGCCTGAGCGCGGGCGAGGTGCTTGAGCCCGGCTGTACCTTCGACCTACCCGCCTCACCCCACGAAGCAGCGCGCGCCGAAGGACGGGAGGTGGACCTTGCGGAGCTCGACCGGATGCTTGGCGAGCACCTCACCCGGCCTGGAACCCTGGTGATCGAGCCCGCGGGCGGGGTGCAGGTGCCACTGACCGACGAGTGCCTGCAGATCGACTGGCTGGCGCGGCACCGCATGCCCTGTGTACTGGTGGCCCGCTCCGGCCTGGGCACCCTGAACCACACACTCCTCACGCTGGAGTCCCTCGAGAGGCGCAACCTCCGACCCCGCGCCCTGATCCTCGTCGGTCCCCCCCACCCCTCGAACCACGACACCCTGGCCCGCATGAGCCGCTTGCCGGTTCTGGAGTTGCCGCTTCTTGACCCCCTGGGGCGCGAGGCCATCGATGGCTGGCTGGAGGAGCAGGACCTGGGTTCTGTCCTGTCCGCAACAATGGTGTCGGCGCGATGAAGACAGCCCCCTCCCTGGCTGCCCGTGATGCGCGCCACTGCTGGCATCCCTACACCCAGCACGGAGCGGAGAGCGACCCGCCCCTGGCCGTTGCCTCTGCCAAGGACGCGCTCCTGACCCTTGAAGACGGCCGCGAGCTGATTGACGCGATCAGCTCCTGGTGGGCCATCCTCCACGGGCATGGACGGGAAGAGCTGATCGATGCCATGGAGCGTCAGGCACGCAAGCTGGACCACGTTCTCTTTGCGGGTGCGACCCACGAGCCGGCCGTCCGGCTCGCCGAACGCCTGTGCGAGATCGCCCCGGCAGGCCTCACCCGGGTCTTCTACTCGGACGATGGCTCCACCGCCGTGGAGGTCGCGCTGAAGATGGCCTACCAGCGCTGGGTGCAGCGCGGGGAGCCCGATCGACGCGTGTTCGTGGCCTTGGACGGTGCCTACCACGGCGACACCTTCGGGAGCATGGCGGTCAGCGACCCCGACCCCTTCTTCGCCGCCTACACCCCCCTGCTCTTCGAGGTTCGCCGCTGTGCCCCGAACCCAGAAGCCCTCGCCGCCCTGCTCGATGAGCTGGGTGAGAGAGCTGCGGGCCTGATTGTCGAGCCCATGGTGCAGGGCGCTGCCGGAATGTGCATGCACCCGGCCAGCTTCCTGCAGGCCGCGCGCGCCCTCACCCGGGAACGCGGTCTGCCTCTCATCGCCGATGAGGTCATGACGGGCTTCGGTCGCACGGGCCGACTGTTCGCCTGCAATCACGGCGACGTGGCCCCCGACCTTCTCTGCCTGGCCAAGGGTCTGACGGGGGGCATCTTCCCCCTCTCCGCCACGCTGGCCACCGAAGAGATGTTTGAGTCGTTCCTCTCCGAAGACAAGGCCCGCGCGTTCTTCCACGGCCACACGTTTACGGCTCACCCTGTCGGGTGCGCGGTCGCTCTCGCCTCCCTGGACATCACCCTTGGCGAGGACACGCCCGGAAAGCTGAACGCCATCGGAGAGACGATCCTGGGGGAGCTTCGATCTCTGGAGGGCTCTGCGGGCGTCAGCAATCTGCGCCATTTGGGAGGCATCGTGGCCCTCGATCTGAGCCCTCCAGCCGGGGATCAGGCGGGCTACATGGCCAAGATGGCTGCCAGCCTGCGTGCGGCAAGCATCGAGCGCGGAGTGCTCCTGCGCCCCCTTGGAAACGTGCTCTACGCCATGCCGCCCGCCTGCACGACCCCGGCACAGGCCAGGCAGATAGGCCTTGTGATGGCGGAAATGGCCCTGCTGCCGCCGAGCCTGGGAACTTGAATCGGGAGGTTTGGGTCTGACGACCTGAGGAATGCCGCGGTCAGGTGCCGAGTTCCATAAGATGCCGGGAGATGAAACTCCTCGCCCTGAACTGCAATCAATGTGGAGCGCCGCTGGAGGTGCCGGCCAAGGCCAAGTTCGTCACCTGTAACTTCTGTTCGACACAGCTGTCCGTGCAGCGTACCGACAAGGTGGCCTACACCGAGGCCATCGAGGAGATCCAGGAACGCACGCGCCAGATGTCCGAGGATCTGAAGCACCTCAAGAAGCAGTCCGCCGTCGAAGACCTCGACCGATCCTGGCGGCGGCGCAGGGAGCAGTTCATGATCAGATCACAACAAGGAGAGTTGAGCGTTCCCAGGAAGGGAATGGCGATCGGCATCGGGGCATTCACTACCCTCGCCGGTCTGCTCTGGATGGGATTCGCCATGAGCATCGGCGCACCAGGGTTCTTCCCGCTCTTTGGCCTGTTATTCGTCGGCGCCGGACTATTCAACGCCATGAGGTTGAGTGCAAAGGCCGATGATTTTCACCGCTCCCATCGCGCCTACCTGTCCAAGCGGCACGACTTGCTGAGCTAGCCGGTCCATTGCAGACACCCCCGGGGAATGCCCAAGAAGGCCTGCGACACTACGTCCTGGTAACGGCCGCGTACTGGGTCTTCACCCTGAGCGATGGAGCACTGCGCATGCTCATCCTGCTCGAGCTCCATGGGCGCGGGCTGTCTCCCCTGGCGTTGGCGTCCTTGTTCATGTTCTACGAGGCGGCCGGTGTGGTGACGAACCTCGCGGGGGGCTGGATTGGAGCGCGCAGCGGGTTGAAGACCACATTGGTCGCGGGCCTTGGAATCCAGTTCCTGGTGCTGGGTGTCCTCTCAGGGCCCGACCCCTGGTTGACCCTCCCTCTCCTGCTGTCGGCCCAGGCGGCGAGCGGTGTTGCCAAGGACCTGACCAAGATGAGCGCCAAGAGCTACGTGCGCCTCGTGGTACCCGCTCGGGACTCGGGGAAGCTCATGCGCTGGGTCTCGCTTCTGACGGGCTCCAAGAACACCCTCAAGGGCATCGGGTTCTTTCTGGGAGCGTGGTTGCTCTTCGTGTTCGACTTCAGTGGGGCCTGCATGGCCCTTGCCGCCGGGATCGTCGCGGCCCTGTTCCTGGCGGCGATCTGGCTCCCCGCCGCATCCGGAAGAGCCTCTCAAAAAACCTCGCTACGCCACCTGATCTCCAGCGACCCACGCATCAACTGGCTCAGCGCTGCGCGCGTCTTCCTGTTCGGCTCCCGGGACGCCTGGTTCGTGGTGGCCTTACCTGTCTTCCTCGCGACTGAAATGGCCTGGAGCCATCTGCAGGTCGGTGCCTTCCTCGCCGCGTGGGTCATCGGCTACGGATCCATCCAAGCCAGCGCACCGCGCTGGGTTGGGGGAGCGGTCTCCGCCAAGCGTCCGACCAAACCTCCGGGAGGGCAGGCCTTGGTGCGCTGGACCGCACTCCTGCTCCTCCCGCTCGCAGGCCTCTGTGCTGCGCTGGCATGGGACGCCCCAACCCTGGTGAGCCTGGTCTTCGGTCTGACCGTTTTTGGCGCCATCTTCGCCACGAGCAGCGCCATCCACTCTTTCCTGATCGTCCACTACGCCGAAAGCGACCAGGTCTCCCTGCGCGTCGGGTTCTACTACGCAGCCAACGCCCTCGGACGCCTCGCTGGAACGCTCCTGTCAGGACTGGTCTATCAAGCAGCCGGCATGGGAGTGCGCGGCTTGATCGCCTGCATCGCCACATCCATGGCCCTGGTCACGCTCTCAGTACTCGCCACCCTGCCACTTCGAGGGAAATAGAAACCCGGTTGGCCCTGCGACCGAGCGGGGGGGCGAGGGCACCGGCCTCACAGGTCCGCCGTCACCATTCTGCCCCCGGTCCGCTCCCCCACCGCGCCCCAGCAGTCCTTGGCCATGCGCAGGTTGGTGACAAGAATCGAATCCACGGCCACGCCCCGGTTACGGGCTTCGCGTTCGACCAAACCGGGCAGCAGGCCAAAGTGGAATCGCACCCCCCCAGACGGAGCGCCGTCGCCAAGCATGATCAGGGTATCCACCGCAGGATCCTCGAGTGCCAACTGGAAGGCATCCCAAAAATCCCCCGTGCCCTGGTCCTTGCGGGACTCAAACCACTCAAGGGCCTTGGCCGTGTTGCGCTTCGTGGCGGGTTGCAGCCCCTTCTTCCAGGGGATCGGATCCGCGGTGTAGGGGATCAGGTTGAAGTGCGTGGTCTCCGGCAGGTTCTCCAGGCACTGGCGCAGCTGCACGTCCACGACCTCCTTGCGAGATCGGCCATCGGCACCCGGCTTCCACATGGAGCCCGACATATCGATCAGGAAGGTGACGCGTTCAGAGAGGATGGGCAGGCCGACGAAGGCGGCTGACTTGTCGTCTCGGCTGGCTGAGCCCGGGCCCTTGCTCTCTTCCGGTTGCCAGTCTTCAGCCAGGTCTCCTGCCCATGCTCTCCAGGGCCGGGCATCACGACGGTGGGCGAGCCCCGAGAGGGCCTGAAGGCGTTCGACGGTGCGCCACTGGAGGCGCAGGTTCTCCTCGACTTCCAGGTGTGCGGCAAGCGCCCGCGCCGCGGGGGCCGACTGCGCTGCGGCCAGTCCGTTGATCGCGGCCACGCGCACGGCGAGGCTCTTGTCACCCAACCCGGCCACGAGGCGCTCTTGGGAGACGCCCAACCCGAGGGCCGCAACACGCACCTGGTGGGCATCATCACCCAAGGCCGCAAGCACGTCTTGCTCAGTGCCGCCCGGATCAAGGGCCACCAGGGCACGCAGCGCCGCGGCGCGCGTTTGCCCCTCGCGGCCTCGCTTGAGGGCCTTCTCAAGGGCGGGACGGATCTTGTCCTCCCGGTCACCATCCAAGTGGTCCGCGCTTGCTTGCCATTCGATCGCGTGCAGGGCTGCGCATTTCCATTCGGGCTCTTTTTCTGACAGCAAGCGGATGAGAGCCTCGCCGTCGACGGTCCCCTCCACGCGGGCCAGGGCTCCTGCCGCGCGCAGGCGCACCCGATCGTCCTTGGAGCGCAGGCCCTGCTTGCCGTGCAGGAGATCGATCAAGCTCTGGGAGGAGACCTGACCCACGTACCACTCTGCGGTGTCCGCTACTTCGCCGGCCGGATCGCGCAGGGCACCGATGAGCAGCGTCATGGCCTCGTGCCCACCGAGCTTCGCCAGGCCTTCCACGGCCTTACGCCGCTCCCACTTCTGCGCATCACCGAGCTGCCGGGTGAGCGCCTCGAGATCGGAAGGAACCGGAGCGCGCGCCAGGAAGATGCACAGCAGGGCGAGAACGGGCTGGGAGAGAGTCATGGGGACTTCCGGGGCGGACATCGTAGCCTCCACCAATGAAGTTCGCGCCGCCCCACACCATTCAAGCTGAGCTACTGCGACGACAGAAGGGCAGCCTCCATGGCTTCCATCCAGGGTTCCAGACCGCGGCCGGCCACCGACGCCCTGACCTTGTCGGGTTGGGGGGGCTCGGCTAGCAGGCGCGCGATGGCCTCCGCCAGCGCAGGCTCGTTCGAGGGGTCGGGAATGACCAGGCCGCCAGCCGCTTCGACGCAGGGTGCCAACCCCGAGAGGGCCGTCGTCACCACGGGCGTTCCTGCGGCCAGGGCTTCGAGGGTGACCAACGGGCAGGGGTCCCGCCAGGTCGGCTGAACGCAGAGATCTGCACCGGCCGCCAAGAGTTCGGGCGGCAGGTCTGCCAGGACGCGTACACCCTCCCCCTTCAGGCCTGCACGCCGCGCGCGGCGTACCCAAGCGCGGACACGCTTGGGACCGGCAAGTATGAAACACCAGGGGCCGGGCACCTGTCGCAGGGCGCGCAAGAGGTGCGGAACTCCCTTGAGCATGGGATTGCGGGCGCCCGTCACGATAAGTGGCAGGTCGCGGGGCAGGCCGAGTCGGGAGCGCAACTGGGCTCCGGCGTCGTTTCGTAGGCCCGGGTGGAAGCGGTCCAGATCCACNCCGTTNTCGATCACGGTCNGGGGTGCGGCAGCGTTCGGGTGGCAGCGCTTGAGTTCATCCGCCACAAGGGGCGAGGGACAGATCACCTGACCCGCTCCGCCGCTCTGCTCTCCCTCCAGGGCGCGCTTCTCAAGCTCCACGAAGGTCCGATGGCGCCCACGGATGGCCAGGGCCCGGGGCAGCTCCCGGCCTCGATGGGCCGCTCGCCAACGGGCTTCGAGTGTCGCCCTGTGTGCCCCACCGTGGAGCCAGAGCACCGTCGGCTGTTCCACGTGGCGGACGGCCACGGTCACGTCACAGCCCAGTCCTTGAGCTGCGGCCGTCATGTTCCGACCCAGTCGGCGCTCGCGCACACCCCGCGTGAGGCCCAGACCCCGCACTCGCTGAAACGCCCCCGGCAGTGGTTCGCGAGCCGACGCGGCAATGACGTGCACCTCATGACCCGCGCTGACCAGGTGTTTGGCCAGCAGATCCAGGCACGCCTCCGCCCCACCACGCTGCGGATCCCAGCGGTCTATGAGCAGTCCGACTTTCATCGGCCGAGTATGCCCTTGGGCCGAAACAACATCATCGGTTCGATCGACCATCCACCCAATCGAGCACGCCTTTCTCCGCCATCAGGGCCTCGATCTCGGAGCGCTCCTTGGGTGCTTGATCGCTAATCACCCGACAGCCCTCGGCCGTGATGACAACCACGTCCTCGATACGCACGCCGATCCCTGTAGCGTCCTCGTAGAGTCCGGGTTCGATGGTGAAGCACATGCCGGGCACGAGCTCCCCGCGCATGGAGCCCGGGTCGTGGACCTCCATGCCCACGGAGTGCACAGCCCCGTGTCGCATGAACTCCTGCATGCCCGCTTCGAGGATGACGTCGCGACAGGCGAGCTCCACGTCGGCGATGGTGGAGCCGGGGCGCGCGGTCGCGATGCCCGCGGCCTGGGCGGCCAGCACCACGTCATAGATCTCAGCCTGGCGGTCGGTGAACTTGCCGTTGACCGGAAAGGTGCGCGTGATGTCGGTCGTGTAGTGATCAACCTCTGGCCCGAAGTCGATCAACACCACCTCGCCGTCCCGCATGCGTCGGGCGGAGAAGTTGTAGTGCAGGACCAGGGAGTTGGCGCCTGACCCCACGATCGCGGCGTAGGCCGGGCCGTCCGCCCCGTGGCGGGCCTGGATCCAGTTGAGCAGCGCGTCGAGATCCCACTCTCCCAGGCCGGGACGACACGAGCGCATGGCCTCGCACATGGCCAGGGCACCCGAGCGTGCGGCGCGCTCCATGGCCGCGATCTCCTCGGCGGTCTTGACCACGCGGATCTGGGACATGGCTTTCCAACAGTCGTGCACGTCACGCCCGAAGCGCTCTTCAAGGTGCGCTGCGAACGCCTTCTCGCGACTGACGCGGCCATCGAGGGGATCCTTGGCGCGGGCGCGATCGTAGGGGCCGGCGCTGTCGTAGGAACCCGCCAGACCGATGTGAGCCCCGAGGTTGGTCCACAAACGGCGCGGGGCTTCGCCTGAAGTATCCGGGCCGAGCATCTCCTCGACCACGTCGAGCAGATCCGCCGTGGGGCGTACGTCTTCAATCCCCGTCAACTCCGCGACCCAGGCATCGTCCGAATCCCAGATCTCACCTTCCCAGCGCTCCTTCCAGGCACTCGGCTTGTACACGAAGAGCACCTCGTGTCCGCTTTCGATATCCATGGCGAAGGCCACGTTGGGACTCTCGACCCCCGTCAACCACCAGAAGTTCTTGTCCTGTCGGAAGGTCAGGTTGCCTCGTGAGGGGGGCAGGCCGCGGAGTACGAGCACTCCTTCCTTGAGGGATTCGCGCAGGGCTGCCCGGCGTGCCGCATGGAACTCGGCCCCCAGGCCGCAGACCGGAGCCCCGTCGGCCGCACGAGACATGCTCCCCGCTGGCGGGGCGGCAGGCTCTTGAGCCAAGGCAGAAGTGGAGAGGAGGAGGAAAAGCGGAACGGCGTAAAGGAGGCGTCTCATGGCCGCATGGTACCGGTTTTGAAAACCAGCGTGGGGCAACCTACCGGGGGTTCGAATCCTCCCGCCTTCGCCATCCTGCATAGGGCAAAAGGGGCGGCAGAGCGGAGACACGACCCCGCTCCGAGCCTTACTTCAGGTCAGGCCTCTCGTCCGTGAAGAAACCAAAGCGCTCGAGCTCCTCCTCCGTCATCCAGTGGATGCCCTCAGCTGGGGCCGCCGAGAGGGTCCGCCAGTAGAACTCCCCGGGGATGCCCATCTCCTCGTAGTAGTCCAGATACAGGAGGTGATCTTCATGATCTCTTGGCAGGTCCGTGGCGACCACAGGACCTCCGCCCCAGGAGTGGATGCCAAAGCGCGCGCCCGGCTCGGCGGAGCGATGCTTACCAGCTAGAAACAGGTCGGTCGCGCCTGAGGCCACCTCGCTATCCGCCGGTACGTGCGTGTCCAGGCCAAGCTGACGGATGTAGCGTCCGGCCCGCACGTTGGCCACGTCGTCCATCGAACCTGGCATATTGGTGAGGACAATGGTCCGAACCTCAGGGTTCATGAAAGCGAGCTCGAGCACACTCGAAGGGGTAGTTGCACCGATCACCCCTTGCATGATCGCGAGCTCACCTGTGACCTCGAAGGTCGTCCCAGCGAGCTCCTCACGGATCACCTGCACGGTCTCTTCTTGAGTGACGGTCCCGTCTCCGTCGACATCGAACTCCCGCAGCTCCTCGACGAGGTCAACGGGAGCTCCTTCCAGCCGCACCGGCTCCCCTACCTCCTCGACGAGCTCAGTATAAAGCTCCGCTCCCTCACCTCTCGCCATCAGCTCGGAGGTTTCGATATGGGCCAGCCTAAACTCGCTCCAGGTGACGGCGCCGTCACCGTCGGTGTCCAGGCTCGACATCATGGAGGCAAATCCACTGGGGAGCTCGCCCAGCACCAACCTCCCGTCGCGGTCCGAGTCCCCCATCTCGAAGAGCTCCCTACGGTCAGCAAGCTCTTCTTCAGCGTACTCACTCAAGAAAGCCCCGAGGGTCTCACGGGTCAAGGCACCCTCCTTCGAGATCACAAGCAGGGCGTCGAGCGCTTCGAAGGGGGAAAGCGAGCCATCCTGACCGGTGTCTAGCAAATCGAAGAGTTGGCTGGAATCAGAGTGTGAGAGCTCTGCGACGGGCGGGCCGGCGCAGGAGGTCGCGAGGAGAAGTGCCAAGGTGCCCAAGCTCAGACGTTTCATGGGCATAGATATTTCATGGGTCATAGGATGTGTCCCTACTTAAAGGCGTCGCGTGCTGCGGCCTCCATATCTGGCGGAGTCGACGTTTCGAGTCCGTGCGATTCTCGGTCGGGCGGTGGCAGCGAATCGGCCCCGCGACTCCGACGGCAACACCCTACTACAAGAGCATGAGCAACCATGAGTCCTGACCATGACGATGACCACCCCAAAGGGATATGGGGCAAGTTCTGGCCCCATGACGCCGGAAAACGAATGCGTGGTTTTCCTACGGCTTTCCTGACCATTGGAGCCGCGATCGGCATGGTACTGATGACCCTCCTGTTCTATTTCTTCGAGGATGCCATCAAGTCCTGGGCCGGTTTCTCGCCCTTGGCCTTTGGACTTCTTTGCGTCTACATGGGGATTGCCTGGTTCATTCATCGGTACTACCGACGCACATTGGAGAGAGTGCTGGAGAATTGACCGAGTGAGGTACGGAGTCGCACACCTATGCGCGGCTTTCCGTCTCAAGTGCGCCAGGTGACCGGAGGCTGGGTGAGTCCAGAGATCGCCCGGTGGCAATACACAAGATTCCATCGTTACAGGCCACCTGGTACGAAGGTGACGGAAAGGGGTGGAGGGGTGTGCAACTCCGTACTCCCCCCTCAGAGCTGGTTGTATCTAGATGAAGGGACTCCAAGCTGTCCTTGGTCCAAGCACCTCCATCAATCAAAATGTCCCCTCACATGAGGGCACCAGCTCTCAACCGTTCCGTGTCGGTCGGCTGCATTCTCCAAGCCACCCTCATCCAAGAGCGTGAGGCAAACCTGAGGCAAAGCTCAGACCTCACTCAGGGCTCCATCAACCCAAGCCGTTGCTGGCCGGCTTCTTGGGGATGGGGTCAGACCCAAGTGGACAGGTTTTGAAAACCGGCGTGGGGCAACCTACCGGGGGTTCGAATCCTCCCGCCCAGACATCTTCCCTAGGCACTAGGCTGCCTCTTCGGGCCCTCGCCCGAAGAGCTTCTTGCCGAGGAGCAGGAGGCCCCACACGGCAGAGCACACGATCCCTGCAGGGAGCCACCCAAACATGAAGGAGCCCGTCAGCTTCGCGCCGTCGGCGTAAGCCTTTTCCCCTGGATCTGGGAGACCTTGCCAAGCGCCGTAGCCCATGTGGACGCCGTACCACAGGCCCACCCAAAGTGCGATGGTCGCTAGCAGGAGACAGACGACCTGTCCGGCCACCCGGAAGCGGAAGACGCCTAGACAGAGCGAGAGGAGCGCAACGAGCGCTCCGAGCGCGAGGTGGGTGTAGAGCACCTCTCGATAGACCTCAACCCCTTCCCAACCTGTTTCGTTCATCCTTGAGATAATGGACCTGCATGGGTTTCTCCTCTCCGAACTGTGGTCCTCGGCATACTCCAAATCCTAGCACTCCCAAACTCAGCGGGGAACTTCGCATTGATGGGCTCTACCGGAAAGTCAAGGACGAACAGGCGCGCCCAGCCAGGCGAACACCAGCCCTCAGCTTGACCGTGTGCTCGACCGCCACCCAGCAAACAACCAGCCAGGCAGAGCGCAGACAGCTGATGTGGCGACAACGCACGGAGACGGGGGAAGATCAAGGCGAAAAGCCGCGAAGAGCCCGAGGATCGCTCCGACCGTACCGAGTCCAGCGGACTTCCAGAGAAGCCCGCGCATGCTCCGCGCGAAGGGCCGGGCCCCCATCGGAGGCAAGACCAACAAACCAAAGAGGATCATGGGCCCCACACTCATGGTCCCCACAGATACCGAGAGCCCGGTCACGACCATGAACAAGAGTTCGATCCTCTTTACGGGACGACCAAGCACGAAGGCAGACTCGGAGTCCATGCTCACCAGGACAAGATCATGATGCCACCACACCAAGAGCCCAAGACCACCCAACAGAACGACTGCGAGGGTCTCGAACTCGTGAATACCGACGATCAACGACTCACCCGTCAAGATCCCATGCACAAAGATCTCGCCGAGTGGTGAGCGATGCGCACAGAGGATGGTGATCGCACTAGCTACGGCGAATGCCCCGGCGACTCTCGCCCCTTCTGTGCCCAGACGATCTCCCACCAAGACCAGGAGAGAGAGGCCACCGAAAGTTCCCAGCGCCGCGAAGCTCAAGTGGTAATTGAGGGCTGTGTGGGTATCCGAAGCCACCTCCCCAAGAGGCAGCCCACCGAACATGCCCTGAGCGACAAACCAGGGGAGGAGCATGAACCCGAAGGCCACCCCGCTCGCAGCGAATTGAGGGAGCGCCAGCCCGTGGAAGCTGGTCCTGCGGACAAAGAGCCAGGCTCCGATAACAGGTAGGGTCGCACCAGCAACCAAGATCGCGAGAATCGACCACCGGAAGAACTCCCACGCCTCCTGGATGCTCATCGCGTGACCTCCTCTGACCCAGCACTGTCGACATCACTCCATCGCCGCCCGAGCAAGGAGGCTGGGTTGAAATCCTTCGCATCCAAGACCTCGACCGTGCCGTTTGTGATCCACCATACGGAATCTACATGGGCGGCAAGCTGGTCGTAGTGGTGGGTCACAGTCAGGGCCGCCAAGCCTCGCTCCTTCGTGAGCTCATCTACTTGCTCAAAGATGACCCTGGCAGCCTCTATATCGACGCCACTCGTGGGCTCGTCCAAGAAGAGAATCTCGGGGTCAGCCAGAAGTGCGCGAGCGAGAAGTACGCGCTGGCGTTGCCCACCGGAGAGTTCGGACAAGAGCATCCGCTCCTGCCCCCCCAGTCCGAGGGACGAGAGCAGACTCTCCGCGCGCGAGACTTCCCCGTTACTGAACGTTCTCACGCCGCTGAGCCGCGGGATCGCGCCCTGGAGGACCAACTCAAGGGCCGTCAACGGAAAAAGCGGATCCAAACGCTCGCTTTGCGGTAGGTACCCCATGCGGTCGGTCAAGCGCTCGATCACGCCGACAGAAGGCGAGAGACTGCCCAGAAGGCCTCGAAAGAGAGTTGTCTTCCCAGCGCCGTTGGGACCACAGATCGCGACCCTCTGCCCCCGCTCGATCCGAAGGTTCAGGTCCCGCAGGATGGGGACGGCTCCGTACCCTAACTGCGCCCCGCGCACATCCATGAGGTGAGCGATCGCTCGATCAGCCATCTTCCTTCTCCTTGCCTGGCTCTGCCTTCTGCAACTCCAGCCCCCAAGCCTCCAAAAGGGCCTCGTGCGAACGGTCCATGAAGGCATGCCAACTGTCGCCCTCACGCTGGGTCATCACCTGAAGTTCGACGGCTCGCGCACCCGCCCGCTGAGCTGCGTCCTTCGCGACCCTCCCAGGGGTCCATGGGCCGTGCAACACAACGCGCACCTCCTGTTCCCGCATCTTGACCGCGAGCTTGGCAAGGTGCCCAGGCGTCGGAGGCACGCCAGGCTTGGGCTCCAAGGCCCCGACCATCTCGAGTCCGTTGGCCTTGCACAGATAGCTGAACTCCTTGTGGTACTGAACAACCTTCCTCCCCTTGAGCAGCTCTGAGATGCGACTCCACCTCTTCGCGTGCCCAGCGACTAACTTCTCATAGGCTGCACAACGCTCATCAAACATCTCAGCAGACTGAGGCCTTTCCTCCTTGAGCCGATCCCTGATCTTTCGCGCAGCAAAGGGCCCAAATCCTGGGTGCAGGTTGATGTGAGGGTTTCCTAGAGGATGGATGTCCACCCCAGCCGTGCGGTCCAGCGTCACGGGGATCTCAATGCGACCTGGCCAACCGTCTCCTACGTTGAGTGGACCTGCAATCGCAATGCGACGGTTTCTCGAGCTCTCCAACAGACCCGGCACCCAGCTGTGCTCGAGCGCGAGACCCACCTGGATAAAGATGTCAGCCTTGCTCGTGACCACCATGTGAGAAGGACGGAGACGAACGCTGTGCAGGTTCTCTGAGCCACGTGCGATGCAATCCACCCGCACAGCGTCTCCCCCGACCCGACGGGCGATGTCCGCCAAGTCCGGGATTGTCGTCACTATACGGAGCAATTCCTGAGCCTCCCGCGCGCCAGTTTCGGGACCCGGCGAAACGAGACCCAATACGGCTAGCAAGCAGCTCGGAAGACTCAGGGAGAAGGCCATATGAGCTACCAATTGTAGGGATGGCCATGGGCACCGAAATACCCCGTTAGCTGGAAGAGCAGCGCCTGGGAATCTTCCCCCTCATCGCTCTCACGGTTGATCGCCGCCACCCGGAACCGGGTGTACTCGGTCGGGTAATGAGACCAGTAGATGGAGGTTTCGGTATCCATGGGCGCGCCCTCCTCAAGATGCTCAAAGGCAGAGACCATGACGCCGAAACCGTTCTGCTGATTCCAGTCATGCTCAACAAAGGCAAACCAGCCTTGAGCGGATCCATCGTAAACATCCAGGCTCGCGGTCGGGAGACCATCGTCGACGACCTCGGCAGCCAGGGCACCCTCCATGCGGAGGAACTCCAAACCGAGATCCCAGCCCTTGGTCCCGTCATCGCTGTCCCACCCATAGCTGAGGTCAAACCCGATCACGCTCTGATCGAGCCCGTCCACCTCCAACTCATCACCGGCGTCATCTTCGCCTCCTTCAAAGCCGAACTCCGGCAGCGATCGCAATGATGTCCCTAATTGGAAGATCCCGTTTGTGCCGACGTCTTTCATCGCAGTCGCGCGCGCCGTCATGATCAGATCGCTCAACTCCCGTCGATCCTCAAGATGCATTCCCACCTCATCGTGGTCTTCCCCACCATGGCCATGGTCGCCTCCCTCCTCAAAGAGAGAGCCGTGACCATGAGACTTCATGTCACTGAAGAGGCCAGCTGAAAATCGGAATGCAGTCTCTTCTCCGATCGGGCTCCAATGATCGAACTGCACTCCGGTACCTGGGAGCTCCGCCCCCAAGTACTCCCGGAGCACCGCAGGTCGCTGCGGCGTAGAGAGGTCGTGGACGTGAATCTGCATCTGCTTACCGAAGTCGATGAAGAATTTCCCCGCGCGGAGGCTGGAGCGCTCACCGATGCCGGTGTAGTAGAGCGCGGACTCCGAGAGTTCCACCTCTTCCGTGTTGGCCTCGAGCGCGAAATTGCCCCACCAGTTTGGAGAGAGGGGCCCCTGCATCGTGAGCTCAGCGAGATTTAGGTCGAACTTGTAGCCCTCCAAATCATCGCTTTCTACATGCGAGAACGTCCCGTCCACGGCGAGACCGATGGCCGGATTGAATGCGTTTGTGAAGCGTGAGGTCTGCCCCCAGTAGAGACGAGGCATAGCCGGACTGTCGAGTAGCCCAACGGGTGCGTTGCCTTCGGCGACGGGTCCATCCTGCGCCCTCGCATGAGACGCAGGGGCGCTCAGGCCATGGACGAGAATGCAGAGAGAGATAGTTGAGATGGTTTTCATTTGTAGTTTGGTGTATAGGGTCGGCACACAAAGAAGCCGACGGGTTGAATCAATTGAACGACCTTCGAGTGCTCCCCCCCCCACACGAAATAGATGAGGGGAACAAGTTCATGTCCCTGTGGAGAACACTCGGTTGGAGGCTCAATGCGCGGATATGACTTCACGGATCCGGCGCGAGCCGGGCCCATAAACTTCACTCCAGAGAGCAACCAATCAGTGATCTGCCCAGCTCTGTCGCGACCGAAGAGCTAATCGCCAATGGCGACTGATCACGCGACTGTGGGCGGCCCCCTCGGGCTCGGCACCCCGAGGGGTAGCGTCGCGTGGACCCGCTGGTCCAGGGAGAGAACGTTCACAAAACTATCTAGAAGGCCAAAGAGGGGGGGGGTGCCGGAGGGCGTCTCCTCCCAGTTCTGCATGCAATGAGCGCAGTCCTCTTCATCGAGGCTATGGGGCTTGATGGCAATCTGACTGACCGAACCCCCACCCAGGCTCACCGAATGGTCCGAAAGGAGGCCACCCCCACAACACGAGTCCAGCGGGAGCACACTCGCCCCGGACCCACTGAGACCTAAGACCTCATGTCCAAACGATACCTGCCCACGGTTGGAGTGGCAGCTTCCCGCGATCCCGTGGAACACGACATGGCCGGGACCACTTAAGAGCAAGCAGAGCGAAAACAACGCAAACCATGCACGCCCTAAAGTGGGATTCTTGCGCGCCGTCATGCAGCAAAGTTGCCTATCCGCTCGGCTCATGGAGAAAGGATAATAGTCAGCCCGATATCCCACAAGCATAGAGACCCCAAAAGCACCTTGGAGGGGGAGTCCCGCATGCACTCCGAGCACGGTGTCTCCCTAACAAGTCACTCTACTTCGGAGGGGCGTGGACAGGTTTACCGCCGATCGCCCAATCACCTGACTTGACCTCTTCGATCAGGACCCAGTTGCCAGGCCGCTTCTCCTCTCCGGTCACCCGCACCATCGCTTCAGTAACCTCATGGATCATCTGCGCCTTCTGCTCGTCCGTGAAGATGTCTTCGATGATCTTTATCGTTGTGATAGGCATGCCGCTCAACCTACCTAATCGCGCGCCGACTCCAAAGCCCCTCGTAGAATCCACGGGAAGCAAGCCTCACCTTCCAAACCACCCTTTGACGCCACCTCTGAGACCAGAGGTTTGAACTCACACGAGCTCACCGAGCACAGGCTTTGAGAACCGGCGTGGGGCAACCCATGCGGAGCCGACCCGGTCGACGGACCAGCTCTCAGTCCAAGCGCTCCAGCCCACTCTTCACCGCAGCTACGAGTTGGTCGATCTCCGCCTCGCCCATGGCGGTCGACAGGGCGGCGGTACA
>PBIX01000006.1 GCA_002720975.1 Planctomycetota bacterium | reverse complement strand
CGATGCCCCGGGGGATTGGAAAGTAGGGATAATTCTATGTTGCGGGACTATACGCTCAAACCACCGTCCACAACGAGGGTTTGGCCTGTGATGTAGGCTCCGCCGGGCCCTGCCAGGTAGGCCACGGCTCCAGCGATGTCCTCAGGGGCGCCCATGCGGGCCAAGGGGATGCCCGCAGCAAGCTCGGAGCGGGCCTTGTCGTCCAGGGAGGCCGTCATGTCGGTTTCAATGAACCCAGGGGCGACAGCGTTGGCGCATACCCCGCGGCTGGCCAGCTCCTTGGCCACGGATAGGGTCAGGCCGATCAGCCCGGCCTTGCTGGCCGCATAGTTGGCCTGGCCCGCATTGCCTGTGATACCGACGACCGAGGTGATGTTCACCACGCGGCCACCGTTCTTCATCAGGGCCCTGGTACAGGCCTTGATGAAATTCCAGGCACCCTTGAGGTTGACATCAAGTACCCGGTCGAAGTCCTCCTCGCTCATGCGCATGAGGATCTGGTCTCGGGTGATGCCAGCGTTGTTGACGAGAATGTGAGGTCCGGCCGGCTGCCCCACATCCATGCTGGCACTGATCTCCTTCACCAGCGCCGCGACGGCGGCGGTGTCGGAGACATCCACACCAAAGGCTCGCGCGCCGGGAGTGATTGCCGAGCAGGCATCTGCGACAGGTTGGGCGTTCTCCCGGCTGGTGGCCACGCAAGCGACCTGGGCTCCCTCCTGGGCGAGGCGCAGGGCAATGGCATGGCCAATGCCACGGCTGGCGCCAGTGACAAGTGCCAGTTGTCCAGCCAGAGGGGCGGCTGCGGAGTCCGTGGAGGGCGGGGGGGGCATTGAGGCGGAATCGCGTTACGCGTAGGGAGACTCTAGCGGCGGGCGCAGGCCCCTTCAACGGCTGCGGCGGGGGTGGAGGCGATCAGGCCTGGGTTCCAGAGGTCAGATCGGCGGGGGTGGCGGTAGAGCGCACCACGGCCTCAGGGTCGATTTTGCGCATCAAGCCACCGAGAACGGTCCCCGGACCGGGCTCAAGGAAGTGGCGGACACCCTGTTCGAGAGCCAGGCTCATGGATTGCTCCCAGAGCACTGAAGAGCAAACCTGGCGGGCCAGGTTGGACCGGATCTGTTCGGGCTCGGTAGCCCAGCCACCATCCACGTTGGAGATCACGGGTATCTGCGGTGTCGCGATGGCCGTCTGGGCCAGAGCAGCCTCCAAACGGTCCGCAGCGGGTCGCATGCACTCGGAGTGGAAGCCACCGGCTACAACGAGGCGCCGCACCCTGCGCACGCCGTGCTCCTTGGCTGCGGCCTCCACGGCATCCAGGGCTGCGAGCTCGCCAGAGAGGATGATCTGGCCAGGAGCGTTGACGTTGGCCACCTGGCAGATCCCCTCCTGGGAGCCCACCAAGGCAAGCGCCTCGGCCTTTTCCAGGTCGGCCCCGACGAGGGAGGCCATACCGCTAGGGGTAGCCTCGGCGGCATCCTGCATCGCCTCCCCTCTGAGTCTCACCAGGCGTAGGCCGTCCTCGAATGACAGGGCACCCGACAGCCACAGGGCGCTGTACTCCCCCAGGGAGAGGCCTGCGGTGAGGGGGATGTCCACCGGCGCCTGGCCCAGGCTGCGCAGGGTGCGCAAAATGGCCACGCTGGTCGTGAAGATCCCGGGCTGGGCAACGTCGGTCCTGTTCACATCCTCCCCCTCCGTCCAGCAGGTCTGGCGCAGAGGGAAGCCGAGTATCTCATCGGCCTGCTTGAAGGTCTCGCGGGCCACGGCATGAGCCTCGGCCCAGTCCTTGCCCATGCCGGCGAACTGGGCCCCTTGCCCCGGGAAAAGAATGGCCTCACTCATGATGGTGTGTGCAGGTGCAGGTTTGCGGCTACCAGCGGACGAGGGCGCCGCCCCAGGTCAGGCCCGCGCCAAAGGCCACCAGTACAGCCAGATCGCCACTCTTGAGCCGACCCTCGCGGCAGGCCTCATCCAGTGCAATGGGGACGCTGGCCGCTGAAGTGTTTCCGTACTTGTCGATGTTCACGACGCATCTGTCGGCGTCCCATTCGAGCTTGGTCAGGGCGCTTTCGATGATGCGCTGGTTGACCTGATGCGGCACGAGCAGTGCGATCTCATCACGATCATAACCCTCACACATGGCCTCAATGACCTCGGTCATTTTGTTCACGGCAAACCGATACACATCCCGACCACGGAGCATGATGTTGTCCAATGCGGGGTCGTAGTCGTCGTCCGAAGGGCGAACCCGATACCCTCCGTGGGGTGCCTGGATGTACTCGAAGCCAGAACCGTCGGCCCCCAGGCAGGAATTCAGGATCTCACCGCGGCCGCATACATCGTGCGGCTGAAGGATCGCTGCGCCTGCCCCGTCGCCGAACAGGATGCACGAGCCGCGATCCTCCATGTTGATCCAGCGGGAGAGGGTCTCTGCACCGATGACCAGCGCATTGGTGGCGCGGCCGGTGGCGATGAAGCTGGCCGCTGTGTCGAGGGCCACCATGAAGCCGGAGCAGGCCGCGCCCACATCGAAGGCCGTGGCTTTGGGAGCGCCCAGTAGCTCCTGCAGTTGGCAGCTGACGGTAGGCAGGTGCTGGTCGGGCGTGACGGTCCCCACGACAATCAGGTCCAGGTCTGCAGCTTCAATACCGGCGTCCTTCAAGGCCAGCTTGGCGGCCTCGTAGGAGAGGTCGGAGGTGCACTCCCCATCGGCGACAAAGCGTCGTTCCCGAATTCCGGTGCGCTGGGCGATCCACTCGTCGGAGGTGTCGATGATCCGGGCAAAGTCATCGTTGCTCATGACACGTTCGGGAACATGGGAGCCGGTTCCGGAGATGCCTACTTTGATGATGGAGGTCATTATCGGGCGGGGAGGGTTGGACGGGCCAATTGCGCTTGGGAGAGACGCTGCGGGACGTCAGAGATTCTAGCGGTTTCGTGGGGGCGACTTCGAATCCCTCTTTGGGACGATCTGGCGGCCCCAAGGAGGGGGGTCAAGAGGTCTTGGGGGCGAGGGCCCTGACAATGTCTGCGTTGACGTCCACATCCAGGGCCCGCGCAGCCTGCCGGATCGCGTTGGCCACGGCCCGCTCATCGGACCGGCCGTGGCCAATGATGACCACTCCATTGACCCCCAGGAGCAGAGCTCCACCATATTCAGAGTAGTCCACGTGGTGCCGCAGGTCCGCCAGGACTTCACCTCCCCAGCCGGCCTGGTGGGCGTCAAGCTGTTCGGTGACCTGGGTGAGCATGAAGGCTGACAGTCCTTCGAGAGTCTTGAGAAAGACATTGCCGGTGAAGCCATCGGTGACCACAACGTCGACGTCCTCCCCGAATATCTCCCCGGCCTCGACGTTTCCAACGAAATTGAGGGGGCTCTCGGTGAGCAGTTCATGGGCGGCACGCAACAGATCGGTGCCCTTGCTGGACTCCTCGCCGATGTTGAGGAGCCCAACCCTCGGGCTCTCAATGCCATCGACGTCACTGGCTAGGGTGCTACCCATGAGGGCGTAGTGAAGGAGGTGAGCGGGCTTGGGGACAACGTTGGCACCCATGTCGAGGATGGTCACCGGACGGCCGGTCATGTGCGTAGTGATGGCGATCCCGGGGCGCCGAATGCCCTCAAGGGTTCCAAGCCCCAAGGTTGCGGCCCCCACGACGGCGCCGGTGTTGCCCATACTGATGAAGGCCCCGGCTTCCCCGGCTCGTACACAACCGACGCCAATAGGGATGGATGCTCCCGGTTTGGCGCGTAAGGCCACTCCGGGTTTCTCGTCCATTCCGATGACCTCGGCGGCGTGCTGAACGGCGACGCTGGAGGTGCAAGCTCGGGTTCGGAGGCCCTCACGTGTCACGGTCTCGTCCCCTACCAGGATCAGTCGGGAGGGATCAACGTGGAGTTCACTCTCAGGATTGCAGACGAGCGCAACGCCATCCAGCACCACGTCCGGCGCATGGTCGCCGCCCATCACATCGATAACAATGCGGTCGTTGGCCATGGGTGCAATCTACGCCTTTGGATGTGCTATCCGCTTGGACGGAAGCGGGAAAAGCAGGTGCTCCCGGAGGAAGGGGGGAGGTAGCCGCTTATCAGAAATCTTCGCGCTCGAAGACTTCCGATCCACCCTCGCCACCCTTTGAAAAACCGTAGTGAGTGGACTCTTTCTCGTTGATGCGGTGCGGGCGGGTCAGGGCACCGGACCGCGGGTCCCGCTGCACGGGCTGGCCCGTCAGGGCCAGATGGGAGCGGCGCTTGCGCTTTTGGGTTTTGGAGATGCGTCGCTTGGGGTGTGCCATGGAATCGAAGGGGTGGGCCGGGTGGCGTGGTGCGCTTCAGACGGTATTCGAGGGCAAGAGGCTAGTGCGGCACCCTTGGGCTGTCAACGCAGCCCTGCGGGTCCTAGGCCCCCTGGGAGCCCAGGGCGCTGGCGAAGGCCGAGCGGAGCTGCTCGCAGGCGACGGAGACCTGATCCTGGTCCATTCCCTGACCCTGAGCGGAGGCCGGCTTCCCGCCCCCCCCACCGCCAAGAACGGGTTTGAGGCCACGGGCCAGATCGCCGGCTGCGAGCCCCGCAGCCAGGGCCTTGCCCTGGCAGAGGATGAGAAAAGGAACGGCCTGCTCATGTCGTCCGAACAGGGCCAGAGCCAGATCGGGACTGTGCCCGCGGGCCCGGTCCCCGAGATCTCGAAGGGCATCGCCATCCAGGTCAGGTAGGTCGACCACGGCCCACTCGACGCCGCCTTGTTCGCTCAGCTCGCCTTTCAGGTTTGAGAATGCCTGGGCCTGGTCAGCACCCGAGGTCTGCTTGGCTTGCTTGCGGGCCGCCTTGACATCGGCTTGCAAGGCAGCGACGCGCTCAGCCAGTTCGGAAGGCTGAACCTTGAGGGCGCGTGCGGCTGTCTCGAGACAGCGACGCTGCTCCTGCAGGTGTTCAATGGCCCCTGCACCCACGACAGCCTCGATGCGGCGGACCCCAGCCTGGATGGCGCGTTCCTGCTGGATGACGAAGGTCCCTATCTGTCCAGAGGATTCAACGTGGGTTCCACCACAGAGCTCAATGGAGTCCTCGCCTACCGCCACAACCCGCACGGTCTCTCCATACTTCTCGCCGAACAGAGCCATGACGCCTCGCGCCTTGGCCTCCTCGGGCTTCTCGATTGTGGTGGCCACGGTGGTTCCCTTGGCGACAGCGGCGTTCACGAGGCGCTCCACCTTGGCCAGGTCCTCGGCGCTGACTCCCTTGGGGTTGGAGAAGTCAAACCGCAGGCGATCAGGGCCGACGTAGGAGCCTTGTTGGGTGACGTGATCCCCGAGCACCTGCCTCAGGGCAGCGTGCAACAAGTGGGTCGCGGTGTGGTGGGCGCGCGTGCTCTGCCGTGCTTGGGCATCCACCTCACAGGTGACTGTGTCGCCGATGGAGAGGGCGCCGGTAGCCTTCCCGATATGCACCACGATGGCTCCCGCCTTTTGGGTGGCGCTCACCTGGAATGATCCGCCTTGCCCGTTGATGGTCCCAACGTCTCCAACCTGGCCGCCGCCCTCTGGGTAGAAGGGGCTCTGGTCGAGAACCAATCGATCTTCGAGTTCTTCGCCCTGGAAGAGGCCCGCCACACGGGCTTCACCTCCGGTGGAGGCCGCCTCAGGTTCGTGATAGGTGGAGCGGGTCTCTTTCAACCCTGACATCTGCTCGGGCGTCAGCACCTGCTGGAAAGAGCCCGTGGAGCGACTGACGTCGCTGTGGGCCTGCCGGGCTGTGTTCCACCCCTCCTCGTCCAGAACCAGGCCGCGCTCGCGCGCCATGAGGCTCACGAGGTCTTCGGGGAATCCGTAGGTGGCATAGAGTTCGTAGGCTTGGCCGCCATCGAGGGGGCTGCCAGGTGAGAGGTCGGCCGTCAGCCGATCAAACTGCACGATGCCACGCTGCAGGGTCTTGCGAAAGGACTCCTCCTCGGCCCGAATGACGAGCTGGATGTGCTCGACGCGCTCGGCGACTTCAGGGAAAGCTCCGCCCAGGATGCTTGCCGCCGCAGGTACAAGATCGAACAGGAACGGTTCTTCCATACCCAGGGTCTGCAAGCCGTACCTCGAAGCGCGCCGGATCAACCGTCGCAGGACATAGCCCCTGCCTTCATTGGATGGCAGCGCACCATCGGCCAGTGCCGAAGAAACGGCGCGGACGTGGTCAGCGCAGACGCGGAAGGCCACGTCCTTCTCCTCGTTTTCCGCCCCGCCTGCATACGAGTGGCCCGTCTGACCCTCGAGGGCTACAAAGAGGGGAGTAAACAGATCTGTATCGTAGTTTGAGTGGCAACCCTGAAGGACTGAGAGGACACGCTCGAATCCCATTCCCGTATCCACGTGCTGTGCGGGGAGAGGCACGAGGCTCCCGTCGTCCTGACGGTTGTATTGGATGAACACCAGGTTCCAGAGCTCGATGAATCGCTCGTTACCAGCGTTGACGCCATTCTCCCGATCGGCACCATCGGAGGCGTCGGTGTCCGCGCCCCCACGGTCGATGTGGATCTCGGTGCATGGGCCGCAGGGGCCGGTGGGCCCCATCTCCCAGAAGTTGTCGGTCTTGTCGAAATCGAGGACGTGGGTCGGGTCGATGTCCGTGCTCTCGAGCCAGAGCCGCTTCGCCTCGTGGTCCGCTTCAAGGCCCTCGCCTGCATCCCCATCGAAGACGGTGACCCAGAGGCGGTCCTTGGGCAGGCCCCAGACTTCAGTGAGCAGCTCCCAGGCCCAAGCAATCGCCTCAGCCTTGAAGTAGTCCCCGAAGGACCAGTTGCCCATCATCTCGAAGAAGGTGTGGTGGTAGGTGTCCACCCCCACCTCTTCCAGGTCATTGTGCTTGCCCTGGACACGGATGCACTTCTGGGTGTCTACGGCTCTGGAGTAGTTCCGGGAGCCGCTGCCCAGGAAGACGTCCTTGAACTGGTTCATGCCCGCGTTGGTGAACAACAGGGTCGGGTCATCCTGGGGGAAGACGGGTCCCGAGGGCACCACCGTGTGCTCCTTGGAGGCGAAGAAGTCCAAGAAGCTCTGGCGCGTCACGCTTGCCGTCCAAAGGGAGGCCTGCGAACTCGTGGATGAGGGGGGCGTATCAGGCATGATCTGGGATGGCTGTCGGCAAGCGGTTGGTTGGGCAGATCATGGCCCCCGAGCACCCATCTGTGAAGGGATTCACGCCCTCAGTAGGGAAGTGCTGCCGAAAACCATGGCGCTCCCCCGATCCGAAGGTCGGAGGAGCGCCACCTTGGTGCAGCGGGCTGCTAGGCCCCGGCCGCTGCCTTCGAGTCTGCTTCCCGGGGGGGCTGGCTGGCGGTCTCGGCCTTCGCCGGACCTTTCACCGTCGCAGGAGCCTTCCCTCCGGAGTCGCCCTCGCCGGGTGCCGACTCCGGCATCTCGGGCTCCGCGGATTTGGGCATGAGTTCGGCGCGCACGGCATCCTCGACCACCTTGGCGATGTCTGGGTTGTCGATGAGGAACTGACGGGTGCGCTCCATGCCTTGGCCCAGGCGGATCTCGCCGTCGGTGGGATGCTTCATGGAGTACCAGGTCCCCGACTTCACCACGATGCCAGCCTGCTGGCCAAGGTCGACCAATTCGCCTTCCTTGCTGATGCCGCGATTGAACAGGATGTCAAACTCAACCTTGCGGAAGGGCGGGGCAATCTTGTTCTTGACCACGGTCACCTTCGTGCGGTTGCCGACCACAAGATCGCCGTCCTTCAATTGGCCGATTCGGCGTATGTCCAGTCGCACGGAGGAATAGAATTTCAACGCCCGGCCGCCGGTCGTGGTCTCAGGGGAGCCGAACATGACCCCGATCTTCTCGCGGATCTGGTTGATGAAGATCACCAGGCACTTGGAGCGTGCGATGGCTCCTGTCAGCTTGCGCATGCCCTGACTCATCAGGCGCGCATGCAAGCCCACGAAGCTGTCACCCATCTCACCTTCGATCTCGGCGCGGGGGACGAGGGCGGCTACCGAGTCAATGATCACCACGTCCACGGCATTCGAACGAACGAGGGTCTCGGTGATCTCAAGGCCCTGCTCACCGGTATCCGGCTGGCTGACGAGCAAGTCATCGAGGCGCACGCCCAACTTGCGGGCGTACCCCGGATCCAGGGCGTGCTCCGCATCCACGAAGGCGCAGATACCGCCCTCGCGTTGGGCCGCAGCAGCCACATGTAGGGCCAGGGTCGTCTTGCCGGAACTCTCCGGCCCGTAGATCTCCACAACACGGCCCTTCGGCAATCCCTTGCCTCCCAGGGCAAGGTCCAGGTTGATGGAGCCGGTCTGGATGCCTTCGATTTCGGCGATCAGACCGCCCGATGCACCAAGCCGCATGATCGAACCCTTGCCGTAGCTGCGTTCGATGTCCTCCATGGCAGCCACGACCGCTTTGTCGCGGGCGGCGGAATTGGCGGGCCGTTCGGCAGAATTTCTTTGTGTGCTGGCCTTGGACGGCGCAGCCTTCGAGCCTTTCTTTCTCATTGTCCTACTCACTTCAGGGGTTTTGGGGCCGTGTGCCTGCACGGCCCCAGGTCTCGTAAGGCCTTCTGAAGCAGAGCATAGCGCTCGACCCGGGCCGGTGGAAGGACGCGCCCCGAACGCGGCGGTATCCCTACTTCCGCACGACCGGATTCCCAAAAGAGGGAATGGTCGGCCTGCTCAAAAGGTCAAACCGTGCAAATGGAACGAAGCTGCTCGTAGCGAGCCTGCAGGTCATCGGCCCCACGCTGTCCGAGGTCCTCGATGGAGAAGCCCTGGACACAGAAGCTGGCCGTGACCGTCCCGTGCAGCATGGCCCTCTTCAGGACGTCATGGTCAATGCTGTCCGCCTGGGCGATGGCTCCCATGAAGCCGCCGGCGAAGGAGTCCCCTGCACCGGTGGGGTCGACAACCTCGGTAACCGGAAAGGCGGGCAGGGCAAAATGCAGTCCCTCGCCCAGAAGAAACGCACCGTGCTCCCCCTTCTTGAGGATGACGTAACGGGGTCCCATCTCGAGCACCTTCTCGGCCGCCAGGTGGAGGTTGTCGAGCCCCGTGAGCATGCGGGCTTCCTCATCATTGAGGATCAGTCCGTCCACATGCCCCAAGAGCTCCACCAGCTCGTCCCGTGCAATGTCAATCCAGAGGTTCATCGTGTCGGCGACCGCAAATCGTTTGCCGGTCACCTGCTTCAGCCCCTTGAGTTGGATGGCCGGATGGGCATTGGCCAGGAAGACAAATGGTGAGTCCGTGAAGCTCTCAGGCACCTTGGGGTCAAAGTGCTCAAACACGTTCAGGTCGGTGAAGGTCGTGTGGCGTGTGTTCCAATCAGGCTCGTAGCGTCCGCCCCAGGCAAAGGTCTTGCCTTCGGCCCTCTCCACTCCGGAGCAGTCCACGCCCCGGCTGGTCAGGTCGTCCAGGTGCTCCTGCTGGAAGTCGTCGCCTACGACACCGACAAGTCGTGGCTGACAGGACGTGGCGGCAGCAACAGCGAAGTAGACGGCCGAACCGCCCAGGGCTCGGTCTCTGGACGCATGCGCTGTTTCGACCGTGTCGTAGGCCAGGGTGCCGATAACGAGGAGGGACATGGGTTGGGTGGCGGAGAGCAGAGGGGTAGTCGGACCAGGAGGTGAACAGGGGCGCGCCAAGGCACCGCGGACCGCAGGCATTGGAACCTCGCGGCCCGGGTGGGTCAATCACCGTGGGCCTTGGCGGCGCGCTGGCCCGCTCGGAAGTCGGCGAGCAGGGAGTTTCCTCCAGGCAATACCAGGGCCAATCCCCCAAGGAGTCCGGCAGCCATCATGACCAGGCGATAGGTGAAACTGCTGGCCACCCCGAGCATGTAGAGCGACCCCGCCACCTCAAAGAGACTCCCGAAGAGGACCTCGCCAACGCCCAGTCCGCCGGGGGAGATGGGTATAGCGGTCAGGGTGTTGGCTACGGTGCACACGCAGAGGAAGTCATGGAATGTAAGGTCTGCACCGAAGGCCCGGCCCAGCGAATAGATGGCGGCTGTAGCAAAGAGGTGGTTGGCGAAGGAGAGGATCAGGGCCAGAGCCAGTTCCCCCGGGTGTTTCAGGATGCCCCGAACGTTTGAGTCGAGATCCAGCAGGCGCCGGGCCTGGGGCAACCTCCTGAGGATCTGCTCGACATGCAGCAACCGCCTCACCCCCTCGTGTGCGATGGCAAGCAGGCCCACGGCCAGGGCAATCGCTACCCCCAGGGTCCAAGGTAGGAGGAACGAGAAGCGCTCATCGGCCGTGGCGACTGCGGCGCTGGCGAGGAAGGTCATGGCCAGGAGCCCCAGCAGGCGATCCATGACGACGGATACAAGGGCCCCGGCGCGTCGTTCAGGGTGGTCCCGCACGACGACGTAGGCACGAGCGATGTCTCCGCCCGTGGATCCGGGCAAGACGGTATTGAAGAACAGTCCCACAAAGGTGAGCCGCACGCAGGCCAGCCAAGGGGTGGCGCAGTCGGTCAGGGAGAGCAAGCGCCACCAACGCGTCACGATGGACAAGACGCAAAGGAGGATAAACCCGAAGGCGCCGGCGATAGGGCCCGGTTCGAGCCGCCTGAAGGCACTGGGCATTCCCGGTCTGAGGGTTACCTCTGCAGCCAAGGAGGCCTTGTCCGGAGGGGTGGCCGGGGAGTGCGGATCCAGTTCGGCCAAGCCGTGACGGTTGACGTAGAGAGGGCCGCCGTCCCTCAGGGCATTCTCGAGGATCGAGGCGCCGAAGGGGGAGTCGGGGGCCAAGGACCCGGGCTGGAAACGGAAGACGACCCAGGTGCCTCGCCAGTCCCCAATGAGGTCTCCAGAAAACGAGGCCGGGGCTACCACACCTTCAGTTCCCCCTACGATGAGCTCGTCACTCCAGGGGACTCGGGAAGCGGCCAGCCACAGCAGCGAGCCCGCGACAATCAGGCCCAGTACGCGCAAGCCACGGCCGATTCCAGCGGATCCTTGCTCGCCCGGGCCCGTGGTCACAGCTACCGGTTCTCCCCGTCACGGCGTGCGGCTTCCGCAACCCACCACTCCTCCCAAGCTTCTTTGCGCAAGCCGATCTTCTCATTACCGGTGACGACGCCAAGAGCCTGCATGGCGCTGGTCCTGGAACGTTCGCCATAGGCGCTGAAGTCGTGAGCCACTTGTAGCAGGACGAAGAGTTGGCTGCCCCTCAGGGCATCCGCATCCGTCCCGGGAAGGTCTGAGGGGAGACCATGGCCGCGCACCAGCTCGAACACCTTCAGGAATACAGGTTCGTCGACAGCCTGCTGCGCCGGGATGCCATGGCGCTGGGTTCGGGCCACCTGTCCTTCACGGGTCAGCGCGGGCATCACCAGGGAGACAAGGGCTTCGGCGAGAAATGGTGCTCCGTAGGCCGCATGGCAGGCCCCCCATGCGGCGGCCCTGGCCAGCGGAGAGGGGTCGCTTATTCCGTACGTCAGGCTCAGGGACAGTAGGTGGCGTTGAAGGGCGAGCGAGAGGCCCCGAAGCTCTGCCAGGCCCGGGGAGGCCTGAGGGGTGTGCTCCACCAAACGTGTGACAAGATCGAGAAGGCGCCACCCCCCATGGATGTCGAGGTTGAGTTTCAAGCAGGCTGCGCAGGCATCGGCGTAAGCAGCCTGGAGCTCCACGGGGACCGATCCGTTCTCTGCAGTGATACGGTGCAACCGAACCAATTCGGTCAGCGCGGTTCCGACCTGGTCGGGGGTGGCTGGGTTGGGGGCGATCGCTATGGGAGCTTCAACGCCCAAACGCTCCGCATGTGCTGCGAGCTCAATAAAGCACCGTTCGCGCGCCAATTCTGAAGGACACAAGAGGGCGTAGCGAGCAAACTGGCGGACCTGGGTGGCCCCTATCCAGGGCCGGGCCGGGTGGCTATCAGCCTCGGCGAGGGCCAGCAGATACTCCATGGTCAACTCGGTGGGACTCTCGATGGGCTCGGGCCCCTCTGTAGACGCGGCTGTCTTGAGCCAGTCGTTGCCCACCATCTGGTCAAGGTGGTACTCCAGATTCCCCTGGATGGCAGCCACATAGTGGAAGCCCCCATCGGGCCGCAGGAGCTGATCCAAGTTATGGCTGGCCACCTCGGGGCCGGCGCAGCCAGTCAACGTGGTGCCGCCAATCAGCCAGCCGGCCAGGCGCAGCGGGAGGGAACCGGGGTGGGTTTGCATGCCCAAGAGGATAGCGGCCACGCGATCCAAGAAACATCAAGACCCTTCCAGATCCGGACCATGCGGCGGAACGGGTAAGAGAAGGTGGTGGAGGCGGGGGGAGTCGAACCCCCGTCCCGGAGCCGCCAGGCGTCGGGCGTCTACGTGCGTAGTCTGCGGATAGTGTCTCGTCCCGCCGCCACCCGCGGACACGCAGGCATTGGGACCAGCCTCGGTAAAGTCTCGTCGGAGCACCCCGAGGCGCAATTTTCCGACCAGCCCGCTGTTGGCGTCCCCCCCCGGCCGCGGGCACTCCGCGAGGGGACGGCTACCTATTTAACTAGGCAGCAAGAGAAAAGTTGTTGGCAATTGAAGTTGCCTTCCCGAGAGGATTTCAGGGTGACTCGGGGTCCCAGGCACGCAGCCCGGCGTCGGTCGAAACCGGTCGAAACCAGTGCGCCCCCACCAAGGTGCTGAGCATGAATCATATCTCAGCCAGGGGCAGTCTGCCACTTGTAGGCCGGGCGCCCCCCTAGCGGCGTCTCCCGCGGGCCCGGTCCATTTCACGCTTGGCGTCCAGCTCTCGCTGCTTCGAGCGCTTGTCGTGGACCTTCTTGCCGCGGGCCAGGGCGATGTTGGCCTTGATGAGGGAGCCCTTGAAGTAGAGGTCCAGGGGCACGATGGTGACCCCCTTC
Organism: Planctomycetota bacterium; assembly: GCA_002720975.1. GTDB lineage: Bacteria > Planctomycetota > UBA1135 > UBA1135. The sequence continues at coordinate 20,578 of PBIX01000006.1, read as the reverse complement.
TCGCGGACGGCCTTCGTCCAGCGCTCAATCTGCCGGCGCTGAGCGAGCAGCTTGCGCTCCCGAGTCGGCGCATGGTTGGATCGGTTTCCGAATGCGTACTCAGGGATATGGGCTCCCACCAGCCACAGCTCTCCACCGCGGATGCGCACGTAGGCCTCCTGCAGTGAGCACTGGCCTCCGCGCAGGGACTTCACCTCTGTCCCCTCGAGCTCCACCCCCACCTCCAGTTCATCAAGCAGGTTGTAGAGGTGTCGCGCCTTGCGGTTGGCCACGATCGGGCGAATGGGATCGTCGGAGGACATAGGTGGCATTCTAGATGAGCGGAGACCCGGGGCCTAGGTGTGCAGGAGTGCATACAAGCCCCGGTGTCGGGACGCCTCGATGCAGGCGGATATGGAGATCGACCCCAGCCCTCTTTGCCGGGAACCTGTTCGACTCCTGCCCAAGCCGTCCTCTCGCATCTTGGCCGGAATGGTTATGGGTTCGGCCTTCTCAGCAGGGGCGAAGGTGGTTGGCGGGGCCGTCACCGCGGGCTGAGCGTGGCCAACAGGAGGTAGGGGTTGACCCGGGAGCCCGGGCTCCCGTACCTTCCCCGCCCTCGCACCCGGCCCGGGTGGCGGAATTGGTAGACGCGCATGGTTCAGGTCCATGTTCCCGCTAAGGGAGTGGGGGTTCGACTCCCCCCTCGGGCACCATCCCCTGTCTTGGGGATCGGGAGAGGCGCAGCGATAATGACTACGATGCCGCACACGCCGGTTCCTGATGCCGACGAGGCCCCTGGAGTCAGTCAGCCGGAGCCGATTCCCCTGGGGACGCTGCTCCTTGTCAACCTGCGGTTACTGCTGGTTGTCGCGGTTCTGGGTGCAGCGGCGTTTGCCCTATGGAGGGGGCTGGCAGCCTTGTTTCCCGAGATCGACTGGCTGCAATACCCGGCTTGAGACTCGTCTAGTAGCCGGCGCCACCAGGGGCGCGGTACACGAGGATCGCGCGGGCCCCCATCTCGTCGGGAAGTTCGTGCTCCCAGACCGTATCGAGGTGGAAGCCCAGGCGTTCGGTTTCCCTTTCCGCGGCACGCACCTCCCGGGACCAGGACTTGCCCTTGAGCATGACGAAGTCCTGAAAAGTCTGCCGCACCTTGCGTACGGTGCGCACGTTCTCGCGCACCGAACTCACAGCGCGGGCCATGACGATGTCCACTTTCTCTTCGGCGAGGTGATCCTCTGCCCTGGCCCACACGGCTCTCGCGTTGGGAATCTGCAGCTTGTCTATACACATCTGCAGGAAGTCCACCTTCTTGCGGGTGGAATCCACGAGAATCACCGAACAGTTCGGCTCGGCGAGAGCGATAGGGATACCCGGAAAGCCGGCCCCCGTACCCAGGTCCAGTAGCCGTTTGGCAATCATGGGAACCAGGCGCGTTACCCGCCAGCAGTCGAGGTAGTGCTTGGCGGCCACCTCTTTGGGTGACTGGATGGCAGTGAGGTTGAGTGTCTTGTTCGTCTCGAGCAGCAGGCGAGCGTGATCCGCGTACTTCTCCAGCAGCTCCTCACTGACCCCTTCCTCGTCCTGGAAGGCCCACTGCAAGGCCCCCAGCATGGTCTTCTTCCCAGGCACCTTGGTGGCGGGATCCCCAGGCTCTCCCTCATCATCAATGCTCGTACTGCTGCGCCGGGTGGACTTGCCACCCTTGGGCTTGGGGGAGGCGTCCGCGGGGCTCTCCTCGCCACCATCAGCCTCTTCTTCTTCGGCCCCGTCAGTATCTTCGGAGTCTTCATCGAACTCGTCAGCCACGTCGTCGGGGTCCAGGGCGGATTCGAGGATATCCGGATCCAGGTCGTCGACGTCCGGTTCTCCGGGGGTGGCGGGTTGCGCCTCCAGGTTGGGGTCGTCGGTTGCACCAGCCTCCTCCCCTTCGCGGCCATCCTCCCGACCGGACCGGTCGTCGATGGCGTCGTGGTCGTGGGCGGTCATGGTGTGTGAAGGGCGTGGCAGGGCAGCAGGGACTCGAACCCCGATCCTACTGATTTGGAATCAGTCGCTCTAACCAATTGGAGCTACTGCCCTTCTGCCGCGAAGAGTACGGACTGGGGCAGGGGAAGGGAAGAGATGGCTAGGGGGGGTGGGCAGGGGAGGCTAGAGTGTTCCCCACTCAGCCAGTCTTTCCCGCTCTACCACTCCCCTTCGCCCCTCTCCCCCGCGTCCCCCTTGGTACCTCCGTCCAAACGTCGTCCTGCAAGCTCTGAAGGTCGGGGGTCCCGGTCCGGGGGGGGCAAGCGGAAAGGGAAGAAGAAGGGCACCTCCCGTGGGGCTGGACCCAGAAAGCCCAGGGCCTCCGCAAGGAAACCCGAGGAATCGAACGCGGGCCCTACAGCTGAGGTAGTCGACTCGAAAGAGCCTGAGCGCCTGGCGGCTGAGGTGATTCATCCGAGCAGCCTCGACAAGGATGCGCTGAGGGTCGTTGGTCGCCTACAGGAGCGAGGGTTCGAGGCCTACTTTGTCGGAGGGTGTGTGCGTGATCTACTTATCGGGCGCCGCCCCAAGGACTATGACGTCGCGACGAGCGCGCGGCCGGGACAGGTCAAGCGCCTGTTCAAGAACGGTCGCATTATCGGGCGCCGCTTTCGACTGGTTCATGTGACCTTTGGGCACAAGATCATTGAGACAGCCACCTTCCGCCAGGCGCCCAAGGCGCAAGGTACGGGCGATCTCCTCATTACCGAGGACAACGAATACGGCACGGCCAACGAGGATGCCCAGCGCCGTGACTTCACGGTCAACGGGCTCTTTCTGGAGCCTCGCGAGCACGAAGTCATCGACTACGTAGAGGGCCTGCAGGATCTTGAGGATCGGGTTCTCCGAACCATCGGAACGCCGAAGCTGCGGCTACTTGAGGACCCGGTACGCATCATGCGTGCGGTGAAGTTCGCCACACGCCTCGATTTTCGGATTGAGGACGAGACCTGGGACGCTATGTGTTCGGTCGCCCCGGAGTTGGAACGCTCGGCCCCGCCACGGGTGTTCGAAGAGGTCCTGCGCCTGATGCGCTCTGGCACCGCCATGGGTGCGTTCAAGATGCTACGGGCCTGTGGGGCTCTGCGCTCTATTCTGCCGGCCCAGGACATCCACCTGGGGGCCCGACGTGGTGGACCTGAAGAGGACCATCTTCGCGCGGAGCTCTTCTGGCGCCTGCTTGAAGCGCTGGATAGTGAAGTCCACCAGGGGTACGAACCAACGGTGGCCGTCGTCATTGCAGTGCTCTTCAACGAATTGGTTGAGCGAGAGGTGGACCCACAGACCCGGACCAGGCGGGGTGAACCAGGAGACCGCATGAGTGTTTGCCGCGCGGTCATGGACCCCCTGTTTGAGGCGACGCGCCTCAACCGCCGGGAATTCGGGCGTGCACAGCGACTGATAGCCTCCCAGAGCCGGTTCCAGGCCCTCACCAATCCGAGCTTCAGCCCCCTGCTCTTCGCGCGCCAGGAGGACTTCCCCGAGGCACTCGACCTCTTCGGGCTCCGCGAGAAGGCCCGCGGGGTGGGCTGGGACATCTTCGAGGCGTGGCAGGAGATCGGGAAAAGAGCCCAGGTTGCCAGTGAGGATGAGTTGGAAATGGAACGCCGCAGAGTCCGCAGGAGACCCAAGCGGGGTCGTCGCAGAAGGCGGAAGTGACCCATTACGATACGTCATTACTGTCCTGTATGGCCGTAAGGGGGGCTCCGCACAGGAAGTTGTAAATTACACAGGGGAATGGGTGGCGTCCCCTTCCGGCAGGGTAATCTTGCTCAAGTGCGGTGAGACGCCAGACAGACGGGGGCTTTCTTGACCCCATCCCCCCCTCACCCGTGTGAACGAACTTTGCGGTGATTGTCACACGGGCGGGGTCGGGAAGCCGCCCGCGCGGGAAACCTGGTGTCTCAAACGTGCGCTTAGGCGCCGTTTCGGCGTGCGGGGGTTCGCCTTCGCCCCGACCAACCTCCGGGCCGGCCCTCCTCCTAGGGCCGGCCCACTTTCATTTCGGGTCCTTGGGCGGGCCCTGGCCTGTGGAGCTTGTGCCGGGGACAGGCCTTACCTATGGGTGAATGTCCCGATACTTGGCACCATGCTCCCATGGGTAAGTCGTCAGTCATTTCGCAGGCCCTTGGGCTATTGGCCCTGATGGCCCCTTCGCTGGCGCAAGGGCCGGTACCGAGCAATGCCAAATTGGAGGCCGCCTGGGAGAAGCTGCCCCAAGAAGCCCGCCAGGAGGTGATCCAGTGGTATCAGGCAGAGCTTGTAGCAGTCAGGACCTACCAGGGTCAATTGGTGACCTATGTCCTGGAGGCGGTCGATCACGACCCGAGGGACTGGCCCGCGGCCACAGCAGACCCTCCGCTCTACCGAGCCGAAGTCCATGCACCAGCACAGGTCATTCCCCGCAAGTTCGTAGCAAAGCCCACCCGTAGTCAGCGGGCCTGGATCGAGAGGGTCTTCCGGGCAAGGGCGAGCGAGCCCACTCCACCCGCCTGGATCTACGACTACGCCCGAGGGACAGTTGTGGGCCTGAGCTCCGAGGCGCTGGGGAGTACGGCCCTCACCCATGTCTTTCGGTTGGCCCTGGCCGGCCGCGTGCCGGATTCAGATCTGGCCCAGGCCATCGTGGCAAGCCGGTTGGACAAGGGGGGGCAGCGAGTGGCTCACCGGGCCTTTTCCCATGCCTACTCCGATCGTGCAGGCAAAGCCCTGCGTGAGGTCACCCTCTACGACGTCTGGGGCTCAGGGCTCGAAATGGAAATGCCGGACGTGGAGTGCCTTGGGATAGTGCACGAGGTCCTCGGGGACTGGAAGAGTTGGATCGCCCCGGTTCCGCCTACGCAGCATGATGCTCTGTATGAACGCATTGGTGAGGTCTTTGTCGATCTGCGAGCAGAGCGTGAGTTGGGCCAGGCACTGGCGGCCACCTACTTTCAGGCCGAGCCTCCATTGGCGGCAACCTACCAAGCCCACAGGGATCGGATGCACGCTCTATGGGCCCAGGTGGGTTGCGACCCCTCGGTTCTGGTGGCGGACCTCCCAACCACCGATAAAGACCTTGAGACGTTCTGGACCACCCGCGGCAAGGCGCTCGATTCCGACCTCGACCTGTGGCAGGCCGGAGGGGTCAGGCGCGCGGCGTTGGCAGCCGATGCCACCAAGGTCAGGGAGACCCTGGTTTGGGTCATGCGGCAACTGGAGCTACTTCCCGGCGATTGAAAGCGCCGCGGCTCTCCCCGCCAAGAAGCCCGTGGAGAAGGCGGCCTGGAAGTTCAGGCCCCCGATCGGGCCGTCGAGATCGAGGAGCTCCCCACAAACGAACAGGTTCGGATGGTCATGGGTCTGCATGGTGCGAGAATCGAGGGCGGAGAGTGATAAACCGCCGGCGGTCACCTCTGCCTGGTCGTAGCCCAGGGTGCCCCCCACGGGCAGAGGCAGGCGCTTGAGAGCCTCGACCAGGGCGTGCCGCTGCGCCCGGGACAGGGCGGCCGCAGGCAGATCGATCGGAAGCTGGCAGGCCGCAAAAACCGGTCCCACAAGTCTCTTGGGGAGCTTTCCCTTGAGGAGCTTGGCCGTGCTGGGCCGCCCGGGTTGGGCAGCCAATGAGAGGAGCTCATCACGCAGGGACTCCCGGTCGATGTCGGGGAGCAGGTCTGCGCGAAGATCCACCTGGGGGTTCTCCCCCATCGCCGAGATCCGACCCGAGAGATCCATGGGGCCAGGCCCCGACAAACCACGGTGGGTGAAGAGCATGGGCCGTCTACGGCGCACGATCTGTTGGCCGTCCGCGCCCTGAAGGAGGAGCTCGCAATCCTGAAGCGAAACGCCCGCCAGGTCCTGAACCCACTTCGCGCTTGAGCGCAGGGGGACAAGCGATGGCCTGGGTTGGGTCAGCGGCAGGCCCAGCCCCTGAAGCCAGCCATAGCCATCCCCCGTTGTTCCCGTACGTGGATAGCTCTTGCCCCCTGAAGCAAGGATGACGGCCTTGCTCTCAAGGACCTCGCCGTCGGCGCACTGAAGGGTCCAGGTGGACCCGCCATCTTCCGGAGCAGCGAGATTCTGTAGGGGGGTGTCGTAGCGCACCTCGGCCCCGGCCGCTGTGGTCACCCGAAGCAGCGCGTCACGCACATCGCGCGCACGACCGCTGACAGGAAAGACCTTCTCAAGGGGCGCTGTCATGGTTGGCACGCCCCACTCAGAAAAGGACTGTCTCAGGGCTTGTGGGGAGAGAGCCTGGAAGGGGCCACGCAGGAATCGTTCACCTTGCTTCCCAAAGAGGCGCGCCGCCAATCTGGGCTCGAGGGTCGTTGTCAGGTTGCAGCGGGTGCCACCGCTGGCGAGGATCTTGGTCCCAGCACGGGGGGTCTTTTCAATGACCAGGACCCTGGCGCCCCCCAGGGCCGCTTCCAGGGCCGCCATCAACCCAGCGGCCCCGGCTCCCACCACGATGACCTCGTGCGCGACCATCAGCCTGCGCCGAGGGCCTTCTCCCAGGCCCGGATCTCATCCGCGGTATGGGGCCCCTTGGGCGGGGTGTCGTCGTCGCGGTCGTCGAGGTAGCCCTCGGGCAACTTGACTCTCTGGGTGCGTCCCCCCTTGGCCCTGGAAGCGCGCAGGGCTTGACGCGGGAAGGCCTGCTCCAGCCCGAGTGTGGAGATCAGAGGCCGCATCTCGTCAAAGGTCCCCAGGCGCGATAGTTGCGCGCGCACACCTGCTGCCCCTCTGAACCCCCGCAGGTACCAGGAGGTCCACTTGCGCATCTGCCGCACACCGAGCTCTTCGCCGAAGAGTTCGGTGAGGCGTCGACCGTGCTCTTCCATGACCTCAAGCACACCCCCAAGGTTGGGCGGGGGCGCAGGCTCCTGGCCGGAGAACACCGCTACGAATTCACCGAAGAGCCAGGGACGTCCCAGGCATCCCCTGCCGACAATGACCCCATCACAGTGGGTCTCGCGCATCATGCGCAAGGCGTCCCAGCACTCAAAAATATCCCCGTTGCCGAGGACCGGGACCTGCAGCGCACTCTTGAGTTGGCCGATGGCCTCCCAGTCGGCATCGCCTGAGTAGAGTTGGGCTGCCGTACGGGCGTGCAGGCCCACGGCTGCGGCGCCCTCTTCCTGGGCGGCTCGGCCGGCTTCCATGTGAGTCAGGGTCTGGGCGTCTATGCCGATGCGCATCTTGACGGTTACAGGGACATCCTGAGCATGGGCCACCATGGCGCGTACCAGCCGAGCCAGCAGACGCGGCTTGGCGGGAATGGCACTGCCTCCCCCTTGGCGTGTCACCTTTGGAACCGGGCATCCGAAGTTGATGTCGATGTGATCGATACCCTCATCCACGAGTCGCGCCACCATCTGCCCGAGGTCTTTGGGGTCGGAACCATAGATCTGGATGGAGCGTGGATGCTCGCCAGGATGAACCGCGGCCAACTTTGTGGTGAGCTTGTTCCCAAGCAGGAAGCCGCGAGCGGTGATCATCTCGGAGACAAACAGGCCCGCGCCGTAATCCCGGCAGAGGCTGCGAAAAGGGTAGTTGGTCACGCCGGCCATCGGGGCCAGGACAACGGGTGTCTCGAGGCTCAGCGAGCCGATCCTCAAGGGCTGAAACTCGCCCGCCTGGGCAGGGGGCACGCCAGAATTCTGGGGCGTACAGATCCTCTCGGAGGGTCCCATGGGCTTAGTCGCCGTCGGGCCCTTCAACCGGGTTGTCCTCACCACCCTCAAGGTCCTCTTGGGGCGCAAAGACCCGTTCAGGGGGAGGGGCCAACCCGGGCCCACCGAAGGTCTGGATCTCGCTCAGATCCAACTCGGTGATACCGCTGCCCACTCGGCGCTGGAAAGCCACAGGGATGCCCTTCGAGTCCAAGGCCAGGGCCATTCTCCCGGCACGGGTTGCCACGTGCAGGCCGTTGTCCTGCTCGTGCGACCGCATTTGCCACTGCTCCACCCCCGGTGCCAGCTCAGGCCCCGCAAGATCAAGCACGAAGAAAGGCCCAAGGGGGGCAAACTGTCCCAAGATCAGTGCATTCAGGATGTCCGAACCATCGACCAGGGTGAGTGACTCCTGAGCGGTTTGCGTATCCATGATGCCCGAGGCATTTCGGCGCCGAATGGCCATGCGGGTCGTACTGCCCACACGCAGTCCCTCAGCCAGAATCCCCTGGTCTTCGCCAGATCGTTGTGCATGCCGGACCTGGAAGGACTGCAATTGGCCCTGCCGGAAAACCTGGGTGATGTGGACGTCGGCTCCGGGTGCACCATCTGCGCCAGGTACAACCTGATGGGAGGAGAAGGTGACTCCCCCATCGTAGGTTCGAACCACGCTGAACCGCTCGGCCTGGATCCGATCTTTGTAGGCGATCGTGCGGGCGAACCCGGTAAGGACCACATCGCCGTCTGGGACCTCCGGCGCGGTGACCTCGAAGGGTTGGGCCAATCGTGTTCTGATTCGTGTCTGCCTGTCGCGCAGCTGGGTCCGCATGGCCTGGAGTGCCTCACTGTCGAGGTGTCTTCCACGCAAGACGATCCCGGCCGGACTCTTGAGGGTGGCAAGCCCCTTGGCCGGATCGGCCGAGAGGATGGCGAGGTCGGCGATCTGGCCAATGGCTATCCTGCCCCGGTCGAGGTCGAGTTGTTCTGCCGACCCGGCGGTGGCCAACTTGAGCACCTCCAGGGGTGGGATGCCGGCCCGCACCCACTGCTGCAGTTCGTGGACAAGCCCCATTCCAGGGGGGATCCAGGGGTTGGGGCTGGCACTGCCGGGGACGAGCGCGACACCTCCCCGCCACAGCTCCAGGAGAGCTCGACGCTGGGAGGCCAATGCCCGCATTGTGAGGGAGTTGAGTTGGCTCTCTTCGCGCTGCACTGTCCAGATAAGCCCCTCTTGTCTCCAAAGGCGCTCATAGGTGGGCGACAGAAGGTCCAACCCGAGCGCCTGCTCCCCAGGGGCTTCGAGGTTCTGCAGCATCCGGGCGAAGACTCCCAAGAGAGGCATGATGCGTAGCTGACCCCGGGTCACCTCCTTCAGAGCAGGCTCCAAGCCTTCCTGCGTCACGTCGTGCCACCCCTTCCCTTCTGGTAGCAGAAGGTGCAAACCGATGACCCCGTCCTGACCACTCGTGAGAACTTCCGCCCGGGTAATGCCCTGTGGGACGGGCCCCCACACCTGAAGGCCTGGGCTGCCATGGGCCACGTCGATCAGTGCCCGCCAAGCTTCGGGCTGCAGCCCCCGATGAAAACAAAGGAAGTCCGGCCGCATGACCGACTTGTCCACGCCCAAGGAGGCGGCGCGCGCATCCATCGTGGCAAACAGAGAGGTCAGGTGCTTGCGCGCCGTTGGGCCATCGGTAAGCACCAGGGCCTGGCCGGAAGATGCTGTGGAGCTATCGATGATCGGGCCGGCGATCAAGAGCGTGGGCCCGGGAGCCATCTCCCTCGCAGGCGGGAGACGTTCGATCAGGACACGCGCCACATCGTTGCCCGTATCGCGGACCGTGGTGACGGAAGAGGTTACGTAGAGGGGGTCATGGTCGGGGTCATGGCTGACCGCGCCGTCAATCAGCCCGGGCACCACGAACAGTCCGGTTATATCGATGATGCGCGCATCCCCAGGAAGTTCCTGAGGCTTGCCCTCCGGATCAGCGGGGATGATGGCCTCGATCCTGCCGCCCCTCACCAGGACTGTGGCGTGCGCATGTTCCAGATCCCCATCCATCCTGTACACCTGGGCCCCCACCAGGGCGATGGGGCCAGGAACGGGAACCTCCAGTTCTGTCTGGACCTGCTGGGCGGGTGGCACCGAGAGGACATCCTGGGCGACTGTGGGCCAGCAGGTGCCAGCCAGGCCGAGCAAGGTCGGTACGAGCCACCTCCTCCCCCGGTGGATGATCGACAGGACGAAGCTGAGGGGGGAGATGGAATTCATGGGGCCTGTAGGGGGCGCGTAGGGCGCAACAGAGTAGCCTCTCCGGCTCGCAACCGTAGGGGTTGCGTTGGGCACTCGCCCCAAATCCGCATGTCCTACCCCAGCATCCGAATCGACACCGACAACCTGCCCGGGGGACCCTGGATCTTTGGCCGGCAGGTGCCCGCTCAGGAGACCCCCGAGGACGGCGCTCTTGTTGAGGTCATCGATCCCCGCGGCAGGTTTGTGGGTCATGGCCTCTACAATGGCGCCTCGGATATCCGTATCCGACTCCTGTCGCGTGGCAAGAGGTCCGACCTGAGGCGACCGCGGGAGTTCCTTCAGCGGCGTATTTCCAGCGCCCTCCGACTGCGGCACAGGGTTCTGCGCCTACCGGAAACCACCGACGCCTATCGGGTGGTGCACGCCGAGGGTGACGACCTCTCGGGGCTTATCATTGACCGGCTAGGCCCCCTCTTTGTTTGCGAGTACCACTGCCTGGGCTTCTGGTCCATGCGCGAGGAGATCGAGTGGGTCCTTCGTCAGGCGGATCCGGAGGCGGAGGTCGTCCACCGCATTCCCAAGTCAGCAGCCAGACTGGAGGGGATGCAACATACGGAACCTCCGGAGGGCCCGGACATTTGGATCAAGGAGAATGGCATCGACTTCCCCATCACTCCGGGGCGTGGGCACAAGACCGGGTGGTTCTGTGATCAGCGGGACAATCGGCAGCGTGTCGCCACGCTTGCCTTGGGCCGCGATGTGCTGGACCTGTGCTGTAATGCGGGCGGGTTTGCTGTTCCGGCCGCCGCACATGGAGCTCGCCGGGTACGGGCCGTAGATCTTGACGAGGATGCCCTGCGCCGTGGAGCACTGGCCGCCGGCCAGGCCGGGGTAGACGTCGACTTCATCCACCGCGACGCCTTCAACGTTCTGCGTAGCGCGTGCGAGGAGGCGCGCCGGCCCGATCTGCTGATCGTGGATCCCCACAAGCTCATTTCAGGGCGTGCGCGCATGGAAGAGGGCAAGCGCAAGTACCTCGACCTCAACGCACTGGCATTCCAGGCTGCTGCCCCGGGAGCCCTCGTAGCCACCTTCTCCTGCTCGGGGGCCCTCGACCTCGCTCAGTTTCTGGGCATCTGTTTCCAGGCGGCACGCAGAGCGGAGAGAGGGATCAAGGTCCTGGAGATCATGGGTGCCGGACCCGACCACCCGCAGAGGCCTGAATTCCCCCGCTCCCGATACCTCAAGGGGGCTCTGCTGGCCCTGGACGGCTAGAGTTTGCCCCGCTTGGGGCTCTCCTGGGGTGGAAGTTTCAGCCCGTAGAGCGCATACTGCTGAGCAGTACGCCTCCGGGGGGAACGAACCGTGTTCGTCCCTGGAGGCGCATTCATGCCCGGGCAAATCTTTCACTTTCGCCGGGTCTGTTCAAATCCCTCTAGCGCTTAGGTCGGCACCCATGAAGCTCCCCATTCTCGTAAGTCAGGAGAAGTGGCAGGAATTCGATGAAGGTTGGCAGGAATTGATCGGCTCCGGTGAACCCATTGCAGACCTGCTGGACGCCATACGGTTGGCCGGCACCAAGAAGCGCATGGCCAGTCGCACCAAGCAGGCCCATGACCACGCGGTCGCCCTCGCCGGCGAAGGTCACCACGCCGATGCAGCACGCTTGGCAGGAACGGCGCTTGTGGCCGGTGGAAACCCTGCGGACCTGGCGGGTATCCTGATGGATGCGGCAGGCAGCGCCTGGTCAGAAGAGGAGTGGTATGAGCCCTATTGTGAGCTCACCGGACTGCGTGCCGGCAGTGCGGACCTACGCGGGCCGTGGAGGTTCTTTGCCAAGCTGTGCGCCTTCCAGCCAGGCTCCCTCGTCTATCACCCGGGCGGCTGGGGGGCCGGTGAGATTCTCGACGTAACCCCTCTGCGTCTTGAGATGAAGGTTCGCTTCTGGAACAAACGCGAGGACATCTTCCCGCTACACGCCGCTGTCGAGATATTTGACCCCCTGCGCGATGAAGACCTGCGCGGGCGCTATTTCCGGGATCCCGAGGGCGTTCGCAAGGATGCCAAGAAGGAGCCTCTGGATGCTCTCAAGGTGATTACGGCAACCCACAATGGACGCGCTACTACAGCGGCGGTTCGCAATGCCATGATGGGTATCGGGATCGAGGGGAGCGCCTGGTCGGCATGGTGGCGCAAGGCTCGCAAGCTGGCTGAGAACTCGGAGTGGTTTGAGGTGACGGGGACGCCCCAGAAATCGATCATTTCCCTCTTGCTCACGGCGAAGGACCCCATGGATTCCCTACGCAGGACCCTGGAGCGCTCTTCGGGACTGGAGCAAGCCCACTCCAAGGTGCGCGACCTCCTTACCGGCGGAACAACCAATCAGGACCTGGTCGAGATGGCCCTTGGTGTTCTTGAGGAGCACGCGCAGGTTGAGAGTGAGCCGCTTGAAGAGCGGGTCGCGGTTTGGCTTCTCTTGCGGGCCCAGCGTGAGGCCTCGCCCCCCCAACTGATTGAGGCATTGGAGCCGCTTGTGGCGGCCGAGGCTCCAGCTGATCCCGCCACCCCGCCGGCCCTCTGGCAACTCTTCCAAGACCTTCCCGGCGTGAAGGATCAGGAGCGGGCCATTGATCTACTCCCGGAGCTGCTGGGCGATGCCTGGCTGGACGAGGTTTGTACCCACCTCCCCCATGCAGGGACGGGCCAGGTGCGCCATCTTGTCGATCGCCTGCTCAAAGAAAAGCGCGAGGAGGCCATGTCCAAGCACTACGCCGGTCTCCTTGCGCGCCCCCGTCGAGCCCCCTCACTCCTGGTGTCCCTGGCCGCGATCTTTGAGCGCCAAGAGCTGGACGATAGCTTCCCCACAAAGCCCCAACGGGCGCACGCGCTGCTGAACCTGGCTACCCACCTGCACCGTAGCAAGCGCGGCAACCCCCAGCTGACACGAGTCTGTGGTCGCCTCACCGAGCTACTTGCGGGGGGGGAAGAGCCCATCCTGCGACACCTCCTGGCGGAAGCTGACGATAGCACCCTGCGGGGCATGAACACCCTGTTGCAGCGGGGAGTGGAGTCTGAGATCGACCACATGGTGACGGATATCTGCATCAGCCGCGATCGCCACTTCTACGCCGGACAGAGTGGCCCCTTCTGGGAAGGTGAGACCATCTGGACGACCAAGGCTGGTCTGGAGCGTCGCTCTGCTGAGCTGCGCCTCCTGGTGGACGAGAAGATTCCGGCCAACCAGGAGGCCATCGGGCGCGCCGCCTCCTTCGGTGACCTTTCTGAGAACTCTGAGTGGGAGGCCGCCATCGCCGAGCAGCGCACCCTCACCGGCCGCGCCATGGAGATCGAGGAGGAGCTGCGTCTCGCGGGGCTCCTTGAAGAGGTCGCCATGCCTCCTGATACGATTTGTCCCGGCTCTATTGTTCGCTACCGCGAAGTGGAGAGCGGGAACGAGGAGCGCATCGTGATCCTGGGTCCCTGGGACGGCGAGCAATGGGAGGGCATCCAGGTCGTCTCCTATCGGGCCCCGCTGGCCGCAGGCCTGCTTGGTTTGCAGGTGGGCGCCGTGGAGAGCATCGACCTCCCTGCTGGTGAGATCGAGATCCAGGTCCTCGAGCAGGAGACACCCTCGCTCTAGGCCGCGCACCGACCAGAATATATCCCCCAGAACATATCCCCCAGACATAACCCTGACAGACCTACAAGCCATGACTTCCTCCTCCCCCAGCAGCGTGCAGAACTTCAAAGTACAGGACCTCTCGTTGGCAGACTTCGGCCGTAAGGAGATCGTCCTTGCGGAACATGAGATGCCAGGTCTGATGGCCTTGCGAGAAGAGTACCGGGGCAAGACGCCTCTCAAGGGAGCACGCATTACCGGCTCTCTGCACATGACCATTCAGACCGCGGTCCTGATCGAGACCTTGGTTGAGTTGGGAGCCGAGGTGCGTTGGGCCAGCTGCAACATTTTCTCCACCCAGGACCACGCTGCTGCGGCCGTTGCAGTGGGCGTGGATGGAACCGTGGAGGCCCCAGCGGGGGTGCCCGTGTTCGCGTGGAAGGGTGAGACGCTTGAGGAGTACTGGTGGTGTACGGAACAGGCCCTGACCTGGCCGGACGGCAGCGCGCCGAACATGATCCTGGATGATGGTGGCGACGCCACCATGCTCGTCCACAAGGGCCGCGACTACGAGATGGCGGGCTCGGTCCCCGATGACTCACCGGGCGACTCAGAAGAGTGGAGCGTCTTCCTGGCACTCCTGCGCAAGAGCGTAGAGGCCAGCCCGGGCAAGTGGACGGCCTTGGCAGCTGAGATCAAGGGTGTTAGCGAAGAGACGACGACCGGCGTGCACCGCCTGTACCAGATGGTCGAGCGGGGCGAGCTGTTGTTCCCGGCCATGAACGTCAATGACTCGGTCACCAAGTCCAAGTTCGACAACCTATACGGGTGCCGCCACAGCCTTGTGGACGGGATCTGCCGGGCGACCGACGTCATGCTCTCCGGAAAGATCGCAGTTGTCTGCGGATACGGCGACGTGGGCAAGGGCTGCGCCCAGTCCCTCGCAGGCCAAGGTGCGCGGGTCGTGATCACCGAGATTGATCCCATCTGCGCGCTACAGGCCGCCATGGAGGGCTACCAGGTCGCACGCGTTGAGGATGTCGTTGGAGAGGCGGATCTCTTCATCACCACCACAGGCAACAAGGACATCATCACTGCCGCGCACATGGCCGCCATGAAGCACAACGCCATCGTGGGCAACATTGGCCACTTTGACAACGAGATCGACATCGCCGGCTTGACCGCCTTCGAGGGTATTGAGCGCATGAACATCAAGAACACCTCCGAGCACGGCAATCAGGTCGACCAGTGGACCTTCCCCGATGGGCACGCCGTCATCATCCTGGCTGAGGGACGCCTCTTGAACCTGGGGTGCGCCACGGGCCACCCGAGCTTTGTGATGTCCAACTCGTTCACCAACCAGGTCATGGCGCAGGTTGAGCTCTTCCAGAATGCCAACCTGTACGAGAACAAGGTCTACACCCTGCCCAAGCACCTGGACGAGCGTGTGGCTCGCTTGCACTTGGAGAAGTTGGGCGTGCAACTGACCGTCATGAGCGACGAGCAGGCCGAGTACTTGGGCATCCCCAAGGACGGGCCCTACAAGCCAGAGCGCTACCGCTACTAGGACAGCGCCCTTGCGCGGCCGCCTCGCCCCCAGCCCCAGTGGTGACCTGCACCTGGGTCACGCTTGGTCCTTTCTATTGGCCTGGTGGCAGGCGCGTGCTTTGGGCGGGGAGATCGTCCTGCGACTGGAGGACGTGGACACGGAGCGCTGCGTTCCCGGTTCCGAGGCTTCCATTCTGGACGACCTCACGTGGCTGGGCCTGGACTGGGATGGTCCCGTGGTGCGCCAATCCGATCGTGCCCATCTCTACCAATCGGCCCTGGAAACCCTGCGCGCCGCGGACCTCCTGTACCCCTGCGTTTGCACGCGCAAGGAGCTCGCCAACGCCGCGCACGCCCCGCACGCGGATGAACATGAACAGGGGGCCTACCCCGGCACCTGCCGTGGCCTCTTCACCGACCGCGAACAGGCCCTGGTCGCCAGCGGCAAGCCTGCCGCCTGGCGCGTGACAGTTCCTTCGGGCAGGCTTGCATTCGAGGACGGTTGCGCCGGGTCGTGGTCTGAAGACCTCTCGCACACCTGCGGGGACTTCCCCGTAACGCGTAAGGATGGTCAGGTGGCGTACCAATTGGCGGTGGTTGTTGACGATGCAGAGATGGGCATAACCCACGTCCTGCGCGGCTCGGACCTGCGCTCCTCAACCCTGCGCCAGAAGCTCTTACAGGACAACCTGGGCCTTCCGCATCCGGCCTGGTTTCACGTGCCGTTGGTGGTGGACGCCGAGGGGCAACGGTTGGCAAAGCGGGACCCTTGTCTCGCCCTGCGGGCCCTGCGGGACAAGGGTTGGAAAGCCACGGAGGTCATTGACTGGGTTGCCGCCAGTGCAGGCCAGAAAGGGACACCCGGCCGCAGCGCCAAGGAGTGGATCCGCGACTTCGACCCTGCGGAACTGCCCCCGGGCGATGTAAGCGCTCCTGTGATCCAGGGCCACTGACAAATCCAGGCCCCAGGTACTCCATAGGGCAGGGCTGCCGGCAGTCTGCGCCTTGCGCCGCCACGGACTGGCCTTTCGTGGTGCCCCCCCCCATTCCTCGAACCCCGCCCAGGATCGAGGCTGGCCCAGGGGGCAAGCTTCGGAAGCCCCCCGGCCCACCTTGACAGGCCACCTCCCCGAGGTACCTTGGTTCTGTATTCCCCGATAGCTCAGTTGGTAGAGCAACCGGCTGTTAACCGGTTTGTCGCAAGTTCGAGTCTTGCTCGGGGAGCCACCTACCGGCATCAGGCGCCGAGTGTGGGCCGGAGCAGGAAACTGCGCNCCGCGTCCACCAGGGTGCTGCCAGTCGGGGCTTGTCCTCTGGCAGCGGAGTTGGGATCATCTCGCCCCANCCNCCCCATGCTGCGCCTCCTCCCCCCCATGCTCGTTCTCGTTCTGGCCTGGGCCCTCTGGTCCGGGCACGGCGAGCCCCTGATTGTTGCCTTTGGGGCCTTCTCCTGCTTGGCCGTTTTCGGGATCTCCCTGCGCATGGATCGCGTGATTGGAGCAGAACCGCTGGACTACGGCCTAGCCGTTCGAAGCCTGGTCTACCTGCCCTGGCTACTCCTCGAAATCGTCAAGGCCAACCTGGCCATCGCTGGCCTGATCCTGCAATCCAAGCTGCCTGATTCTTCGCACCTGATTCGGGCCAAAGCCGGACAATCCACCGAACTGGGACGCGTGATCTATGCCAACTCGATCACTTTGACCCCGGGAACGATCACCCTCGATCTGCGCGGGGAGGATCTTCTCGTACACGCCCTGACAAAGGCGGCTGCGGAAGGTGTTCAGGGGGGAGAAATGGACCGCAGGGTATCCCGGTTGGAGGGCCAGGGGTGATGTTCACCGCGGCGCTCATAGGGATCCTGATCACGATGTGCCTGGCCCTGGCCCGAGGGGCTCTTGGCCCGACGGTCTTTGACCGCATCCTCGCCGTAAACGCCATGGGCACCCAGACGGTCTTACTGATCGCTGTGGCCGGCTTCTGGTCGGGCAGGCCGGAGTGGCTGGACCTTGCTTTGGTCTATGCGCTCGTTAACTTCGTCGGCACCATCGCCGTACTCAAGTACACGCGGTTCGGGAGCCTCGCTGAGGACCACACGCGAGCGCGGCCATGATGATCCTGGATGCCCTAAGTTGGTTCTTGCTGGTTGGCGGAGCCGTTCTGTGTGTTATTGGCGGTCTGGGCCTGCTGCGTCTCCCGGACGTCTATACCCGGGCCCATGCTGCCGGCATCAACGACACACTTGGGGCCTGGGCGATCCTCCTGGGCCTGATGCTGCAAGCAGGGCTCGGATTGGTCACCATCAAGCTGGCCATGATTGGGCTGTTCATAGCACTCGTAGGTCCTGTTTCCAGCCACGCACTGCTCAAGGCGGCCTACGCTCATGACGTACGCGCGCGTGCGAGTGAAGAGGAGGACCCTCATGTGGATTGAGATCCTGCTCTTCGCCCTGCTGATCATCACGGCCATAACCATCGTCCGCCTGAACGACCTTTTTGCTGCGGCCATGCTGAGTGGCATTTTCAGCGTGCTCTGCGCCAGCCTGTTCACCCTTATGGATGCAGTGGACGTGGCCTTCACCGAGGCCGCTGTGGGCGCGGGGATCTCTACAGTCCTGATGATCGGGGCGCTCGCCTTGACCGGAAGCCGCGAGGACCAGCAACCCACGCGTTTGGGTCCCTTCGTGGTCGTGGTTCTTACAGGGGCCATGCTGATCTACGGGACCCTGGACATGCCAGCTTACGGTGACCCCGGAGCCCCCATCCACCAGCACGTTGCCCCCGAGTACATCGCCGGGACCACCACCGAGTTTGGGATCCCCAATATCGTGACCGCGGTTCTGGGCAGCTACCGGGGTTTCGACACATTGGGCGAGACGGCAGTGATCTTCACAGCGGGAGTCGGCGTCATGGCACTGCTACTCGGACGCCGCAAGCGGCAGGGGAAGGTCGAGTCGACGGATGCTTCGGGGGACGGGAACGGATGAGCGTCAAGCCCCCCATGCGAATGCGCGAGAAGGTGCTCCTGCGGGTGGCGTCCCAGGTGTTCATTCCGCTCATCCTCCTCTTCGGCCTGTACGTTCAGTTCCATGGGGATTTTGGGCCGGGGGGCGGATTTCAGGCGGGCGTCATCTTCGCCGCGGGCTTCGTGCTCTTCGGCTTGATCTTCGGCCTCGAGGCGCTCCAGCGTGTGGTGCCCTTGTCTGTCGTTGAGAGTTGCGTGGCCCTTGGCCTGCTCATCTATGGCGGAGTCGGAGTGAGTTGTCTCCTCCGTGGCGGCCAGTTCCTGGACTATGGGGTATTGGATCACCACAGCTCCATGCACGGCCAGCATCTGGGCATCCTGATTATTGAGTTGGGCGTTGGTCTCACGGTGGCGGCGACCATGCTGGCCATCTTCTACGCGATGGCTGGGCGGGGGCGAACCTGATGGAAGCGCTGGGTATCTGGAACTACTGGGTTGTCGTGCTTTTGATGATGATCGGTCTGTACGCCGTCATTGCGCGCGACCACCTGGTGAAGAAGCTCATAGGCCTGGGGATGTTCCAGGTGGCTGTGATCATGTTCTACGTCTCCATGGGTAAGGTGACTGGTGGTACGGCCCCGATCATCCCCGAGGACGTGCCCGCGGAGGGAGTGCTCTACTCCAATCCGTTGCCCCACGTTCTCATGCTCACCGCCATTGTGGTCGGCGTGGCGACACTGGCCGTTGGCCTGGCACTGGTGGTGCGTATCCGCGAAGCCTACGGCACGGTTGAAGAAGACGAGCTGCAGCGCATGAACGGAGCTGGGTCGTGAGCGAGCACCTGAGCGCCCTCATCGTCGTGCTGCCCCTCCTGGCGGCCCCAGTGTGCTTGCTCCTGAGGCAGCCCACCCTGGTCCGGATCTGGACATCCCTCGTCGCCTGGACCTGCCTGATCCTGGCCTGGACGCTCTTGGGGCGCGTTGAGACGGGCGGCACCATCTCCTACTCCATGGGCGGCTGGGACCCCCCGCTGGGCATCGAGTACAGGCTCGACGCTCTGAACGCGTACCTGTTGGTGATCGTGACGGCTATTGCCTCGGTGGTCTTCCCCTCCGGGACCATCCTCACCGGAACGTCCCTCCCCGAGGGCAGGCAACACCTGTACTTCGCTGCACTGCTACTGTGCCTTGCGGGCCTCTTGGGCATCAGCTCCACAGGGGACCTGTTCAACGTCTTCGTCTTCGTTGAGATCACCTCGCTCTCGTCCTACACCCTGATCAGCCTGGGCAAGGACCGGCGCGCCCTGACTGCAGCCTTCTCCTATCTGGTGATGGGCACCATCGGGGGCACCTTTCTGCTCTTGGGTATCGGATTCCTGTACCAGGTCACCGGCACCTTGAACATGCAGGACCTTGCTGTTCGCCTTCCTGATCTCCTTCAGTCCAGAACCGTACTGGCTGGATTTGCCTTCCTCATGGTGGGTGGCAGTATCAAGCTGGCGGTCTTCCCTCTGCATCAGTGGCTGCCCAACGCCTACACACATGCCCCATCGGCCGTCTCCGCCTTCATCGCCGCAACCGCAACCAAAGTCTCCTACTACCTGTTGGCCCGGGTGATCTTCACCATCTTCGGGGCAGCGTTCGTATTTGACGCGCTGCATCTGCACTGGCTCCTGCTCCCCCTTGCTTTGATGGCCATGTTTGCCGGCTCCCTGGCGGCAGTTTTCCAAACGGACCTCAAGCGTCTGCTGGCCTACTCGAGTATCGCTCAGATCGGGTACATGATCCTGGGCTTGTGTATGGCCTCTGAAGCGGGGCTGACGGGCGGGATCGTGCACCTGTTCAACCACGCGTTGATGAAGGGGGGGCTCTTTCTTGCTGTCGCCTCCATCGTCATGCGCACCGGCTCCTCCTCGGTGGCGGGGATCAGCGGGTTGGGCCGCAAGATGCCGATCACGATGGCTGCCATGGTGGTTGGCGGCCTCAGCCTTATCGGTGTCCCGGGGACGGCGGGTTTCGTTTCCAAGTGGTACCTCGTGGTCGGCGCGCTGGAGCGTGGTTGGCACTTCGTGGGCATCCTGATCCTGCTCAGCTCACTCATCGCCGTGGTCTACGTGTGGCGCCTTGTGGAGGCCGCCTATTTCGGTGAGCCGGAACACGAGGTCTGCGACGTGCCCTGGAACTGCTGGCTGCCCACCTGGATCCTTATCGGGGGCACGCTGGTCTTTGGTTTCTGGACGGAGGTCACCGTCGGCGGAGCGGCCGCCGCAGCTCGCGCTATCCTCGGGGTGACACCGTGAGCCCGGAAGCCATCCTGCTCTGGGCCCTCTGCCTTCCCTTGGGGGGAGCCCTGGGGGTGTCCCTCAGTGGGCGCTGGCCCAACCTCCGAGAGGCCGTCACCCTCACCACGACCCTGTGCACTTTCGGTTGCGTGGTGGCACTCCTTCAGAGCGTCCTTGCGGGGCAGGCGATTGAGGTAGAGTTGCTGGAGGTATTTGAGGGTCTCCCGCTGATCTTCCGGCTGGAACCCCTGGGG
>PBIX01000005.1 GCA_002720975.1 Planctomycetota bacterium | reverse complement strand
GGAGGCCGAGAGCTCCCTGGATCTGGGGTTGAGCCTCTACGAGACGGCGGTGTTGGGGGGGGACCTCCCCCCCTTCCTGCCCCTGCTTGAGAAGGCCGAGGCGGTCTCGGCCTCCCTTGTCTTCAACGGGGCCGGCCTGATCCAGTCCGCGTACGAGGGAGCGTTCGAATCCGCTGAGAGTTCCGTCACGCCCCTTTTTCAACTGCAGGTGGAGTTCCAGGATGCTGCCGTTGCCGGAGAAGCCTTCGACATGGCCGTCGGTGCCGCTACGGCAGTACGCATGCAACTCACCCGCGAGGAGAGCGGGCAGACCCGGATTGCCAGGAACGCGGACGAACTCGCGATCCAAGCCAGCATCGTCCACCACGGGGCACAGCTGGCTCTTCTTCTCGGCCGCCCCGACTCCGAGGACCTTGTCCAGAGACTACAGGGGACAGCCCCGGGTCTGGACCCCAAGAGTCTGGGAGCCGGGAGCCGGGAACTGGCCGCCGAGGGAGCCGTGGTCTTTGATTGGCTTAGCCGCACCGGATTTTCGGACGGCAACCCGATCGCCTCCACACCCGAATTCTCCATGGCCGAACTGGCAATGAGAATAGGCGAGGCCCTCTTCGGGGCCAACCTTTCAATGGTCCTCCGCGGTGGTCACTGGAGGACGGTGATCGACGCTGAGGGGCAGTTCGTCACCGAGGGCGTTTTCGATGTGCCCGATCGCCCGGGGAGTCGGCTGTTGTCCAGCGAACCCATAACGGGCAATGCCCTGGACCTGCTTCCGCCTGAAACCATGGTTCAGTGGTGTGCCTCTCTCAACAAGTCCGTCCTGCGTGAACTCACCAGCGGACTTCCCGGCGACACGGGCGAGGAGCTCGATTCCAACTTCCGCACCCTTCTATTGGAGCCACTGGGCAAGTCCATTGCGGTAGGCCTGCCCAAGCCCAAGTCCCTTCTGGCCGCCCCACCCATCATCGGTGTGATTGCCCTGGAGGACGCAGCGATGTTCAAGCGCGGCATGGATGAGTTGGCTGCCTGGGGAGCCACGGCGGGGGCGGGAGTGTTGAAGGTAGAGGTCGATGAGTATCGAGGGCGACCCCTCTACACCCTGCAGCTCAACGAATCCCAAGCCGACACCCAAGCCGTTGCACTCCCCACGCTCTTGATCGGAATGGAGGGCTTCATACGCCCGTGCCTGACCATTCTCGATGACCGCGTGATCATCACAACCTTGCCCAACCACACCAAGCGCGAGCTGCGGCGGGCGCTGAAGGATGAGGATGCCGGGTCGGGAGAATTGAACCTGGAGGGTGTCCCCCCCAGCGTGTGCGAGGCGGGAATGGCCGATTGGGCGAACTTCTTGGGCTCGGTCTACGGAGGCCTGAAGGCATTGGCCTCCATGGGGGCGGCCGGAGGCGACCTACCCGTCGATGTGGATACACTTCCGGATTCGGATCACGTGGTGAGCTTCTTCGAACCCTCCTTGAGCTGGATGCAGGTGAGCGAGGGCCGCGGCTACGCCTACCAGCGCACCTCTTTCGGACCGGAGTTCATGCTCATGACGGGCGCCTTACCGCTCTGGATCTTCACCGGTTCGACCACCGAGGTTGTTTCCATCCCAAGCTCGGTGCCAGCCGCGCCGAGCAGCCGTGACACTGAAGACGAAGGCAATCCCCAACAACGGTGAGCCAGGATCCTCCCCCCAAGCCCCCTAGGGGGCGCGTTCGCAAGCTGCGCAACAAGAGCGCTCGTTGGCTGGGCCAGCACTTCGGGGCAACGGCCATCGTTCAAATGGCCCGCTGCTGTCGCAAGACCGAGCTCAATGGAGACGTGCGCGAGCGTGCAGAGGCCGAGCACAAGGGCCTGATCCTGGCCTTCTGGCATGGGCGCGGGGTTCTGGCCTCGCCCTTCTATCGGCCCGGCAACACGACGGCACTCGTGTCGGCAAGCGAGGATGGCTCCATGGCGACGACCATCCTGAAGCGGCTTGGCTATGAGATCATCCGGGGCTCGTCGAGTCGTGGGGGAGTGCGCGCCCTACGGGAGATGTTGTCCTGTTTGGAGCGGGGCAAGCACGTGGCGTTGACCCCGGATGGCCCCAGAGGGCCCATGCACTCCATGTCTCCCGGTGCAGCCTTCATGTCCCGCGCCACCGGCGTGCCGGTCCTACCCATCGGCTTTGGCATCGACCGTGCCCGGCGCCTGGATACCTGGGATCGCTACACCCTGCCGCGGCTGGGCTCCCGTCTCGTGACCTCCTGCGAGGAGCCCATCCAGGTCCCACGCGAAGCCAGCGGGGATGCGCTCGCCGAGTACTCCTCCCGTATCCGGGCCGCGATTCGCAAGGCGGAGCGCGAGGCCTTCGCACACCTGGACCTCGAGCCGGATTGGGCGGATTGGGTTCCCGAGCAGGAGGCCGAGCACACCGCGGAGTTCGGGGGATGATCCGTATCGGGCCCTCGGGCTGGAGCTATCCCGATTGGGAGGGCCCGGTCTACCCGCGCTCGAAACCACGCGCGTACCACCCGCTCGATCTTCTGGCGACGCTTGTCGACTACGTGGAGGTCAATAGCTCCTTCTATGCGGTGCCCCGAGCGCAGAACTCCTCCAACTGGGTGGCCCGGGTGGCCCACCAGAAGTCCTTTCGCTTCGGCGCCAAACTGCTGCAGGACTTCACCCACAAGCCCATACCCGAGGATCTCGCGCGGTGGGAAGAATTGGCCGTGGAGTGGCGTCGCGGCATCGCTCCCCTGGAAGAAAAAGGGCTGCTGAGTGCCGTCCTGGTGCAGTTTCCGGTCACCTTTCAGCCCAACGACGACAGTGTCGCCCGGCTTGGACACATCGCCCGGCTCTTCGACGGCCTGCCCCTTGTCCTCGAGGTGCGTCACCGCGAGTGGTTCGAGCCGCCCTCCCTGACGACCATCGGGGGTCTGGGATACTCCCTGGCCCACATCGATCTTCCGCCCTCCTGGAATCACCCTCCAGCCTCACACGCGGCCGTGGGGCCGGTGGGTTATGTGCGCTTGCATGGCCGTAACAGCGAGCAGTGGTTCCGTTCGGGAGCGGGCCGCAACGACTGCTACGACTACCTCTACAGCCCGCCCGAACTGGGCGAGATTGCTCACCGCATCGACGCGGTGGCCAAGGACAGCGATGAGACCCTTGTGGCGACGAACAACCACTTTGAGGGTCAGGCCCTTGCCAATGCTCTTGAGCTGCGGTGGCTCATGGGGGGGCGCGAACCGGTCGCTGCATCCGCCGAGCTCGTACGCGCCTTCCCGCATCTGGCTGACATCACCCGCGTGATGGGGCAGCGGGACCTCTATGGCCCGGCCTCGGGCAGGAATCCGGCCTAGCGGTTGCGGCTTGCCCTGTGGCAGGCCGTGCAGTTGCTGGAAAGGCGGTCCAGGGCGTCCTGGGCGCGGCCGTCAGGTTCACTCCCCAGGTAGAAATAGGTGACCGCGGTGGGGCTGACGATGGGTCTCGCCCCGGACGGGTCCGTCACGTCTGAAATGGCCTGGGCCAAATCCCGGGCGGCGGCCAGGCTGTCGGCGATCCATTTGCGCTGGTCGGCGTCCGAGTTGCGGACTTCTTCCAGCAGCGAGATTCCCCGCAAGAGCTCAATCATGCGCTCCGCTTCCCGGGCGGGTTCGAGATCAGGGTGGGCCGGGACGGCCACCCAGTGCTGCTTTCTGCAGAGCGCCAACTCGTCGAAGCAGCGTGCCAAATCCGCCATGGCCGAACGGAAGGCGCGCACGGGATGGTGGCCGGGGAAATCCCAGGCAAGGCTCGTGGTCTGTTGCACGGAGGGCAATTCGGCGCGGGCGATGGACTCGTATAGGCCCGGGTAGGCGCTGGAGGTGCCGCACCACTGGCGCATCTCCGCCAGCGCGGTCTCGCGCGAGGCACCATCCAGGACCAGCCGACCAATGGCGGCGGCGGCAGGACCGCGGTGGCGGCCGTGGAAGCAGTGCACATAGAACGGCCCCGGCATCTCGCGGTAGGTCTTGACCAAGCGGGCGAGGGTCTCTTCCTCGATGCCCTTGTAGTGCAGGGGTAGGTGGACGTACCGCAGTCCATGGCGAGCCGCCGTTTCAACCTCCGGCGCCTTGCCGTCCACCGAGACCACCGTCTTCACCCCCCACCGTCTCAGACGTGCGAAGGCCTCTTCGGAGCCGGGCTCTGCGCCGGAGTAGACGCTCTCGCTGAGACGAAAAGCGTTGCGCAGTCCGGACTCATTGATTGGCTCCTGAGCGGGCAGCTGAACCTCGCTGGCCGACTCAAAGGCATCGCGAACATCTGTGAGGGGACCGGCGGTGGGGGGCAGAGGCCTTTGGCCGGGGTCGATCGCGCAGGCTCCCAGTCCCAGGGCGACCAAGAGGCCGCCTAGAGCGCAGCGCCCCGGAGGGGGCAGAAGGGTGGGCAACGGGAATAGCATGAGAGGCGAGGTTCGATCGGTCCGGACCATTGTGCAATGGCCGTGCCGGGAGTGGCGCCGGGTGCCCAAGAACCGCGGGCCGCGTGGCTTTTTATCGAGCATGAACGCCCTTGGGGGCCAAGAAGGGATCATCCACCGATCCCCGGAGGCGATCGAGGGGGCCCCAGAGGGTGTGGGGTTCCCCTTCCGTAACGCTCCTGCCCACGATGGAACCCTGGGAGCCGGCAGTGCAAGGGGGGTATCCTGAACCCCATGCAACAAGGCCACTTCACCCTGCACCATCCAGGGGCTCCTGAGCGCAGGGTCCAGGTTCGGGTTGAGGGGCCCGCGGGCTACGAGAGGGCAGGCAAGGCCCTGCCGCACATCCTGGTCCTGCACGGCTTCAAGGGCTTCATGCATTGGGGCTTCTTCCCCGAGCTCTCCCAGCGCATAGCGCAGAGGGGCATGGTGGCGGTGAGCTTGAACACCTCCGGTAGCGGCGTGGGTGATGATCTGGAAACCCTGAGCGAAGAGGAGGCCTTCTTCCGGTGCACGTTCAGCCACGACCTGGAAGACCTCGATCTTGTGCGGCAGCATCTCTTGGAAAACGGATCCTGCGTGGACAAGGATCGTCTCGCGATCTGGGGCCACAGCCGAGGGGGGGGGATGGCCCTGCTGCACGCTGAGCGCTGGGGTGACTACAAGGCCAGCGTCCTCTGGGGTCCCATCAACCGGGTGAAGATCTTCGACGAGGAGACCCGCCTGCGGTGGCGCGAGGAAGGCGAGGTGCAGATTCCCAACGGGCGTACGGGGCAGGTACACCGCATCGGACTGGACCTGCTGGACGATATCGAGCGAAACGCCACGCAGCTGGACATCCTCGGTGCGGCGGCCCGCACCCAAACCCCAACCCTCATCGTCCATGGCAGCGCTGACGAAGCCGTTCCCCTGGGCGACGCCGAGAGCATCCATGCGGCTCTACCCAAGGACACAGGACATCTCTGCGTGCTACCCGGGGCGGGCCACACCTTTGGTGCCAAGCACCCCTTCGAGGGCTGCAGCGAAGATCTCGAGGCGGCTTTCGGGGTCAGCATGGACCACCTTCAGCAGCACCTGCCCCTCAGCGACTAGGCCTTTTCCAGGAAGGCCTGCACGTGGGCTCCGGCTTCTTCAGCCGGGACCTCAACCCGCTCGCCGGTGGAGCGCAGGGTAACCTCCACCTTGCCCTCGCTGACTCCGCGCCCTGCGGTGACCTGCACGGGAAACCCGAGCAGCTCGAGATCCTTGAACTTGGCTCCCGCCCGCACCTTGCGGTCGTCCAGGCAAACGTCGACTCCGGCGGCTTGGAGTTCGGCGTAGAGGCGCTCGCCCACCTCGACCTGGTCCTCCTTGCGCACGTCAACAATGGCCACGGCAACCTCGAAGGGGGCGATGGCGGCGGGCCAGACAATGCCCTTGTCGTCATGGCCTTGTTCCACGGCGGACTGAGCGGTGCGCGAGACACCGATGCCATAGCAGCCCATGACGAAGGGCGCGGGCTTGCCATTCTCACCGATGAAGGAGGCCTTCATGGCGGTGGAGTACTTGTCGCCAAGCTTGAAGATATGCCCCACTTCGATGCCGCGAGCTTCCAGCAGGGCGCCCTTGCCGTCCGGTGACAATTCGCCGGCCTTTGCCTCGCGCAGGTCGTGGTAGGCGGGCTCAGGGAAGTCGCGTCCCGCATTGACGTTCAGGCAGTGGAAGCCGGTCTCGTTGCAGCCGGTCAGCAGGTTGGTGCGACCCTCAAGGGTCTTGTCGGCCAGAATGCGGACTTTTTCGTCAAGGCCCACGGGGCCGGCAAAACCGACCTCTGCGCCGGTGAGCTTCACGATCGCCTGGTCCTCGGCCAGCTCAAGAGCCAGACAATCGAGAGCGTTGGTGAGCTTGGTCTCGTTGATGTTCAGGTCACCGCGCATCATCACCGCAACCAGGGCCTCTTCCTCGGCCCAGGTGGCCTTGTACAGNACNGTCTTGGCCATGGCCGCTGACGNCAGGTCGAAGAAGGCCTCAAGCTGTTCAACGGTGCGAACGTCGGGNGTGGNCGTCTTCTCCATCTCGGCCGCTTCGCCACAGGGCGGGGCTTCGGCGGGGATGGAGTCCGCTTTCTCCACGTTCGCGGCGTAGCCCGATTCCTCGCAGTAGAGGATCGAGTCCTCGCCGGCTTCGGCGATGACCATGAACTCCTCGCTGCCGCTTCCGCCAATGGCCCCCGCGTCGGCTTGCACGGAGCGAAAGCTCACGCCACAGCGGGTAAAGATGCGCCTGTAGGCGCGATCCATGGCGGCATAGGACTCGTCGAGNCCGGCCTGATCGGCGTCAAACGAGTAGGCATCCATCATGATGAACTCGCGCCCGCGCATAAGGCCGTACCTGGGCCGGATCTCATCGCGGAACTTGTCNTGGATCTGGTAGAGGTTGACGGGCAGTTGCTTGTAGCTGGTGATCGTCTGGTCGGCGTAGGACGTGATCACCTCNTCGTGGGTGGGGCCGAGGCAGAAATCGGCGCCCTTGCTGTCCTTCAGGGTGAAGAGGATGCCGTCCGCGACATACCTATCCCAGCGACCGGAGCTCTCCCACAGCTCCCGGGGGTGCATGATCGGCATCATGACCTCGATGCCACCTTCGGCTGTGATCTCCTCGTTCACGATNGCGGTGATCTTCTTCATCGTGCGCCACATCAGCGGGCCGTAGGTGTAGAGCCCCGACGCGGCCTTGACGATGTAGCCACCACGGGCGAGCAGGCGGTGTGAGGGGAGTTCGGCGTCGGCGGGATCATCCCGGAGGGTGACGATGTGGAGCTTGGAGAGGCGCATGGATCAGGATTGGCGGGGGCTTGCGGAGANCAACTTGCGCAGGGTGGCGATGACGGAGGGNACCTTCCAGTCGATGCCGGGGTATTCGTGGGCGATCTGGCCGTCCGGAGAGAGGATGACCAGGTTCATGTTGTGGCCGATCATGCCGTTGTCTTCGAGCGAGAAGGTCACGTTACAGCAGCTGGCCGAGGCACGGATGGCGTCTTCGCCAGCGGTGAGGAACGACCAGGATGCGAAATCGGCGCCGTAGAACTCGCCATAGCCCTTGAGGGCTTCAGGGGGATCACGCTCGGGATCGAGGGTGATGCTCACCAGGGCCACTCGTCCCTTGAGGTCCTCGGGGAGGTCGGCTTGGATCTGTGCCATCTTCTTGGTGGTCAGCGGGCACATCGTCTGGATGGGGCAGCTCGTGTAGACGTACGAGAGAAGCACCGCCTGACCAGCCAGGTCGGTCAGTCGCAAGGGCTGACCATCCTGGTCGGTGAACGGCCGCTCAAGGAAGTCCCGGATCTGCTCAGGTGTCGGAGCCTTGGTCGCCACAAGGGCGTCCGACGAGGAGTCCGCGCAGGCAGAGACCGCCATCATGGCCAGGATCAGGAGAAGGGTGCGCACCTCCTGAGTATGGGCCCCTTGCCCCTGCGCGTCACCGGGAGGGCCCGAAGATCGCAGGCTACGGGGAGTCTCTGTGCTAGAGGCCCTTCATGCGTTGCCGTCTGGCGACCTCGGGCAGGCGCTCGATGGGCAGGGGCCGCTTCCACCAGCGAATGAATGCCCACACCACGAGCAGGCTCAGGGCCACCATCGCCCCGATCGCCAGGGGGCTGGAGCCCTCGTCGTCGGTCGCGGGCGGGGCGGATTCTTGGGCGAGATACATGGTGGGGAGGGTTGGGCAGCCAATCGCATCATCCCCTTCTCTTGCGGTGCAGGCAATGGTGTCGGCATCCGCCTCCTTTCGCCCGGGTTGCTAGGATCGGGTGCACATGCCCCCCATTCGAACATTGCTCCGCAAGGCGTCGATCTCGGCAGGGGCGCTCTTGGGGGCTTTCGCGGCCGTGGAGACCCTGACCCGCATCCTCGAGCCGGGCCCATTCTCCTTCCTTGACCGCAATCCCTATGTGACCCATCCGGAAGATGCCCGAGTGGTCCGCCACGAGCCCGGGTTTGCAGGGAGGTGGGATGGGACCTGGTACCAGATCAATCAGATGGGGCTGCGCGGCCCGGAACTCAACACGGACCCGCCGGATCACGAGTACCGGGTAGTGGCCTTGGGAGACTCCTGTACGTTCGGCAAGGGTGTGGCCGAGGCCGACAGCTGGCCGCGACAATTGGAGGGCATACTGGGGGACGCACTGCCCGAAGGTCGTTCGGTTGCGGTGGCCAATCTCGGGGTCAACGGGTACTCGGGATCGACCTACGAGCGGATCTTCCGGGAGGTGGGTCTGGGACTGGAACCAGACCTGGTTGTCGTGGGTTACAACCTGAACGACTTCCCCAACGCGATAAGGGCTGTGGATGAGTACGTCTTCGGGGAGCGTAAGACGCGGCGCCTGCTCTCCCAGAACCTGCGAGACCTGTTGGGCCGCACGGCGACCTACCGCTGGCTACGACAGGCGTACTATCACTCACAACGTGAGGCCGACTGGAAGAACGCAGAGGCGTTCGCACGCGAGGCGCAGGGCTCGCCTTCTACCGACGAGGCCTGGCATGGCGAGGTGGTTTACCTGGAGAGCATTCGCGACCAGGCCTCCGCGGTCGGAGCCAAGATGGCGGTCTTTCTNTTTCCCTATGAAAGCCAGGTCTACCTCGACACGTTCGACACCTCACCCATCGAGCGCCTGCGCGAAACCTGTGCCGCCCTTGGGTTGCCCTTTGTGGACCTGGCGGATGAATTCCGACGCAGTGCCCGCCAGTCCGATCCCGTGGTCGAGCTCTTCTTGAAAGGCGACCGCTACCACCCCAACCCCAAGGGCTACCGCATCGTGGCAGAGGGGGTCGTGAGGTTGGTTCTCGAGCGCAATTGGGCCCTAGAGGGGCGCTAGAGCCCCAGGAAGGCGGGATTTTGCTGGCGCTGGGTCTGGGAACGTGAATTATCTGCAGTCGGTGACGTAGAGCACACCACCAGGCCCCCTCAACCCCATCCCGAACGCCCATGAACCGCCCCACCCTTCTCAGCATCGGAATCGTCTGCAACGCCATCCANGCNNTNTTTGCNNTGTTGGTTCTCGCCNNTNTGGGGATGGCCCTCACGGGCTTCTCCCTCTTCGCAAGCCTGGGCGAGATGATGGAGGGCCTGCCCTTCGTCGGACCAGCCCTCATGACACTGGGAATGCTGCTCATCATTCCCTTCTTCCTGGCCTACCTGATCATGTTGGGCGCCTGCTGGGGCAGCTGGAATGGTGAGCGCGGCTGGACCTGGACCCTGGTCATCCTGTCGGGAATCTTCCTTGTGAATACGGGACCGCTCAGCGTGATCATCGGCCTGTGCACGATCATTGGCGGTCTGCAGGCCCTGGGCGTGATCGGCGGGACCGCGACAACCGCGAGCTAGAGGCGTCGCGCCGCTACGACTGGATGGGCGCGGCCAGGTGATCGACCAGATCCATTTTGGTCAGGATCCCGACCAGGCAGCCGTCGTCATCGACGACAAGTCCCACGTAGCCCCGGGAGAAGCGGTCGAGCAATACGCTGGCATCGTCGCGCAGATGGACCGTCTCGACGTTGCGGAACATGACCTCGGCAATGCTGCTGGAGAGGGTCGTGCGCTCTTCCACCAGGCCTCCGAGCAGGTCGGACTCGGTCACGATTCCGACCAGCCGGCCCCCATCCAAGATGGGTAGCTGGCTGATTCCCTGTTCCTTCATGCGCTTGACTCCGTCGGCTACGGACTCGGCGCCATCGGCCGTGTGGAGCTCGCGTTGGGGCATGCGTCGCAAGACCTCCTCCACGGACTGGCCGCCCCAGCTGGGCTCGGTGAAGCCATTTTCCTTCATCCAGCGGTCGTCCATGAACTTGGTCATGTAGTTGCGCACCGAGTCGGGCAGGATGACNACAAACCTCTTGCCGGGNCCCTCGCGCTTGGCGATNTCCAGGGCAGCCCACATGGCCGTGCCCGAGGAGCCGCCNCACAACAGGCCCTCGCGCCGGATAAGCCGCCGCGCNACCAGGAAGGCCTCGCGGTCTTCGGTCTTTACCCACTCATCGATCAGGTCCCGGTCCAGCACATCGGGAATGAAGTCGTAGCCGATGCCCTCCACCTTGTAGGAGCCCACCTCCGCAGGACCGGCGAGAATTGAGCCCACGGGGTCTGCACCGATGATCTTGACGTGCGGCGCCTCTTCCTTGAGGAGCTGCGCCACGCCGCTGATCGTCCCACCTGTTCCCGCTCCCGCCACGAGGTAGTCGAACTCACCCCCGGTGGCATCGAGGATCTCGCGCCCCGTCCCGTGGTAGTGGGCGTCGGGATTGTCCACATTGGAGTACTGATCGAGGATGTGAGCGCGCGGGATAATCCCCTGCAGCTGCTTCGCCACCCCGATGTGACTATCGGGGGCATCCCAGGCGGCCTCAGTGGGCGTGCGGATGATCTCCGCACCCAAGGCCTCAAGGGCCACCTGCTTCTCGCGGCTCATCTTCTCGGGCATGGTGATCACCATGCGGTAGCCCTTGATGGCGGCGGCGAGAGCCATGCCGATGCCGGTGTTGCCGCTGGTGGGTTCGATCAGCGTGTCACCGGGTCGGATGCGACCGCTGCGCTCTGCCTCTTCCACCATGCGCAGGCCGATGCGGTCCTTGACCGACCCCCCCGCGTTCATGAACTCGCACTTGACGAGGAACTCACAGCCGGTCTCCTTGCCAACCTGTTGCAGGCGAACGAGCGGGGTGTTGCCGATGGAGGCGAGGATGCTGTCTTGGATCGGAGGCATGGTCTAGTTCGTGTGGAGTGCGATGGGGGGACAGTCTACCGGGACTCAGGGCCCTGTGGCGGGGGGGAGGATCTGGAGGGTTCCCTCGGGCCCTGTCACCACCTGCAGCAAGGCCAGGGCCTCACATTCGTGGCTCTCCTCCTCGTCGGGCGTCCAGGTGCAGTGGCCGCCTTCAAGGGAATAGCGCCAGCCGTGCCAGGGGCAGACCAGCTCATCCTCGTGCCGCGTGCCCTCCCAGAGGGGCCCGCGCATGTGTGGGCACCAGGCCGGGGCGGCGACGAATCGGCCTTCGTGGGCATGGAGGGCATACTCTCCCCAGGGTGTCCGGAGAAGGCGGTGTCCTCCCTCCTGGCAATCCTCGGGGCGAACCCCAGTCTCGAACGGCAACCCTGCGGCGGTGTCCATCTTGGGTGTAGGCTACCAGCCCCGCCCTCCGGCGCCCCACCTCACACCGTTCATCTTCTGCCGTGAGCCAACGAACCATTGTCCTCAAGGTCCCCGTCGCGGACCAACAGCGCCTGCGCTCCCGGCTCGACTCCCTCAACCTGGAGTGGCGCACCGTTCCCCACGCCACCTTCAGTGCTCGCGGCGAGGGGGCGGTGGTGACGCTCTACAAGTCCGGCAAGCTGGTGGTGCAGGGTGCCAACCCCGAGGCCTTCGTGCTGCAGCACACGGGGCTGGATCTGCCGGCGGGGACAACGGAGCAGGGAGAGGCGACTCCGGCAGCGCCTCAGATGGGAGACCCCTTCGCGCATGCCACCGGTCCTTTCGTGGGCTCAGATGAGACCGGCAAGGGCGACTACTTTGGCCCCCTGGTCGTCGCTGCCGTGAGGATGGAGTCGCATCAGGCCAAGAAGCTGACCGAGTGGGGTGTCGCGGACAGCAAGAAGCTCACGGACAAGCGCGCACTCAAGCTGGCCGCGCTGCTGCGAGAGGAGGTTGAGCACACAATCGAGTGTCTCCCACCGCCCGAGTACAACGCGGAGTACGCGCGCTTTCGCACCCTGAATCCACTCCTGGCCGCCCAGCACGCCAAGGCCATCCGCGCCGTGGCTCAACCGGGCGATGCCGTTCTGGTGGACCAATTTGCCAAGGCCTCTGTCATGGAAGCGGCTCTTGAAGGCAGCGACGTGCGCCTGTTCCAGGCCCACCGGGCGGAACGCCACGTAGCGGTTGCGGCCGCCAGCATCCTGGCCCGCGCGGAGTTCCTGCTGGGGTTGGCGGAACTGGAATCCAAGGAAGGAGTCAGCCTCCACAAGGGTGCCGGGCAGCCCACGGACGAGGCCGGCCTGATCTTTGCACGGGCCAACGGCATGGATGCTCTCATCCGTGTGGCCAAGCTGCACTTCAAGAACACGGGCAAAATAGCCCGGCGCCTCGGCTAGGCTGGGTCCCGTGCCGGATACTTCTTGTTCCTTGCGCCGCCTGGAAGGCGACGGCAACCGATTCCTCCTGGTGGACCACCTGGCTGGAGACTCGGTGGGTGATCCCGTCGAGCACGCACGCCAGATGTGTGCCGATGGGGCCCTTGGGATCGACGGCGTCTTGCACCTGGACAGGGATGGGGAAGGGCGGTTGGCGATGGTGCTCTACAACCGCGATGGTTCGCGGCCGGAGACCTGCGGCAACGGGCTGCGCTGCCTGGCGTGGCACGCAGTGGACCTGGGCTACGAGGAGTGCGGCAGCTTCGAGCTGTCGACAGATGCCGGCTCCGCCCGAGCCCAGGTGCGACGGACCGCGGAGGGTGAATTGGAGGTCCGGGTCTCCCTGGGGCCCATCCGCATCATCGAGCCGGTCGCCGTTGAGGGTCCCGTTTCGGAGGCGACCCGGGTCGACTGTGGAAACCCCCACCTTGTGCTCTTCGGAGAGGACCTGCCCGTCGAGGAATGGGGGCCGCGTCTGAGCCGGGATCCACGGTTTCCAGGTGGCATCAACGTGGAGTTCGTCCAGGTGAGCGCGGCAGGTCTCCGGACGCGGGTTTGGGAGCGGGGCGTGGGGGAGACGGCGGCCTGTGGCAGCGGCGCCTGTGCCGTGGCGCGGGTGGCCGTGGAGCGTGGGTTGGCGACCTGGCCCGTGCGGGTTGTGCTGCCCGGCGGGGTGTTGACCGTAAGCCCCTGCGAGGACAACGACAGGCTCTGGTTGGAAGGAAGCGTGCACTTTGTTGATGACGGCACGCTCTAGGAACCCTTGATCCCAACATGGGCTTCCTCCCCCAACTTCTGACTGCCGTGGCCCTGCAGACGCTGGCCCAGCTGGGGCTCGTCCAGGGCGAGGCCTCGGCCCTTTGGGGCCTGTTGTTGATGTCGGCCCCCTATCTTTTCGGGAGCCTGAATCGTCGGTCGATGCTTGCGGGCCGCTTTCGGCGCGCTTCGCTTTTCGGGCGCCTGCTTGGTATCTGGAGCGTGGTGGGGTTTGGAGCCCTCGTGCTCGGCACGAACTGGCTCACCCTTCTTCGCCGATGGTCGGGGTCGCCGTTGGACCCGGAGGCCTGGCCAGAGCCAACCCTGATCCTGGCTTTCATGCCCTTTGTCATTCTGCAGGTGCTCTGCATCGATGCCGAAGCCCGGATGAACACGCAGCCCGGCGCGGCGCGGCGGGCGGCGCGGGGGCTCGCCCTGCGAATGTTCCTGAGCACGGCCACGCCCCTGGCGGTCTACCTGGGAGTGCTTGGGCTGGTGGGTGCGCACCCCCTCGCCCGCACCCTCGTGGAGGAGGTGGACCTCTGCCATGCCCTCTTCCTGACTCTGCTCCTGGTGGGCATGAGCCTGGGCGTGCCGCACCTCATCTCCAATGCCTGGCGCACGAGCCCCCTGGAGCCGGGGCCCACGAGCGAAACGCTGAGCCGGGTGGCAGGGCGCGCGGGGTTCACCTGCCGAGGGGTGCGCGTGTGGCACACCGGCAATCTGGTCGCCAACGCCGCCATCGTGGGCATTGGACGGCGCCGCCTCGTGCTCTTCTCGGACGCGCTGCTCCAGGCCCTGGGTCCGCGCGAGCTGGCCTCGGTCTACGCTCACGAGATCGGCCACGCCAAGTGCCGCCACGTGAGTATCTTCCTGGCCTGGAGCCTGGGCTTCTTTCTGGCTGCCGACCTCCTGGCGCCAGCGGACGAGCTGTGGGGGAGCGTCTTCTTGGCGGGTGCCCTGGGGGCGTGGCTCGTCGGCTTTGGTTGGCTGTCGAGGCGCTCGGAGTTGGAGGCCGACCTGTACAGCCTGGACCTGCTGGGGGACCTGGAGGCCCTGGCCTCAGCCCTGGGTCAGGTTGGTCAGAAGACGAGCGATCGCGGGGGTTGGCGTCACTTCTCCACGTCCGTGCGCATGGGCTTCCTCAATCGCGCCTCGGCGGATCCGGATGTAGGGCGCCGCTTCAAGAGACGGATGCGGTTGGGGGCGTGGCTCGGAGCCGGATTGCTGGCCGTGACCGGAGGTCTGGAACTGTGGCAGATGGGCGAGGCCTATGGGCCCCAACGCACGAGGGCCGACCTGGTGTTGGGCCGCTATCCGGCGGCCATCGTCCGCGCCGCAGAGCTCGACGGGGAATCGTCGGAACTCCAGACCCTGACAGGACTTGTGGGGGAGCTGATAGAGCGTGGCGCGGTGCAGGAGGAGCAGCTCGAGCAAGCCCTCACCGACGATCTGGCGAAGAGAAACTGGGAGCGTGCAGGTGGTTGGGCGGCACTGCTGGCCCTCCGCGGGCACACGCCAGCGGCCGACTTTCTGCGCCTCATGGAGCTGCTCGACGAAGGGGCGGGAAGGGGTCCGGAAGCGCAGAGTTTGGAGGCCCGGTTGCCCCCCTCTTGGAGGGTCCCCCGCTGACCCCTTCGGCGGGGTGCGTGGCGCGAGACACTATTATTGTGGGGCTGTTGGGTAGAAGAACGGCCCTGGGGGGGTGATAATCGACCCTCCATTCCGAGCTTGAGGACCCTTGGCGCACCGCTTTTCGAGGGCTTCTTGAGGGGCCCCAAGAGGCCTCCCCATTCATCCCGCACCATGAGTTCCGACTCTCCCTCCACACCCTCTCCGTCCCCTCAAGGGGAGCTCTCGAAGGCGGGCCTCGAATTGCAGCGGGCGCTCGCGAAGGCGTGCGAAGATCGTGCGGCATCGGGTGCTGAATTCGTCCGGGAGACGGCCGGTATCCTTCTCGACTGGCTTGCGGTACTCCCCGAGCAATACAGCGTTGCGGGTGATGCCGAAGAGACCGGGGCCGATCGAACAGGCGAGTGGGATGCACTCGGCGACGCACTCGACCAAGGCATGGGCGACCTGCGCGAGGCGCAGGGTTGGCGCGGGACCGTTGCCAACTGGCTCTACACGATTGACCAACTGGTCGAGGGAGGGCGTTGTGGCGAGTACACCGAGCAAGAGGATCGTACGTCCGTTCAAGAGTTCTTGGCCGAAGAGATGGGCCTGTGGCTCGGAGGCGCGGGTGCGGGTGAGGCACGTTGGAACGGCGAACCCCTCGCCGTCGGCCGCCGACTTCCCGATCGCGGGCAGTGCGCCAAACAACTTCTCGGCGAGTTGGATCGCGGTGAAGTGATCTGCGTGCACGGCTATTCTGACACGGTTGCCCTTGCTCTGGAGGCCGCAGGGCAAGCTGGGTTGGCACCAGAAGTCATCGTCTCGGAAGGTGGTCCGGACCTCGGTGGACGGCGTCTGGCGCGACGCCTGACCAAGGCGGGGTTGCACGTGCGCTACGTGTACGACTCGGCCCTGCACCTCTGGGCCACACGGGCCGACCGGATATGGCTCGGCACTGAGGCCGTCGGAGCCGGGGCATTCCTGGGCCTCATCGGCTGTGCCCATCTGTGCGAACGGGCTCGGCATCAGGGCGTCCCCATTGCCGTCCTGGCTTCAAGCGACAAGCTCTTGCCCAACGGTTGGTCCCTGGCCACCCCAGCTTGGGGTCAGAGCTCCGCTTGGCAGCTGTGGGGCGATGCGCCGGAGGGGGTTCGGGTCGAATCCCAGCCCTACGAGCTCGTCTCCGTAGATCTCCCCAACGTATTTGTTTCTGAATCAGGCCCCTCGACGGCCGCTGACTATTCCCTGCGCTTCCTGCGCACGGCGGAGGGCGACCTGCCCTCTCTCTCGAAGACCCCATGACGGACATCCAAACCGAGCCCTCATCCAATCCGGCCGTCCCGCGCAGCATCACGCGCGAGATGCATGAGTCGTACCTGACCTACGCACTCAGCGTCATCCACTCGCGGGCACTGCCCGACGTGCGCGACGGCCTCAAGCCCAGCCAGCGCCGGATTCTGGTCGCCATGAATGACCTGAACCTGGGTCCGCGGGCCAAGTACCGCAAGTGCGCCAAGATCGCCGGCGACACCTCGGGCAACTACCACCCACACGGCGAGTCGGTTATCTACCCGACGCTCGTGCGCATGGCCCAGGACTTCTCCCTGCGCTACCCGCTCGTGGATGGGCAGGGCAACTTCGGCTCCATCGACGCCGACCCGCCCGCCGCCATGCGATACACCGAGGCGCGGATGACCGGTATGTCCACAGAGTTGATGAGCGACCTCGACAAGGACACCGTCGAATTCGAGCCCAACTACGACGAGACGCGGACGCAGCCGACCGTGCTGCCCAGCCGCTTCCCCAATCTGCTCTGCAATGGATCGGACGGCATCGCCGTTGGCATGGCGACATCCATGCCGCCCCACAACCTGCATGAAATCTGTGATGCTGCCCTCGCCATTCTGGACGACCCGGAGGTCTCGATCCGCGACCTGATGGAGATCGTGCCGGGCCCTGACTTCCCCACGGGCGGCATCATCATGGGCCGCCACGGAATCCACAGCGCCTACACCACCGGCCGCGGACGTGTGCGGGTCCGTGCCAGGCATCACGTGGAGGATACGGGCAAGCGGCAGCGCCTGATCTTCACCGAGATCCCGTACCAGACGCGCAAGGCAGCGGACAGGACGGGCATCATTGCCAAGATCGTCGAGGTCGTCAAAGACGAACGCATCACCGGTATCCACAACGTGGAGGACCAATCAAGCAAGGACGGGATGTGGCTGGTAGTGGACCTCAAGCGCGGCGAAGACCCCACGGTCATCGCCAACCAGCTCTTCAAGTACACACCGCTGCAGACGACCTACTCGATCATCAATCTGGCAATCCACCAGCGCCAGCCGCGCACGCTCAACCTGCGCCAGTTGATCGACGCCTATCTCGAGCACCGCAGGGATGTGATCAGGCGAAGGACGGCGTACCTGTTGCGGAAGGCCGAGGCTCGCAAGCACATCGTCGACGGACTCCTGATCGCCACCGACAACATCGATCGAGTGATAGAGATCATTCGGGCGTCGGCGGATCGCGATGAGGCCAAGAGCTCACTGAGTGCGGAGTACCAACTCTCGGACCGTCAGAGTCAGGCCATCGTGGACATGCGCCTTGGCAGCTTGACCGGCCTTGAGCGCGACAAGTTGCTGGCCGAGCACGATGCCCTGGTAGAGGAGATTGCAGACCTCAAAGACATCTTGGAGCGTGCTGTAAGGGTGACGACGATGATGCGCGAGGACCTCGAGGATCTGAAGAAGGTCTACGGTGACGAGCGCCGCACGGAGATCTCTTCGGAAGAGGTCGACACCGATTTCGATATGGCGGATCTGATCACCGAGGACCTGATGGCGGTGACCTTCAGCCGGGATGGGTACGTCAAGCGCATGAGCCTCGACACCTACCGGGCCCAGGGCCGCGGCGGTGTGGGTATCAAGGGCGCTGATGCCAAGGAAGGGGACGTGCTGAAGTCCCTGTTTGTGGCGTCGACCCACGACTACATCCTGTGCTTCACCAACATGGGCCAGGTCCTGTGGCTGAAGGTCTACAACCTGCCCGAGGCAACGCGAACGTCCAAGGGCCGCTCGATCACCAACCTCCTGTCTCTGCGGGATGGGGAGGACATCACCTCCCTGCTGCGGGTTCCCGAGTTTGACGACGAGAGCTTTGTTGTCTTCGCCACGCGCAAGGGCGTCGTGAAGAAGACCGTCCTCTCGGCATACTCACGTCCCAAGAAGGGTGGCATCAAGGCCATCCGACTCGAAGAGGGGGACTCCGTCGTTGGCGTCAGCCTGTGCCGCAAAGGCGACACGATCCTGATGGCCTCCTCGTCCGGTCGCTCCATTCGTTTCGACGAGCAGGCGGCGCGCGCCATGGGCCGCACGGCACGTGGAGTGCGTGGCATCAAGCTCAAGGGTGACGACGAGGTCGTTGGGATGATCGTGGCAGAAGAAGGCGCCGATCTCCTGACCGTCTGTGAAAACGGCCACGGCAAGCGAACCCCGCTTGAGGACTACCCGATCAAGGGCCGCGGCGGGCAGGGCGTGATCAACATCCGCACCACCACCCGCAACGGGCCGGTCGTCTCGGTTCGTCAGTGCCGAGCAGAGGATGACGCCATGCTGATCACGGAGCGTGGGATGATCGTTCGCTCCCACGTGGAGACCATCTCGTGCATTGGTCGCAACACGCAAGGCGTGCGCGTCGTGAACCTGCGCAAGGATGACCACCTGGTGGCCATTGAAGTCGTGAGCGAGGCGGACCTGGAGCGCTTCAATTCCCCGACGGCGAATGGCGAGGCAGGGGAGGGTGAGCCTGCAGCGGCGGACCCGGAGCCCGAGGCTCTCGCAGATTCTGGCACTGATCCGGCCATGGAGCCGGACTCCGAGACCGACAGCCCCGACGAAGCCTAGCCGCGAGGGATCCCCCCTATGACCCTGCTCAATCAGCTCGGTGAAGACGTGAAGGAGGCCATGCGCGCGGGCGAAAACCTGCGCCGGG
Source organism: Planctomycetota bacterium (assembly GCA_002720975.1). Taxonomy (GTDB): domain Bacteria; phylum Planctomycetota; class UBA1135; order UBA1135. The sequence continues at coordinate 20,142 of PBIX01000005.1, read as the reverse complement.
ACACCCTGAGGATGGTCCTCGCCGCCATGAAGAACCGCCGCATCGAGGTGGGCGAGGACCTGGACGACGATCAGCAGCTCGCCGTGCTCCTCTCTGCTGTCAAGTCGCGCACGGACAGTGTGACCCAGTACGAGGCCAACGGCCGGCAGGATCTGGCCGACCAGGAACGTGCCGAGATCGAGGTCATCCAGGGCTACCTTCCCAAGCAGCTCGGCGAGGAGGAAACCGCTGAAGTCGTTCGCGCCAAGATCGCCGAGCTGGGACTGACCTCCAAGAAGGAGATGGGGCAGCTGATGAAGGCGATCATGGCAGACCACAAGGGAACCGTGGATGGCAAGCTGGTCCAACAATTCGCCGCCCAAGAGCTGGACTGAAAAGAGACCACACCTATCTGCAGGTTGAATTGGGTCGGCGCAAATGGTAAGCCTTGATCTGTGGGGGGAAGCGGAAAAGCCAAGGGTGAGAACCTTGTTGGGCGTCACAAGAATCTGGGAAAGCGAACGGCTCTGCTCTCGAGCCTGACGCTTCTCAGTCGCATTCTTGGGCTGCTGCGCGAGAAGCTGAGTGCGACGCTCTTCGGGGACACCTCGGCCGTCTTCGATGCGTTCATCACGGCGTGGCGCGTGCCGAACCTGTTCCGACGCTTCCTTGGAGAGGGCGCGCTCTCGACCGCCTTCCAAACGGCTCAGACGGAAACCGAAGGAGCCCATGGAAGAGAGGCTGGCCGCAGGCTGTTTCGCGATACGGCGCGGATGCTGACGGGCCTGCTCCTGGGAGTGATGGTCGTGACCATGGGGGCCATCTACCTGATGCCCGATCAGATGCCGGTGACCGGCTGGAACTGGCTGGGGAGTGATCCGGCCCCGGTGCGGGAGTTGGCGCTGAGGGTGATGCCCTTCGTGCTGCTCGCCTGCCTCTCTGCGCTGGTTACGGGGGCTCTCCACGTGCGCGGCAGGTTCGAGCCTCCGGCCTGGGCGCCGGTGAGCATGAACGTCGTCTGGATTGCGACCTTGCTGGCCCTGCCCTGGCTGGCGCCCGATACGGGTCCGGGGGTGGACCACGACCTCGAACGGGCCAAATTCCTCGCTTGGGGCGTGCTGCTGGCAGGAGTGGTGCAGCTGGCCGTGCAGGTTCCGACTCTGCGGGCACAGGGGTTGATGGGGAGTCGGGTTGCCCTGGTTTCCCGCCCCTCCGGCGCCCCTGGGGCCTGGACCGTGCTGAAGCGCAGTGCTCCTCTGGCCCTGGGTGCCGCGGTGTACCAGATCAACGTGATGATCGACGGGCTCATGGCGGAGGGGCTCCTGCCCGACGGCGGGCCTACCTGCTACTACTACGCCGGACGCCTTCAGCAGTTCCCTGTCGCCATGGTGGCAGTGGCTGCTACGAGTGCCGTTTTTCCGCTTCTACAAGCCCACGCTCACGGCCGGGATTTCTTGGCCACCCGTAAGCTCCACGATCGCACTCAACGGGCGATCGCGTTTTGGGCCTTACCGGCTACCTGTGGACTCTGGATCCTGGCTGAGCCGGTCGTTGCGGTCTGTCTGGGCGGCGGAGAATTCGGGACTGGGGGCGTGGAACGTACGAGCCAGGCCCTGCGCCTACTGACCCTCACGATCCTGCCCGTGGGCGCCTCTGGCCTTCTGGCCCGCACCTACTACTCCATGGGGGACATGAAGACCCCCGTGCGCATTTCCAGCGCCATGTTGATCGCCAACGTGGTGCTCAACGTGGTCTTCATCCGGGGCTTGGAGATGGACGTTGCGGGCCTCGCTCTCGCAAGTGCCATCACCGCCTGGGGCAACCTCTTGCTGCTCTTCCCGGGACTGGGAGGACGCCTCGGACTTCCGGCACCGAGCGACCCACTTCTGGGACCATTGGTTAGAATGGGCCTCGCTGCCGCTCTGTGCGGACTTGTTGCTGGCGTGACCCATTCCCTTGGGAGTGATCTCATCGGCTCTCTGGGGGCACTGGTGTTCGCCATGGGGGCTGGAGCCTTTACCTATGCACTGGCCGCCCGCGTACTGTCCATCGAGGAGTTCCGCGAGGTTCAAGATCGCATCCGCGCCAAGCTTCAAGACCTCAAACGCAAGTCCGATTGAATGTTCCGCGTCGGCGAATTGTGACGACCCCAATCTTGAAAGTTGGGACAAGGGAGTAGAAGATCGCCCCTCGCCCAAAGGTCTGTCCGACCGCAAGGATCTCCGCCCTGATGGAGGCCCGTGACGAGCCCGCGGCGCGAACACCCCCATGACCCATAGGAGATGACTGCGTGATTCCCGCTCAACCTGCCGACAGCACCGAGACAACGTTTGCAACTGACCAGAACCAAGGAACGGCCGCCGCGACAGCCGAGGCGATCATTGGAAACGAACGTGAGGTGCTCGATCCTGCCAGTGCAAAGGCAGCCATCGAATCGGTGGAGCCGCCCGCAGATCTTCCCGACCCCTGCCTGACGGACAACGCCAAGACGGTTCTTGGTCGGCGCTACCTGAAGAAGTCGCCCGAGACGGGAGAGGTCATCGAAACACCGCGCCAACTCTTCTGGCGCGTGGCTTCGCATGTGGCGCGGGCCGAGCTGTCCTTCAGCCCCGGCGCTTGGACCAGGTGTTTCACCGTGGCGCAGGACTACTACATGTTGATGGCTGAGCGACGCTTCATGCCCAACAGCCCCTGCCTCATGAACGCCGGTCGGGAGATGGGGATGCTCTCTGCCTGCTTCGTGCTCCCGGTGGAGGATTCCATCGAGGGTATTTTTGATTCGATCAAGGCGACCGCACTCATCCAGAAAGCCGGTGGGGGTACCGGTTTCAGCTTCTCGCGATTGCGGCCGGCCGGAGACCTCGTGCGCTCTTCGGGGGGGACCACCGAGGGACCCTTGTCGTTCATTGAGGTCTTCTCGAAGGCTACCGACGCCATCCAGCAGGGAGCCTTTCGGCGCGGTGCGAACATGGGCATCATGCGTGTGGACCACCCCGATGTGATGAAGTTCATCACCTTCAAGGACGACCCCACCAAGATCACCAACTACAACATCTCCGTGGCGGTCACCGACCGTTTCATCGAGGAGCTGAAGGCCGATCCGGGAACGATCCACCAGGTCCAAAACCCCCGTACGCAGGTCTGGTCGCAGGTTGAGAAGCGTGACGAGGGGGGCTCGGGAACGGGAGAATACTGGAGCGTAGGTGAAATCTGGGACGTGGTGACCGAGCACGCGCACCGTTCAGGCGAGCCGGGAATCATCTTCATCGACCGCATCAATGCCCGCAATCCGATCAAGAACGTGGGCATGATTGAGGCGACGAACCCTTGTGGTGAACAGCCCCTGCACCCCTACGATTCATGCAACCTGGGTTCCATCAACCTGGGCCGCTTCGTGAGTAACGAGGGCGGCGAGCCGAGCTTCGACTGGGAAGGCTACAAGTCCGTCATCCATACCACGGCGCGCTTCCTGGACGACGTGATCGAGGTCAACCGTTACCCCCTGCCGCAGATCGACAACATGTCGAAGACGACGCGGCGTACAGGTCTGGGCGTGATGGGTTTTGCCGACGCCCTGTTCAAGATGGGCCTCGCCTACAACTCGGAAGAGGGAACGCAGTTCGGGTCGGAGGTGATGCGCGTCCTGAATGATGAGTCACACCTGGCTTCCGAGATTCTGGCAGACGAACGCGGCTGCTTCCCCGCCTGGGAAGGATCAGACTGGGAGAAGCGGGGTCGCAAGATGCGCAACTCCTACACCTCGACCATCGCTCCCACAGGGACGATCTCGATCATTGCCGGGTGTTCCGGCGGTATCGAGCCCATGTTCAGCTTGGCCTTCAACCGTCAGGTTATGAAGGACACCGAAGGCAACCCGACGGTGATGCGCGAGGTCAATGAGGCATTCGAGACGGCGTCCAAGGATGCTGGCTACTACAGCGAGGAGATGGTGGAGCAGATTCTCAATGACGGCACCCTGTGCCACATCGAGGATGCGCCGCAAGATCACAAGCGCGTGTATGTCACCGCCCACGACATCACCCCTGAGTGGCATATGCGTATGCAGGCGGCCTTCCAGCAGCACTGTGACTCGTCGATTTCCAAGACCATCAACTTCCCCCACGACGCAACCGTGGAAGAGGTCAGAGAGGTCTACGAGTTGGCCATCGACCTCGACGTGAAGGGCGTCACCGTCTACCGGGATGGCTGTCGCGACATGCAGCCCATGACTCGCGGGACCACAGGAGGGGGCAAGGCGGAGGCCGAGACCTCCGAGACCTCCGAGACCTCCGAGGCCGCGCCGATGGCGGCTGGCAGCACCTTGAGCCCCATGAAGTTGCCCGAGATCATGCCCGCCCTGCGCCTGACCCAATTGACACCCTTTGGGAACATGCACATCAAGGTCACCGTTGACCCCCAGACCGGGCACGAACGGGAAGTGTTCGCCCAGCTCGGTAAGGGCGGCGACGTGGCCAACTCGGACCTGGAGGCGATCTGTCGCATCCTCTCCCTGTGGTTGCGCTCAAATGGAAGCCTTGAGATGGCCGTGCGGCAATTCTCCGGTATCGGCTCGAGCCTGACCGTGCCGACCAAAGACGGCAACGTCATGTCGCTCGCAGACGGAATGGCGACGGCGCTCTACCGCTACCTGAAGGTCAAGCGCGAGCATGGCCTTGAGGCTATGTTGCTTGGTCGCGTGGGCTCAGATATGCCGACCGCGAGTTCGGAAGCGACAACCCCTGCACCGGCGCCCGCCACGAGCTCACCGATGAGCAATCGCCCCATCTCGCGGGTCAAGCGGGAACGGGAGATGGCCAGCTACAAGGTGAAGTGTCCCGCGTGCAGCTCGAACCTCTCCTTTGAGGAGGGCTGCATGAAGTGCTACGGGTGTGGCTTCAGCAAGTGCTAGACCGAGGGCCCACCACAGGTGGAGCCCAGATTGCTGAGTAAGACACGGGCAGGGCCGCGACCCACGGGTGGCGGCCCTGCCTTCATTCAGGGACGATCGGTGACGGCCTGCTAGGGCTTGCCGTCGTCATCGCCTTCCTTGTCGCCCTTCTTGGCGTCCCGACCAAAGATGTCGGGGTCACCATCCGGGGTCCCCGGAATCTCCTTGCCATAGATGGAGAGGCGCTTCTGATTCGGTGAAACCCTGCGCGCGAAGGTCAGCACCTGCCCCTCGCCCCAGTTGAGATCGAGGAAGGCGCCGTTGACCGAGATCTCGAAGTTGCGCTTGCCCCCAGGGTCCTCAAAGGCGATGTCGTCTTCTTCCTCATCGATATAGGCACCCATCAGGGTCGAGCATGCCAGCGTGTTGCCCGTCCGGATGAACTCGGCCACAAAGGCCTGATAGCCATCTTCGGGGGCGTCACCAAAGTCATCCTCCTCCCAGTAGGCTTCCAGTTGCAGGGAGAGGTGGCCGTCCTGGATCAACATGAACCCCAGTGTCTGTCTTCCCAGCTCCGGGTAGCCCTCGACTTCCATGTCGAGTAACTGCCAGGCGCCCTCCAGGGCAGAGTCCTCGCCCTTGGCTTGGGGGCGGAGCCGTCCGAAGACATCTCTTTCCAGCTGAGGGCCGTCAGTGGGCGGGGCTTTCTTGCCCTCATCGTCCTGCAGACCAAAGGACAGGAAGGCCAGTGCCAGGGGCAGGCCGGCTAGGGGCAGGCGCAAAAGTGAAGGCAAGGAAGACATGGAGCGCATGGGTTTTGTATCAACAGATCGGGAACCACTGGGAGCCAACACACGCTGTCCCCCCGGAGGAGCATAGACTGTCTGGCCCCCCTTGCGTCCATCCCGATCAAGGCCGGATGCGCCTACCACCCCCACCTACGCGCCTACCCCACTCCATGCAGGGCAGAACCCCCGAGCACCAGGCCCGCGGATCCCGTGTCCACCTCACCGGGTTGGTCGTGAACATGGTTTTGGCGGCGATCAAATTGATGGGAGGATGGGCAGCGGTATCGCCCGCGCTGGTAGCCGATGGTGTGCACTCTCTCTCCGATGGGGCAACCTCGCTCGCGGGGTGGCTATCGTTTCGTTGGGCGGGCAAGCCCGCGGACGAAGACCACCACTATGGGCACGGCAAGGCCGAGGCCCTGGCAGCGGCTTTCATCGGTCTCGTTCTTGTCGTGGCCGGAGTGTTCCTGGTCATCGACGTCGCGAATGGGGCGGACCCACACTATGAGCGCTCAATGGGGATCTTGGCCATGGGCATCGCCGGCGTATCGGTGCTGGTGAACGGGTGGCTCCACAAGTTGGCCGCTACTGTGGGCAAGGACCTGGAGAGTCCCTCCCTGAGGGCCCTCGCCCGGGACTGCTATTCGGATGCCCTGGCAAGCGTGCTCGTGATCATTGGCGTGGGTTGCGCCATGGCAGATCTGCCCCGGGCAGAGATTCTGGCGGCCTGCGTGATTGGCGTCCTGATCTTGTTCATGGGCCTGAAGACCCTTAAGGGGGCAACCGACATACTCATGGACCGCGTACCCGATCCGAGCCTGCGTGCGGCCATCATCGCGCGGGTCAATCTGGTGGAGGGTGTCGAGGGTGTCGAGCGGGTAGGTATTCATCCGCTGGGGCACCAGCTGCGCGTGGACATGGAGATCTCTGTGGATGGCGACCTGAGTGTTCGTAAGGGACACGCAATCGCTCACAAAGTGGAAGAATCCATCATTGTGGGCGAGACCCGCGTCGTAGAGGTTGCGGTTCACGTCAATCCCAAGGACAGTAGCCCACCCGAGTGACAGCACTTTGTGTCCCGCGATGCGCCACCCATGACCCGATTCTCCCTTGCCCTCCTAGCCCTCGGCCTGAGTGCGCTTGCTTCTGCCCCGGCTGCCGCCCAAGACAACGAAGCCAAAGCCAGCCTGTACACGCGCGTCGAGGGTGATCGCGCCAGCGCGGCTCTCATCCTTCGCGTCACTCCCGGCTGGTACGTCTACCACACCGAGCTCGGCCACCCCGATGCCATCGGCACGCCCCTGCAGCTGGAGCTCAGCTCGGAAGGGATCGAGTGGGGTGAATTTGTGTGGCCCGCACCGCACGTCAAGCAGATCGATGACGACCTGCTTGGCAAATACACCTACAACTACCACGTAGGCAAGATCATTGCGTACGCCACGGGCAAGGTGACCACCCCTGGTGCCGCGAACGCCGCGCAATTGCATCTCGTCGGACAGACCTGCACAGACCTCACCGGCGTTTGCGTCCCCTATGAGGAGACGGCGACCAGCGACGGGGGGGGGCGGGACAAGTACTGGGCCGGGTGGCCGGAGAGTTTGGGCACCGCGGCCTCAGCCGCCACCGTTTCCGATGAACCGAGTGCGCCGGCAACGGTGAACCCCCAAACGCCTGGCCGTCCCCTGGCCCTGGGTCCCCCGACTCGGACAGCTCCGGTCAGCAACGTAAGTGGCACACTCTGGGCGCGGGCGGATGAGGCCAGCGAGTCCGTGCGGGCCGTGATCCAACTGGAAGTGGCGGAGCACTACCACATCTACCACGGTCCAACGACCGAGGACCTGGGGCACCCCGAGGCTATCGGCACCCCGACGAGTGTGACTCTTGAGAGCGAGGACGTGGAGTGGGACAGCGCTCGCATGCGTATGCCCACCCCGGAGCGCGCGGACCAGGGCATACCGGCTCACGAGGGCGGCGGCAACATCTGGATCAACACCCATCACGGGACGGTGCGGATTGAGGTGGAGGGTTTGCTCTACGACACCTTCGATCCCACCGATGTCATCGCGCAGGTGAAGGGCCAAGTGTGCGACGACAACGGCTGTCAGAATTGGGCGCTGGCCCTGGAGGTTTCCGGCACGGGGCCCGACGAGGCCTTTGCCTGGGAGTCAGCGGTTCAAGCTGGGCCAGATGCGGGAGAGGGCGGCGCGGACGACGAGTCTCGTCCGTCCCTGTTCAAGTTCCTGTTGGCAGCGGTGGGCTGGGGCATCTTCACCCTGCTCATGCCATGCACCTATCCGATGATCCCGATCACGATTTCATTCTTCACGAAGCAGGCGGATGCTCGGGACGGCGACGTGCTACCCCTATCCATCACCTACGGCGTGGGCATCGTGAGCGTGTTCATCTTGATCGGGCTCGTCTTTGCACCGGTCATCATTCCCTTCGCCACCCACCCCATAACCAACATAGTCATCGGGGTGCTGTTCTTGTTCTTCAGCCTGGTTCTGTTCGGGTTCATCCAGCTGCAACCACCGCGGCGGATGATGGAGGTTGCGGGCAAGGCTTCAGCGACAGGGGGCTATCTGGGCGTGTTCATGATGGGGGCGACCCTGGTGGTCACCTCTTTCACCTGCACGGCCCCGTTCGTCGGGACTCTGCTGGGGTCGGCGGCCACAGGCCAAGGAACTGGTCAGGACGTCTTGCGCATCGTCCTGGGCATGGGCGTCTTCGGCTTGACCATGGCTACACCCTTTGTGTTCCTCTCCTTGGTGCCCGGAAAGATCCAACAGATGCCCCAGGCGGGTGAGTGGATGAACACGCTGAAGGTGTTCCTGGGATTTGTGGAGGTGGCGGCTTCCCTCAAGTTCATCTCCAACGCGGACATCGTGTGGAATTGGGGAATCTTGGGCCGCGATGTGTTCCTGGCAGCCTGGTGCGTGATCTTTGCCGCAGCTGGGATCTACCTGCTTATGCAGGTGAAGAAATCTGGTAAGCCGAATCCCAGGCAATCAGGAATCGGAGTTATGACGATCCTGTTGGCGGGCTACTTCGGCTACGGCGTCCCAGGCAACGCCCTGGACGAGTTCGTGACAACACCCCTTCTACCTCCGTACGTGGTCTTCGAGTCCGCTTCGCCCAACAAAGCTGCCCACACCATCATCAAGGATGACTGGCAGGCGGCTATGACGCGAGCGCAGGCTGAGGGCAAGCTCGTACTCGTGAACTTCACCGGGTTCACATGAGTGAACTGCCGCAAGATGGAAGAAGGTGTCTTCCTGCACCCGGCGGTCGCCGGCCCCCTCTCCGAGCGCTTCATCGAAGCCCGCTTGCACGTGGATTATCCGCGCAACATGGAGCGCGAGCTCGAGATGACGGGGAGCAACTCCCAGCCTCTGTTCCTGATTATCGACCCGGCCAGCGAAGAGATTCTCGGTCGACACGACGGCCCCTCGCTTATATCCGATGATCCGTTCGTCCAGTTCCTGGACGATGCGTGGGCCAAGACCGAGACGAAGAGCGACGCGCGTTAGTGAAAGCCAAGGGCCATGCCGCCCTGGTAGACAGCGAAGCTGGCGACCCAGGCCAAGATGGTCATGTAGCCGAGCATGAAGGCTGGCCAGCGCCAGGTGCCCGTCTCGCGCTTGACCACGGCAACCGTGCTCAGGCATTGACAGGCGAGGGCGAAGAAAACCAGCAAGGAGAGGCCAACAAGCGGGGTGTACAGGGGTTCCCCATCGGACCGCCTCTCCTCTCGCATCTTCTTTCGCAGCGCACTCACGGCGGCACCCTCGCCTTCCCCGCCGGCGCCATACACCACGACCATGGTGGCGACGAAAACCTCACGGGCGGCCAGAGAGCCGATCAGGCCCACCCCGATCTTCCAGTCAAACCCCAAGGGGGCAATTGCTGGCTCGATTGTGCGGCCGAGCTTGCCCGCCCAGCTGTGTTCGCGCTGCAGGGCACTTCGTTCGTGCTGGATCTCCCTGGCTGCGACGGCACGTATGGCCGGATCCGGTTCGGTCTGCTCCAGAGCGGCCAGGCGGGCGTCCAGAGGTGCTGCACGAGCATCGCTCAGGCCGGGATAGTCGGACAAGAGCCACAGACCAATGGTGCAAGCCAAAATAACCGTTCCGGCCTCGGTGACGAACACACCCCCCTTCTGGAGGACCATGCGCCCAACAACCCTTGCTTGGGGCAATCGGTAGGGAGGCAATTCGAGAATGAGGGGAACGCTGGGTCCCTGGATCAGTGTGCGCGCGAGAACCCCCGCAGCAACCAATGCGATGACCGTGCTGAACAGGTACATGGCCACCAGCAGCAGGCCTTGCACATCGATCCAGCCGGTACCCTTCCCCGCTGGAAACAGAGCCCCGATGACCAGCGTGTAGACCGGCAAGCGCGCTGCGCAGGAGATGAGTGGAACGACCATCATGGTCAACAGGCGATCCCGCCGCCGTTCCATGGTGCGCGTGGCCATGACGGCCGGGATGGCGCAGGCATACCCCGAGAGCATTGGGATGAACGCGCGACCGTGGAGACCGATCATGCGCATGACACGATCCATCAGGAAGGCCACTCTTGACATGTAGCCCGAGTCCTCCATCAACCCGAGCAGCCCAAACAACAACATGATCTGCGGCAGGAAGACCAACACCGCTCCAGTCCCTGCGATCAGACCCTCGGTGAGAAAAGAGCGCCAGGCGCCCTCGGGCAGGACCGTCACGATCCATGTATTGACGCCACCAAATCGACCATCAATCCAGTCAATCAACGGCCCCGACCACGTGAAGAGGGTCTGAAACAGGAAACCCATGATGAGGATCAGGGCGGCAAACCCCACCACAGGATGCAGAAGGAGGGCGTCCACGCGTTCACTCCATGCGCTGGCCCGGCTCGGAATCCGCGTGGCGGCCGCCACATGCCTGTCGATCCACTCATAGCGTGCGGCGATCAGCTGTTCGTCGATGTCACGGCCTGAGCCGGCAGCCAGGCGCCGTCGGTGAGCCACGGCCTCTCGTAGCTCATCAGGAACATGCTGCAACTCGTCGTCGTCACCGAGGGAGAGCAGCGCCCAAGCGGCAAGGGCCTCTTCGCGGTGGGCTCGTCCGTCTCTCCAGGATGCAGGCAGGGCCTGATGGACAGCCTGCAGGTCGGCTTGGAGGAGCGGGTCCTCATGTGCCCAGCGGGCACCGGGAGTTCCCGTCTTGGGCTGGGCGAGGACACGGTCAAGGGCAGCCTTGAGCTCTTCCAGCCCGTCGCCTTCGCGCGCATTGGTCGCAATCACGGGCACGCCCAATACCTGCTCCAATGCACGTGGACTTACTGCACGCCCCTCGCCATCGAGCATGTCCACCATGTTCAAGGCCACCACGGCCGGCTGCTCCAGCTCGATGACCTGCAATGCGAGATAGAGGTTGCGAGCGAGTTGAGTCGCATCCACTACGAGGACAACCACGTCGGGGGTCGGGTAGGGGGGAAGGCCGGACAGGGCGCCGATGGCGATCTGCTCCTCCGCACTACGAGCAGACAGGCTGTAGTTGCCGGGGATATCGAGCACTTCGATCTTCCCGGCCTTGGGCAGCTCGAAGTTACCGCTGTGCCGGTCGACGGTGATGCCCGGGTAGTTCCCCACCCGTTGGTGGGTGTCGGTGAGGCGGTTGAACAGGGACGTCTTGCCCGTGTTGGGATTTCCGGCCAGAGCGATGAGGCTGGGCTTCTCGTTGAGATTGCTCACGGCGCGATGGCCTCGACTTCGATCTGCTCCGCCTCGCTCTTGCGCAGGCTGATGTGGCACCCGCGAACCTCAACCTCGACCATGCCGCCTACCCGCACCAGACGCACCAGGCGGAACTCCGTCCCGGGCAGGAGCCCGAGTTCCATCAACCTTCGGCGAAAAGAACGCTCGCCGCCAAGGCTCAGAAGGCGTCCACGCCCGCCGGGGGGTATTGAGGGAAGGGAGGTCACAGGGACGCTATTGAGATTCAGTCTCAAGCCGGACGGGGAGCCTACCACGATCAGGTCCCGTGCGGGAGTGGCCAAAGTGCACATCCTCGGCGGTGGAACACGGGCCTGCGGCCCTCTATTCTCCCTTGGGACTTCTCCCGCGCTGCCCTTTCTCCCCCGAGCACAACGTGACAAACCCAAAGGAAACCGCAGGCCGCCAGGCGGCAGAGCTCGTGGAAGACGGCATGACCGTTGGTCTGGGCACGGGCTCCACCGTCTATTTCACCCTGGTGCGCTTGGCCGAACGTATTGAGAGCGAGGGCTTGTCCATTCGGGGCGTACCAACATCCGAAGACACATCGGAGAAGGCGCGCGCCTTTGGTATTCCTCTGGCGACCCTCGATGAGGTGGACGCCATAGATCTGACCATTGACGGCGCGGATGAGATCGACGCCCAGTTCTGTCTGACAAAAGGTGGTGGTGGGGCCTTGCTTCGCGAGAAAGTGGTGGCCTACATCAGCAAGCGCGAGGCCATTGTGGTTGGGCGCGACAAGGTCGTTGAGAGATTGGGTACGACCTTTCGACTGCCCGTTGAGGTCACACCTTTTGCCCGTCCCATGGTGGTGCGAGCCATCACGGCCTTGGGCGCCGACCCACAACTGAGGACGGAAGATTCAGGCGAGCCGTACCACACCGATAACGGGAACGAGATTCTCGACTGTGTGTTTCCCGACGGGATCAGCGACCCCGCTACCCTTGAGGCCGACCTGGACAGAATCCCGGGCGTCGTGGAGTCGGGCCTCTTTGTGGGGCTGGCCCAGATCTGCTTCGTGGGCGAAGAAGACGGCTCCTGCACGGTGCTAGAGCTCTGAGTTCTGGCGCCTAGGCGTAGTTCTCGGGAAACATCTGCCGCTCGACCAACTCGATGGTCATGTGGATGATCTTGATGTGCATCTCTTGAATGCGGTCAGAGGTGGTGGCCACAGGGACGACAATGGGAATGTCCACCTTGCTCAGCATTTGTCCTCCGCCATTGCCGAGCAGTCCCACCACCACGAGGCCTCTCTCCCGGGCCTCTTCGCAAGCACGCAAGACGTTGGGGGATTGCCCGGAGGTTGAGATCGCCAGGAGCAGGTCGCCCTCTTTTCCGAAAGCTTGGACCTCCCTGGCAAAGACCTCTTCATAGCCCAGGTCATTTGCGGCGCATGACAGCCGCGCGGGATCAGAAAAGGCGATGGCGGGTTGAGCGGCCCGATCGCCCCTGAAGCGGCCCGTCCACTCCTCGGCGAAATGCATGGCATCGCACATGCTGCCACCGTTGCCGCAGGACAGCAGCGTGCCACCTCGTCGCAGCGTGGCTTCAGCCGCCTGGGCAAATCGCAGGACGGCCGCCATCTGCTCGCCATCGGCCACAAAAGCGGACAGGGTTTGGGCGGCCTCTTGCAGGGCGCCCTCCAGGTGTGTTGTGGGTGCTTCACTCATGGGGCGCGATTGTAACCCCAGGGGGGTCGATGATCCGATCAAGCTCTTGTTTGAGAGCCCCTAAAACCTCGTCGTAGGAGTAGGTGCCCACGGTTTGTGGTCCCCGCTTCAAGTTGACGGTGCTGGGCCCACACCACAGGCCAAGGTCCGCATCATCCGTCTCTCCTGGCCCGTTGACCCGGCAGCCCATCACGGCGATCGTCACATCGTGGTCCTCCGCATAGACGGTCAGTGCCTTGACCTCTTCAGCCAACTCAATGAAGCGGTCGTTTTCCACACGCGAACAGGAGGGGCAGGCGATGATGTTGAGCCCATCGAAGAAACCCTTCGGCACGGAACGAAAGCGGCCCGCCTCGATGTCCGTGAGAATCTGCCTCCCCACTTCGATCTCCTGGCCCTTGTTCTCAAATGGAACGGTCAGGGAGACCCGCAGCGTGTCACCGATTCCCTGGGCGACCAGCTGTTCAAAAGCAATGCGCGTCTTGATCACCCCATCAGGGGGCATGCCCGCCTCCGTCACACCCAGGTGCAGGGGCACGTCGGGCCGCTGCTTGGCGAAGCGCTCATTGGCTTCAATGACCAGGCGTGGGTCAGAGTCCTTGATAGAAACCAGGTAGTTGTAGAAGCCCGCATCATCAAGAATCTGGCAGTGGTCGACGGCGCAAGAGACGATAGCGCCAACGTGATCGTTGGCATGGGCTTCGTCGTATTCCGGTGCGATAGACCCCGCATTCACTCCGATTCGAACGGCGCAATCGTTGGCCTGGGCAACCTGGGCGATCCAGCGCACCTTCTCCGCGATAGGGGTCTCTTTCTCGTGGTGGTGCAGGTGTCCGGGGTTGTATCGGATCTTTTGCACGTGGGGCGCGACGCTCTCCGCCAGGCGGTAGTTCTCCTGTAGGTCGACGCTGATAGGCACGTCGGTGGTGGAGCACAGACGGATGAGGCTCTCCACGTCCCGGGTACTGTCTACCGCGATGCGGATGAGATCCGCGCCCGCAGCGCTCAACAGTTCGATCTGGCGGCCCGTGGCCTTCTCGTCTCGGGTTTGGGTGGCGGCCATGCTCTGGACGGCAATCGGGTTCGATCCTCCCAGGGAGAGGGGGCCCACCTGAATGGAGCGCGTCTTGCGAGGGGGGAGCATGCCGTGGAGTCTATCAGGCCCCTCAGCCCAGCCTGAGGGCCCCAGGGACCCCCTGGAACGAATAATTCAAGGGGTTTATGCACCCGCGGGGGGATGCGCCTCGGAGTGGATGCCAAGAACGAAGAAGAGAACTCGGCATCGGGCTTCGTGTCATTGTGCCGGCGAGCCCCCCCTCGCCTGGAGACGCCTGAGCCCGGAGCCGTATCGAACGATGGGTGACCTTGGGTTGCCTGTCCACCAGCCCTTTCCGGACCGCGCCCCGGGAGGGCTGGGCTTCTTCGGTGTAGACTCAAGGCTCGATCCGTTTAGGTGGAAGCCCCTTGAAAGCGAAAATTCTCATAGTCGGCGGAGGTGCGATGGGCACTTGCACCGCTTTGTATGCCGCCAAGAACTGTGACGCCCTGCGTGAGCCGGTCGTGCTCGTGGAACGCGACTCACTGGCCTCCGGCGCTTCGGGGCGCACGTCGGCCATTGTCCATCAGGGTTTTGCGGATCGCACCATGGCGGGCATGGCGCGTGACGCGGTCAAGGTCTATGCGGGCATGCGGTCTTCCACGGGTCGCTCGCTTGGCTACCGTCGCACCGGTGCCCTGATCCTGGCTGGGGACGACCCCAATGCCATTGCCGAGCTCGACGCGAACATCGAAGTCCAACGCTCGCTGGCCATCGATGTGATCCGGATGGGGGCGGAGGAAATGCGGCAACTCTTCCCCAGCATCGATATCAGTGACGAGGCTATCGGTGCTTGGCAGCCGGAGGGGGGTTTCATCGATCCCGCCCGCACGATCAGCGTGTTTGCCTCTCTTGCTCGCGAGAATGGTGCGACCATTCGGGAGCGCTCCGGTTCCCATAAACTGCTGCTCGACGCTGGCCGTGTTGTGGGTATCGAGACGGAAACGGCCACCTACTACAGCGACAACGTGGTTCTTGCCACTGGGGCGTGGACCCATACCTTCTTGTCGGACTATGGCGTGGACATCCCCATGCGCGCCCTGAAGACCCGGGAGTCCTTCCTGTCCATGCCCCCGGTTGAAGGGCTTGAAGAAGACGAAATGGACCTAGAGGCCTCCCAGTTGGACATGGAGACGCGCTTCCTGGTCGACCCCCTCGACAGTGCACCCGTGGCGCACCCCGTGTTGATAGATCTTGAGCGCGACTTTCAGGCCCGTTGTGACCCTCTTCAGGGCCGCACGCGTGTTGAGCAATTGGGTCTGGCAAATGCCGAGGAGATAGAGAGTCCTGACGGGTGGACTCCCGAGCAATCCGAGGAATTTGGCGGATGGGCGCGGGAGGCGATAGCCGGGCGCTTGCCGATCTACACGGAGCAAGAGGACCTCGGTACCCATTCGGCCTGGCTGACCGTCTCTCCCGATGGAGTGCCCGTGGTGGGTCCTGTTGATTCGATTCCAGGCCTGTACATCATGACGGGTTTCTCGGGCCGAGACTTTCACCTGGCGCCGTCCATTGGAGAAGGGCTGGCCCAGATGATCCTTGGCCAGCCCGTCAGTGCATTCGATCCCAAGGCCTTGTCGCCCAGCCGCTTCGCTTAACCTCGTCAGGCGACGAGTCCGGCCTGACGCCAGATCTTCATCTTGTTGGAGAGGGTGCGCGCGGTGAGGCCGAGGCGCCTCGCGGCCTCGGTCTTGTTACCGCGTGAGCAATCCAGTGTCGCGAGGATCGCGATGCGTTCAACGTCCGCCATGGCGTGATTGGCGAGAGCGGCTACGACGCGCGTGTCTTCCAACTCAAGCTCTCCGGTGGCGCAATCGCTTCCGGTCGGAGAGAGGTGTTCCATGGTGAACGGACCTCCGTTGGCGGCGCCAGCGGCCAACTCAATAACCTGTTCCAGCTCGCGTGCGTTGCCAGCCCATGCAGAGGCGAGGAGGCCCTGCTCGAATTCCTTGGTGAATTCCGGCTCCGGCAGGGAATAGCGCAGGGAGTGACTCAGAGCCACCTGATAGGCCAAGGGCAAAATGTCGGTCGGACGCTCCCGAAGGGGGGCGATATGCAGCGGATGGGTGTGCAGCTTGTAGTAAAGATCCTCGCGGTATTCTTCGGCGGCGATGGCGGCCGGGAGATCGCGAGAGCTGGTGGCAATGATGCGAGCGTTGGTGACAAGGGTGCCGGTACCGCCCACGCGCTCATACTCACCACACTTGAGGACACGCAGAAGGCGCGCTTGGATACGTGGGGGCAGGGCGCCCACCTCTTCCAGCACGATGGTGCCACCATCGGCCAACTCAAAGCAGCCCGCACGCTGTTGGCGAACACCATTCTCGGGGCAACGCTCATGGCCGAAGAGCTCACTTTCAAGGCTTGTTGGGCCAAAGGCACTACAGTCGATGCGGATGAAGGCGTGCCCGGCCTGGAAGCTGGCCTGGTGAACGTACTCCGCAAGGCGTCCCTTGCCCGACCCGGTCTCACCTGTGATCAGCACGGGCCCCGGAATGCGTGCGATGCGGGCTGCGGATCGTAGGACGTCCCGAAGGCTGTCACTCTCCACTACAAACGGGGGGGCCTCGACGCTGCAGGCTTGGCCGCGGAGGTAGGTTGCCTCCTGGTTCTGCTGGTGAGTGTGGGCGACGCGCTTCACAGCAGCGACGACACCCTTGGTGGAGGTCGGCGTGACGAGCACTTCGGCCGTCCTGTCCTTGATGGCGGCAAGAGCCTCGTCTTCAGCGGTCCGCGATACGACCAGGAGTTGCGGCAAATCGCAGTAGCGGTTGTGCAGGCGTGTCGAGAACTCTCCTGCGCTGCAAGAACTCGAGCGCAGGTTGCAGATCACCAGGTCGGGGTGTTCCATGCCAATGCGCTCCAAGCCATCCTCCGGGCTTGCCGTGGCAAGCAGGTGGTAGCCATGACCCTGAAGGGAGGTGGTCAGTTTCTCGCGGGAACGGGGGTCGTCGTCGATAAGTAGGATGCGTTGAACTGTCATGACGGGTCTCGTTGGCTGAGAGGGGATTGGTGAGGGGAATCATGCGCCCTGGGGCGAATGGAACAGTTAGGCCCCAAGCTCGGGGGCATGGGTTGCAGGCGTGTCTTGTAGTGGGCGCGGTCCACTCAGCAGGCGGCCGATGCTCACCGCCAAGGCGGGTGAGAACTGAAACGCACGCGGGTGTTCGGGGTCATCAAGGCTCTGCACCACGGTTCGCGCCATCTGGGGGCTGAACCAATCGAGCTCGGACAGATCCGTCTGCGAGCTTTCGTCAAAGCATGCGGTGAAGATCGTGAATCGCATTTCGATCTGGGTGCCGGCGTTCACTCCGGACCGCACCACGAGGTCCTCTGCGAGGGCCGACATGCGGGCCAGGCCGCAGGATTGGCCGCCTTGAACGGGAGTGCGCCCCACGGCGTTCGTGTCCATTCCCAGGCCTCCATCTCGAACACGAACCACGAGTTCGGACGTGCCGAGGTCGGCCTCGACGGTCACGCTTCCCTGCCCATCTGGGTAGGCGTGGCGCCAGGCGTTCTCAAGTGCCTCCGCGGTGGCAGTGGCCACGCGCGCTCGTGCCGAGGGGCCCACACCGCAGCGCAGGGCAAAGGCCACCAGATCGCGGGGGCCACGGTCGCAGGTAGCACGAGAGACGCGGTAGGAACGCTTGTAGCTGCTGAGTGCCTGGGGTTCCTTGGTGGGCTCTTGTTCGACAAGGCGAACCAGTCGATCGATGTTGACGGGCTTGGAGAGGAAATCCACGGCTCCCAGGTGCAGGGCACGACGGCAGTTCTCCACGCTCTTCTCACCCGAGATGACCAGAGTGCGCGGCGCTTCCCCACGCAAGAGGAGCTCCTCAAGGACGTCTAATCCGCTCATCCCACCAAGCTCTACATCGGTCACGAGCACGTCGCAGGGCTGGCAGCGCAAGGCTTCCTCTCCACTCTGGGCGATGGTGACCTCGTGCGAGCGATCGCGAAGGATGGCGGCCAAGGTGCGAGCGACCATCGGGTCGTCTTCGACGAGCAGGATATGTAGGCTGGATTCGGACATGGGACGGTTAGTTTGGGGCGAGGCTTTGGAGTGGGAGCCGCCTGCACGTGTGTCGTCCTGTTCCCGCGCCGGGCTTGAAGGCCCACCCACCAAAAGAGGAAAATCCTTCTCGAATCGGCCTTCTTGGCCCCCAAGGGGGCTTTGGGGCTGGGCGATTTTTTCCTGATCCGCTATGAAAGGCGGCCCCATGACGGCGTGCCCCTTCTGCTAGTCTTGGGGCTTGAGGCCTTGCAGCCAGGCCTTCCAACCATGGATATTCGCAAACTGGGAATCGCGACGGTCGTGCTCTGCGGATGCGTCATAGCGCCGGATCCCCGTCCGCTGGCAAGCGCGACGATTGCGTCCGATTTCCAGACCTACTCCATTCGTCGGGTCGGGCTGCTAAGACTGCATGACGATGACCTCCATCACGCCCTGGACCGTGCGGTTCGGATCGAGTTCTTGGAGGCGTCGGACTATGTCATTGCCCCCACCTACGTAGGCGCGCTGAGTTCACAGGCGCCCTCCGAGAGACGCAGCGGATGGACCCTCTCCCTGGAGGCACTACCACCCGAGGCGTTGGAGGGCCTTGACGCGCTATTGATTCCAGAAGTGATCGATATCAACACGAGCGATCCCCAAAGGTTGGAGTTGCGCTTGGACCTTGTCGCTTGCGAGACGGGCCTAACCATTTGGTCCGCCACAGCCTGGGTTGACTCCACCGACCGCGAAGTTCGGCACCGCATCCAGGAGTGGCAGGCTCAACTGCCCGGCGGCGTGCTAGACGGAGATCCCGAGCTCGTCCTGCACAGCCCAGAGAGGCTTGTGCGCTTTGCCGTTCGGCAGTTGGCCGGTCTGCTCTAGGGGCCCTTCGGGTGGGCCCTGATCGGATAGGCGAGGGCGCCCTTGTACCCTTGGCGGGCGAGGCGCATCATGCTTCCATCATGGGTACCCGCAATTTTCAGGGTTTGGCGTTGGGACTGATCTGTGGGCTCGGATTGGCCATCTCGGGGACAGCTAGAGCGACGCCGGGAATTCTCCAAGACAACCGCTCAAGCCGTGCGGACTACCGGATCTCCGCACGGGTCGAACCTGGAGAGCGCACCCTTGAGGGGGAAGAGACGCTCACTTGGCTCAACCGATCAGACGATCGGGTTGGCGAGGCCTGGTTCCACTTGCACCACAACGCATTCTCGAACACACACTCCACGCATCTCTGGGAGACGGGGGGGAAGCTGCGCGGGCACTCCATGGAATCCGGCTGGGGCTGGCAGGAGGTCACCTCGATTCGTGTAGGCGAGCACGAGCTAGTCGACGCCATGGTTTTTCGTGCTCCGGACGATGGGCGCGAAGAGGACCGCACTGTGTTCTCGGTCAAGCTGCCAGAAGTCATCCCACCGGGCGGACGGCTGGTCATGGAGATCGAATGGAAAGCTCAACTGCCCCGCGTGCGTCGCCGCACAGGCGTTTCCGGGGACGGCAATTTCCTCTTGATGGCGCACTGGTTTCCCAAGCTCGGTGTCTACGAGGGAGGCCGCGGGTGGAACTGCCACCAATTCCATGCAAGCACTGAGTTCTACGGGGACTTTGGCACCTATGACGTGACCCTCGATCTGCCCATCGAGTATGACGGACACATCGGGGCCTCTGGTGTGCAAAGCGGTGAGGCGGTTGTCGAGGGCGAAAGGGTGGTCACGACTTTCCTGGCTCCATCCACCGGTGACCGCGGCCGCCGGGACCCCGTTGCAAGTGGCGCAACACCCCGGCCACGCGTACACGGGTTCGCCTGGACGGCCGACCCCGACAACATCATCAAGGAACACACCTTCAAGTTCCAAGATTGGAAGGAGCGGTTTCCTGAAGAGGTAAGTCGTGTAGAAGATGCCACCGGCATGACTTCGGGCACTCTGACCCTGCGCGATGTGCGTGTGGTGGTACTGATGCAGCCAGAACA
>PBIX01000004.1 GCA_002720975.1 Planctomycetota bacterium | reverse complement strand
CCTGGCAGTTCAAATTGGACCAGGCGCGGCGCAAGGAGCCGGGCCCCAGCGACCCTTGGGCGGATGCCGTCTCACGGCCCACTCCGCCCTACGTGCCCATGGATTTCGAGATGGGCATCGAGGGGTGCCCAGCCGTGTGCATGACCCAGTTGGCCGCCAAACAGTACACCCGCTGGCTCTCCATGAAGACCGGGAGGTTCTATCGACTGCCCACCGAGGCCGAGTGGGAATACGCCTGCCGGGCGGGAACCGAGTCCGCCTACTCTTTCGGTGATGACATCGATGATCTGGAGGATCACGCATGGTTCTTCGATAACGGCGATGACCGCTATCACCCCGTCGGCCAGAAGAAGCCCAACCCATGGGGGCTGTATGACATGCACGGGAATGTCGCCGAGTGGGTGCTCGATGCCTACGACGCCAGCTTCTATGGGGCCAGTGACTCCAGGTCCGCCGCGCGGGTCAACTGGCCCAAAGAGCTCTACCCTCGGGTGGTGCGCGGTGGGTCCTGGGATAGCGACCCCGAAGATCTGCGCAGCGCAGCCCGTCTACGCTCCAAGAAGGGCTGGAAGGTTCAGGACCCGCAGCTTCCGAAGAGCATCTGGTACCATACTGACGCGAGCTTCGTGGGGTTCCGCCTGGTGCGGCCCCTCACCCCTCCCAGCCCTGATGAGCAGGACCGATACTGGGAGGCCGACCTGGACAGCATCCGTACAATCCAACTAAAACAGCGCCAAGGTGAACGGTAAGACGCAGGCGCTCCAGCCCCCCCCAACAGCATGCCGCACCCCCACTCCACACGTCGCTCTTTCCTCAAGAGCACTGCGACGACAGCTGCCGCAGCAGGCACGATCCCCAACCTCGCCTCTGCCTTGAGCCGCAGGCAGCCACAGGGGGACAAGACGATCCGCGTCGCTCTGGTCGGCTGCGGTGGTCGGGGTCGCGGAGCGGCCAGCCAGGCTCTGTCCACCGCTGGTCCCGTTGAACTGGTGGCCATGGCCGACGCTTTCTCAGATCAATTGGAAGATGCCCACAAGGCCATCTCAAACGCCGTCCCGGAGCGCGTCAACGTGCCCGAAGAGAACCGCTTTGTCGGATTTGACGCCTACGCCAAGGCCATGGACTGTGATGTGGATCTTGTCATCCTGGCGACACCTCCAGGCTTCCGCCCCATGCACTTCGAGCACGCGGTCAACCTCGGCAAGCACGTGTTCATGGAGAAGCCTGTCGCCGTCGATGCTGCCGGCATCCGCACCGTTCTCGCCGCCGCCCAGGTTGCCCGGGACAAGGACCTGAAGGTTGGTGTCGGCCTCCAGCGACACCACTCAGCCAAGTACCAGGAGACCGTGCGTCGCATCCAGGATGGAGCCATTGGCGACGTGGTGCTGCTCCGGTCCTATTGGAATTCCGGAGGAGTATGGACTCGACCCAGGCGGGAAGGTCAAACCGAGATGGAGTACCAGATGCGCAATTGGTACTACTTCAACTGGCTCTGTGGCGACCACATCACCGAGCAACACATCCACAACTTGGACGTGGCCAACTGGGTCAAGGGTGGCCCCCCGGTGACGGCCCAAGGTCAAGGTGGGCGCCAGGTTCGAGATGGGATTGACCACGGGGAGATCTACGATCACCACATGGTCGAGTTCACCTACGCGGATGGCACGACCTTGCTCAGTTGCTGCCGCCACATCCAGGGCTGCTGGAACAGCGTCTCGGAACACGCCGCCGGTAGCCGTGGGACCGCCAATATCGGAGCTGGCCGAATAGACTCCGTCGACGCATCCCCGTGGAAATTCCGCGGCGAGGACCCGAACCACTATCAGGTGGAGCACGATGTCCTGGCCGCCGCTATCCGTGAGGGCACCCCACATAATGAGGCCGAGTATGGAGCCAACAGCACGATGACCTCGATCTTCGGGCGTATGGCGACCTACTCCGGACAGCGCATCAACTGGGACGCCGCCATCGGATCCCCGGCAGCCCTCGTACCCAGTGCCTACGCCTGGGATGCCGCCCCTCCCACGGTCCCCGATGGCGACGGTCGGTACCCGATCCCCATGCCGGGCACCACTCCCGCCTTCTAGGTTCAGCGCGCCCCTACCCCGTATCCCTCAAATCTCATGGTCTCCAAGTCCCCCATCTGGTTTCTGTTTGCCGCAGCCATGTCCACAGGCCTCCTGCTGCTGCTCACATCTGTTCGTGCCGCCACCGCCCCCATTCAGGACCCGGAAGGCGGGGCCGCCGAGGAACAAGAGGCGACACCGATGGAGGTGCAGATGGAACGCGTCGAAGATGCCATGCGAACCCTGAGACGGTCCATTCGAAAGCCAGAGGCTCGCGTAGACTCACTGGCGCATGTCCAGGAATGCCAAGAGGGCCTGCTGCTCTCCAAGGAGTTGGACCCCATAATGCTGCCCCGGGTTCCCGAGGCGGAGCAGGCCGCCTTCAAGCGCGACTTCCGACTGGGAATGATCGAGGCCCTGGAGGCCTACCTGGAGTTGGAGCGCGCCCTACTGGAAGAGAGGGACGACGACGCCAGGGAGCTCTACAAGAAGGCTTCAGGCCTTGAAGACCCTGCTCACGAGCGGTTCACGGAAGACGGCTAGGGGGTCGCGGGGGTAGCCCCCATCAACCGGCCTGCAGCAATGTGTAGCAGCCGGGGTGCCCCTCTCGCCAATTCGGCATCATGGGTTACAAGCAGCAGGGTCCCACCAGCCTCGTGATAGACGGCTAGTTGCCTGCACACGAGTGCAGAACTCTCAGGATCCAGGTTGCCCGTTGGCTCGTCGGCAAGCAGCACCTGGGGCTCCGCGGCAAGCGCCCGCGCGAGAGCCACACGCTGTCGCTCCCCGGCGCTGAGTTGTTCCGGAAGGTGTGACGCCCTGTCCTCCAGGCCCAGCTCAACCAGGCGCTTCAATGCGCGACTGCCAGCGCCCGCCCGGGGGTCACCGAGAGCCACGTTGGCTTGGGCATTGAGGTAGGGAATCAGGTGCATGGATTGAAATGCGAAGCCCAATCGCTCACGCCGAATGCTCCTGCGCTCTCCTCCAGCCAGTGCGTACAGGTCGCGATCATCGAACCGTACCTGGCCCGAGGTCGGTGTCAGCATCCCACCCAGCGCCAGGAGGAGAGTAGACTTGCCTGAGCCGCTGGGTCCGCAGAGGGCCACGAACTCCCCGCGCTGCAACTCCAGGTTGACGCCCTCCAGGGCAGGCCCCTGGCCCCGGTCCGGGAGATAGCCATGGCCAAGGTCGGAAGCGACCAACAGGGGCGAGGAGTCAACCATGGCGAAGGAGCCGCACGGGGTCTTGGCGCAGGGACCAGAGGGTAGCGGGCAGCGAGGCGATGAGAGCAAAGACCGGAGCGACCAGTATGGCGCCAAGCCACAGGGGCCACCCCGAGTGCAGCTCCACCACGGCGCGGGTAAACAGGGCTGGTCCATACTGCCGGGCCAGGCCCTCGCCCAGGGCACAGCCTGCCAGCGCTCCGGTGCAACCGATGACGACAGGGCGACCCAGGAGCACCGCGGCCACGCGCAGAGGGCTGTGACCCAAGGCCCCGTAGACCCCCAGCTCCTCACGTCGATCGCGCACGTTCAGCACCCCCAAGACAGCGACCAGAGCCCCCGCGAGGAGCACGAAGAGTGGGCTGAGCAGGGCCAGCGTCCCCTCGGCAAGCTGGCGTTGGTCACGGCGCGCGTCTGCGGCGTCCTTGCGCCGCAGCACGATCGTCCCGGGCAGGAGAGGCGCGAGCTCCTCCCGCAGCAGCCCCAGGGGATCCTCGACATCTTCTCCACAGTGGCACTCGAGGGCCTGAATCTCGTTGATCCTCCCCGCCATTCCGAGCCAGGCCTGAGCATCCTGCATGGGGACGTAGATGGTCCCGTCTTCCACCGTGCCGGACTCCGAGAGGCAGGTTTGCACGTTGGCTTCGTGACCCAGGATCGACAGTGAATCACCCGGGGCGGCGTCCAGAAGCCGAGCAACAGCCCCGCCAAGCACGGCCTGTCCAGAGGCGAGGACCTTGCCGAAGACGGGCTTCATCACCTGCCCGCCCTTGAAGCGCTCCCCCTCGATACCCACTAACAGAGCGCTCACACCGCTCACCTCTACGCGCTGTTTGAGGAGGGGCACCAACCGGTTGGCCACGGCCTGGTCATGCACCCGGTCCATGTACTCAGCGGGGAAGGAGTGATCGGAATACCCCCGGGCCCAGTAGTCCGCCATGTCCGTCTTGTCTGAGAGAATCAGTAGGTTGAGGCCCACGTCGCGTTGGATGAGGCGCGTCTCTTTCTCACCGGCCCTGGCGAGGGCCAGAGAGACGACAACCAGGGCGACCGCAATGCCCACAACAAGGGTCCCGAGAAGCGCCCCGGGCCAGCGATGGCGTAACTCCCTAGCGACCAGGGCGAGGGAGTTCATCACCCGTGTCTCCTCGTGTAGATCCAGCTGCACACACCAGCGATCACCGCGAGGAAAAGTAGCAGCGCGATAATAACGGAGACTCTCAGGTTCGACGCCCAGGACAGGCCTGAAGGCTCGGGCTCGGAGGAGGGCTCCTCGAAGGCCCAATCGTCGCCAGCCACGGGCCGCAAAGAGTCGCGAGCCCCGCTCAACTCCACCGCATCCGGCTCATGGTCCGGGGCAGAGGGGGCCCCTTCCACAAGCGAAGACTCGTTGTAGCCCAGGAGCAGCGCGGCCACGCCACCAGCGGAGCCTGACCCCCGGTGGCCGGATTGCACCTGCGCAAGAATGCGCTGGACCTCCGCCACAACCATCGGGCTCTCCGGGTCAAAGCCCAGGCTGTCGGCCGCCTGGCGCTGCATGGACGGCGACCAGCGAAGGGGAAGGCTGGGCTCCGAGAGCCACTGCCGATCCGTGTCACATTCACAGGAGGATCCCACCAGTGCCAACTGGGTCACCAACTCTGTCTCGCGGATGGAGTCCCCCACAAGCACCTCGCCCGCGCACTTGGCCCGGCCATACAGAACGGCCACCGCCGGTCGCTGTTCAGGGTCCGTCAAACCCAGGCTCCAAAGACTCACGGGCGCGCTCTCCTGCTCCGCGACGCCGATGCGCCTGACGCGCGCAGGGTGCTGGAGCGGCCGGGGCAGCGACGGAGCGAGACGCCTCAACGCATCGACAGCCGCATCCACTTCGGCGCTAGCCGCGGCGTTGGCCTGGGGATCCAAACCCTCAAAGATCCACAGGGAGGCAAAGGTGGACAGGGCCTGCTGGCGCCATTCCTCGCGCAGTGGAGAGTCNAGCGCCCACTCTACAGCGGCGCGTAGNTCCGCCTCGGGTCCACCGGCGGTAGNTACCGGNAGGAGCAGCGGCGGCAGGTCAGNTCCGGTCAGGAACCACGCGGCATCGAGACCCGCTCCGTCCAGCAGGTCGCGCCACTGCCCGTCCTGCGTTCTCTGCGCATTCAATCCCGTCACGCGCAGGTTGCTGTCATGGCATAGAACCGCACCCAGGGCAGAGAGCTCCTTCGAGAGAACGGTCTCCTTGTTTTCCGCAGACACAACCCGCGTCAGGACGTACTCGTCAGGGCGGAGATTCACAAAGCCGATATCCCGAATGGTGTACCGACAGATCACAGCCACCGACGCCAATCCCAGGCAGGCGAGAGCGGCTTGCAACCGCATCAGCGGGCCTCTTTGGGAAGGAAACCCATGGAGGCCTCTAGCCATGATCCGCAGGAGCAACCACCCCCACCCTCGGGCGAGAGCAGCATGCCATTGCCGGGAATGGTGCTGATCCAACAGTCGGGCCGCAGCCGACTCCAGGTCGACGACCCGCCCTCCTCGATATTCCAGACACAGAGGTCTCCGGCACGCAAGATCAAGGTGTTGGAGGTGGCGGCGTAGCTTCCGCACTGATGCCCTTCAGGGAACGATACATCCAAGGCCTCGCCGGTCTCCAGGTCGAAGACCCCAGGCCGCGCGTAGACCTTCCCACCCACGAGGGCCGGCCGGGAGAGGTGTTTGCCATGGTGATCGGCCTCCCATGCATACTTATTCCGCCAGCGACTCTCGCCTGTATCCGCATCAAATGCGTAGAGGGCTGAGTGGCCACCGCTCGATGAGAGCAGGATCAGGTGCCCATCGGCGTGCGCCAGATAGAAAGCTACGGTACCCGCCATGGGCTTGGCCTCCCGCTCCCATAGCACCTCGCCGCTGAAGGCATCCAGGCAGACCAAGGTCAGGTCTGACCACAATGCGGGGCCGTCCAGTCGTCCCGCGGTGGGGTCGAGATCCGAATGGCGGGCCTCGACGAACCAGATGCACCCGTCGGCAATGGTCAGGGTAACGTCCAGGACCCGGCCCCCCTTGTAGATCCAGGTTGGGGCCCCGCTGGATTTGTTAAGCGCAAACAGGGCGTGGCTTGCAATCTTCTTGGCCGGCTCGCCATCGCGCCCGTCGTACCAGGCGCTGGACCCCCACCAGGCGGTGTGCTGCGCGCCACGAGGCGTCACGGTCCCGATCAGCTGGTCGTCGAGGGACGCCACAAATCCCCAGTCCCCACGCACCCCACGGGGAAGCTGATAGGTCTTGAGGAGCTGCCCATCCTGAGCGCCGAGGCGCTCGACCCTCTGCCCCATGGCCACAAAGAGGCTCTGCTCGTCGGCGCACCAGTTCGATGACGAACGGGGAACATTGAAGCGCGCCAATTCAGGCCGCTCCTGATTCCAGAGCGGCTGGCCATTGTGTCCATCTAGAGCGATAATGCGCTGATGGCCCTGCAGGAACAGTCGCCCCGCCACCGCCAGAGGTGAGGGTTTGCGATTCTGCCGGTCCGTTTGGTAGCGCGGACCCGGACGACCGACCCAAACCAGATCCAGGTCGTCCACACCATGGGCCCCCGCCAACTCCTCTCCACCAAACGCCGAGTTGTCGGCGGATGCGTACATGTGGGTCCAGGATCCAGCCCCCTCAAGTTCGCCGCGCACCAGGAGCTTGAAGCCCTGGACGTCGGTGGTCGAGGCCCACCGGGAGCACTCCTCGATATCTTCTGTTTCCAGGCTGCGAGGCAACCAGGCTGTCCCGCCTGAGGGCCTCAGGGACTCCAGGATCCCCGCCTCCACCCAACCCTGCGCACTCTCCAGGCAGGTGGGGTCCACAAGCAGAGCGTTGACCGAGCAAGGAGGGATGTCCGGGCTCACGCCGTCAGGCATGCTGTGCACGTTGACGCGCTGACCATGAAGACCCTTTTCAAGCAGAACCTGTCGAAGGGCTTGAGCGCTCTCGTCCGATGCCGCGATGACGAGGACCTGCGCTTCCGTGTGCCGCACACAGTCCAGCCAAGGGCCCTCGGAGCTGGCCCCAAGGACAACGATGACCCCGCGCCCCGGCTCTGCTTCACTCAGGATCGTCGACCACGGCTCCCGGGAGGCACCACCAAGCAGCCCCGGAAAACCCAGGTCGAAGTGAGTGTCACACTCCAACACAGGGCTCCTCGCCCCCTCCGATTCCACGTAATAGGTGTAGAGGGTCTGCGGGAGCAGTGCGCGCGTCGACAGCTCGTGGTGTCGTGCAGCCGCGGAGGAGGACACCACGACCTCCTCCCCTCGGGGCCCCACCAGGATCCAACGTAGCGCAGCAGCGTCAGGCAGATGCACCCGTAACCGCGTCCGACCCCTGACGGGAAAATCGATAATGGGTCCGCGCGCCATGACCAGGTTTTCTTCGGCCCTGGCGGCGGGCCCGGCAATTTCCGTGGGCGGAGGGGTCGGCTCAGGGAAGAGAGCCCGCTTGCCCCGGTAGCGTTCCTGAACCTCTTCCCCGGTCAGTACTGCCGTCCACACGGCAAGCTCATGCAGAGCCCCACTGATCCGGAAGAACTCATCGTCATCCCGGTAGGCCCCCGCCTGGTAGAAGGCGTGCTCGGGGTATTGGATGGACCCTGACTGGGCGGTGCTCTGCGCCACGGCTTCCCCATCGACGTACAGTCGCATAGCCCGCCCATCGTAGGTGCCGACCACGTGGTGCCACCCACGTAGAGTCATGGGCTGCGGGGACAGGAGCCAGGTCATGGGACCGCTACCCGCAGAGCCCTTGAGAGCAAAGCCGAAGCGGTCCTGCCTGTAGCCAAGGATCCAGCCGCGTTCGTATTCACCGTTGTCCTGCATAGCCCCGACAAGCCCGCCCCACGTTTGGGACTTGTCCACGCGCACCCAGGCTTCAGCCGAAATCTCCTCTCGCGGCAGACGGGTAAAGTCGGCGCGGGCAGCAAGCTGAAGCTCCTGTGAGCTGCCGTCCAACGCCAAGGCGTGCAACTCGCCAGCCTGGATGAGGTCCAGAGGGCCGCGTATGTGAGCCTCAGGCCCTCCCGGCTGCCCCAGGTTCATGGCCCAGGGATGGGTGAAGGGGTTGCCCTCGCGAAGGGGCCGATGCTCGATGGTCGGCTCCTGAAAGAGAAAGTGATCCAGAAGTGAAGGGTGGGGCCCCGTGGGAACTTCGGCGGGGGGTGCCAAGCTCTGGGGCGCAGCCCGTGCCAGCTCATCCCGAACCCGGCCCGGGGCGGCATCCTCCTCCCCAAAGGCAGTCAGTACCCCCTTGTCCGTCGCCACGAACAGGTGCTCTGCGGTGCACGCCAACCCATGCACGCGACCCGGGACCGTGGCCTCCCAAACAAGCTGGCCGCTCAAGGCATCGCGCGCCTCCACGCGCCCCATACCGCCCAGCACCAACCAAGGCCCCACCATGAGGAGGGTGTCGGAGCAGGTGGTCTCGACCGTCCACAGGATCGACTGGGTAGGCCGGTCCAGGGCGCCAAGGTGTCCAGGGGAGAGCATGTAGGCGACGTGCTCGCCCACGACCATGGCCGTGCCCTTGGCATAACTGGCGACAGCTTCGCCCCCTGTACCTTTGGAGTCTGTGATCCAACCGTCCTTGTTTCCCGGACCATGCAGGACGCCCCCCTCGGGATCGATAATGCAAAACGAGCCCCCCCCGCCAGCAAGCGAACCCTTGGACTCCCCTTGCACGTGATCCAGGAGCAGTGGCGCGACACGCCCCTGGGGCACAACCAGAAGGTCGCCGGCAACGGCCATGGCACCTTCGAGAGTCATGCCCGAACCCAGCGAACGGCGGTAGCCACCCGGGCGATCCAGCAGACCCGTCTCCGCATCGACGGCCACTATCGTGCTGGCCTCCCACGGCAGAAGTGAAGCCCCAAACACGGCACGCTCACCGATGACGCAGACCCCCGTTCGAACGGGGTGAGTCGAGATCATCCTCCCGTTATTCCAAATGCGACCGGCAGTGGGTTCGCCCACAACGCGCCAGACAGGCGCACCGCTGGTCGCATCAACACAATAGGCCACACCATCGTCGCTACCGAAGTACACGCGACCCCCATGCACGTGAGGGGCCACTCGGACTGGACCGCCCACCGGATGTCGCCACAAAGTCTGCCCACTTGTCGCGTCAAGGCAAACAACGGCATCCTCGCTTGACGACCCGAAGTAGACCCGTCCCCCAGCCACGCTGGGGTGAAACACCGGGTCGTAGTTGCGCATGGAGCTCAACCCCGCAAGCCCCGCGTATGCGTCCCAACGCGCGGGCCCGGGCCAAGCCGGAGAGGGATCGTGCGCGGAGGCCCAGCTCCACTGGGGCGCAAGGCGGGTGACGATCAGAGGTGAGGGGGACACACCGCTACGCCGCAGGTCCCCGCGATGGGTCGGCCAATCGTGGCTATCACCCTCTTGGGGGGATCGAGCTTGGCCCTCCTGGGTGAGTGCAGCCAGGAACAGGAGCGAGGTGGTGAAGCAGGTGGTCAGGGCGCGCATGGGATACGTGATTCTAAGGATTGACCGCCCGCCAGAGGCTGCCCTCTCTATAGAATCCCGCCCGATGAAGGGTCCTGGCGTATTCCTGCTCCTATCCATCTTGGCGCTGCTGGGGGGCCTGTGGTACAGCCAACGCGACCGCCCGATCGGCCCGGAAGGTGACGCAGGAACCACCCTGACCCTCTACGTGGCTGCTGGAGTCCGCAGGCCCGTCGAGTCTCTCCTCGCTGATTTCGAGCGAAGGTACGGAGTTCCCACCCAGGTCCAGTACGCCGGGTCGGGAACCCTCCTGGCGAACATGGAGGTGGCCAACAAGGGCGACCTCTACCTGCCGGCCGACCAGGTCTTCATCGAACGGGCCGTGACCAAGGGGCTCTTGCGTGAGGTGCTTCCCCTGGCTGGGCAGCGCCCGGTTATTGCCGTAGCGGAGGGCAACCCCCTGAATATCGCAGGGGTTCAGGATCTCCTTGCAGAGGGACTCCGACTGGGGCTCGCTCAGCCAGGAGCGACGGCCATCGGCACGATAGCGCGCGACGCCCTCCAGGAGGCTGGCGCTTGGGATGCCGTTCGCGCTCATGCCCTGGTACTGAAACCCACCGTGACGGAGTTGGCCAGCGACATTTCCTTGGGATCACTGGATGCCGCCATCGTCTGGGACGCAACGGTCAACCAGATCTCTGGACTGGATGCGGTTGAGGATTCCGTCTTCTCGGAGTTCCGCTCCTGGGTCTACGCCGGGGTCATCTCCAAATCCGCCCACCCCACTGCGGCCCTGCGTCTGGCCCGGTTCCTCTCTGCTCCAGATGAGGGCGGGGTAGAGTTTAGCGCCCACGGATTCCAGCCTTCCGAGGGCGATCCCTGGACCGAGGTCCCGACCTTGGATCTGTACTGTGGCGCCATGCTCCGCGGTGCTGTTGAGGGCGCCCTTGACACTTTCGCAGCACGCGAGGGCATCCAACTCCGACGTACCTATAACGGGTGCGGGCTCCTGGTGGCCCAGATGCAGGCAGGAGCCAGACCGGATGCCTACTTTGCCTGTGACCAGACCTTCCTCGACCTGGTGCAGCCACGCTTCCACCCCGGCAGAGTGGTCAGCAGCAACCCCCTCGTGCTGATCACACAGCCCGATAACCCCCTCGGGCTTCAAACCCTTGACGACCTCTTGAAGCCGGACCTTCGGGTAGGCCTGGGGGACCCGGACAAGTCCGCCCTGGGCGCCTTGAGCCAAGAGGTCCTGGAGCGGGCCAACCTGACCCGTGCGCTGGCAGATTCCGGCAACGTCCGCGTCTGGACACCCACTGGCGACATGCTGACCAACCAGTTGCTAACGGGTTCGCTCGATGCCGCCTTGGTCTACGCCTCCAACACCTCCAAGGCCAGTTTGCAGGTGATTGAGCTTGGGCCCGCAGGTGCAAGGGCCCGCCAGCCTTGGGCCGCAGCTCTGGAGACGCCCCATCGTTTGCTGCTCGAGCGACTCTACCAGGCCCTTACCGATGCAGACCAACGCGTGCAGTTCGAAACGTTCGGTTTCGGGTGGGAGGAAGGATCATGAGCGCCACCCGCCCTGCCAGCAGTGCGGGAGACAGGGTCTTTTTTGCCACCCTGATCGGGCTGGGCTTAACCTACCTCCTGCTCGTCGTGGCCATGCTGCTGGCGGACGCATCCTTCACCACGCTCCCAGCCATCCAGGCTGCCCTGGCCCGACCCGAGATACGGCACGCGTTTGGCCTATCCTTCATAACCGCCACAATCACAGCCATACTCTCGGTCTGGTTCGCTGTCCCCATCGGCTACATCATGGGGCGTCGCCAGTTTCCCGGAAAAGCCCTCGTCGACGCAGTCCTGGACATCCCCATCGTGCTCCCCCCGATGGTGATCGGACTCTCCTTGCTGATCCTCTTTCAGACCGGCGCTGGAAAGCAACTGGAGGCCGGATTCAAGGCTGCCTTCGGGGTGGGGATCACCTACGAGGTGCCCAGCATCGTCATTGCGCAGTTCGCCGTCTCTTGTGCTTTTGCCATACGCACCCTGCGCGTCACCTTTGACCAGTTGGACCCGCGCTGTGAGGAAGTGGCCCGCACACTGGGCTGCTCTTCGCGCCAGGCCTTCTGGCACGTTGTCCTGCCATCCGCCTGGAAGGGCGTCCTGAGTGCTGGGTTGCTGGCCTGGGCTCGAGCCCTCGGCGAATTCGGTCCGGTTCTTGTTTTCTCAGGGGCCACGCGCATGAAGACGGAGGTTCTGCCATCCACCGTCTTCCTGGAGTTATCCGTTGGAGACCTGGAGGCGGCCGTTGCCGTCTCCCTGGTTCTGGTTGCCGCGGCCGTGGGCTGCCTTCTCCTGGGTCGACTACTTGGCTTGAAGGTGGGGCGATGAGCCTGCGACTCGAACAGTGCAGCACGGCCGTTGGCACGTTCCCATTGGGCCCGATCAGTATGGATCTGCCCAGCGGGGCCTACGGAGTACTGATGGGCCGGACAGGTAGCGGCAAGACCACGCTGTTGGAGTTGATCGCCGGGTTGGCCCCGCTGATGGCTGGAGATCTCTCCATCGCAGGCCAAGCCTCCAACCACCTCCGCCCTGCGGACCGTGAGATCGGGTATCTCCCCCAGGACGGCGTCCTGTTCGACACCATGACTGTCGAGGAGCACCTTGATTTTGCTCCCCGCTTCCGCGGGTGGCCCAAGGCCCGCCGGCAGGAGCGGGTCTCGGAGTTGGCGGAGCGCCTTGAGCTCAATCCACTGCTGATGCGTATGCCTGCGGGCCTGTCCGGCGGAGAACGTCAACGCGTGGCGCTCGGCCGCGCACTGGCAGGCAAGCCCAAGCTACTTCTGCTCGATGAACCCCTCTCCGCATTGGACGAGCAAATGCACTCCGAACTCTGCCGGTATCTGGAGAGCCTTCGAGATCGCGGGGACGTTACAGTGCTCCACGTCACCCACAATCCCCAAGAAGCGGACCGACTGGGCACCCACCGCTTCCGCCTGGAGGATGGCCAGGTCCTCGCCACCTCATGAAGTTGACCCTCGAGTGGATGTCCCAGCTACGCGTAGCCGCCGGCACCGCCTTGCAGGTTCTGGACTGTCCCGATGGAGTCCAGCTGACCGAAGCTCTTGAGCAGGCCATTGCGGAGCTCCCCGATGATCGTTCCGAAGCGCTCCGTCCCCTGGTTCTGGTAGACGGGCGCCGTGTCTCCGCGCTCTTGGTTGCTCTGGACGGCGTGCAGGTTCTTACCGACGGAAACCCTGAACTTCGACCCGGCTCCACTCTCGTGCTCTCCAGCCCCATTGCCGGAGGGTAGAGATGACCTCGCACCCGGATCCGGAGCTCAGCGCCCACGAGCAGGATGTCTACTCGTGGCAGATAACCGTCCCAGGTCACGGCGATGCCGGGCAGATGGCGCTAAAGGGCGCCAGCGTGTTGATCTCCCGTGTCGGCGGATTGGGCTCGGTGGTCGCGCTTGAGTTGGCAGCCGCGGGGGTCGGGCGCCTGGTCCTGGCCCATGGTGGAGACGTCCAGCCCAGTGACCTCAACCGCCAGCTCCTGATGACGCATGATTGGATCGGCAAGCCTCGCATCGAATCGGTGGAGCGGCGCCTCAAGGAGCTGAACCCAAGGCTGGAGACCCTGTGCCTGGCCGAGAACGTCACAGCGGAGAACGTCCAGGGCCTGGTCGCCGAGTCGGACCTGATCGTCGACTGCGCTCCTCTGTTTGAAGAGCGGCTGCTGATGAACCGTGAAGCCGTGGCTACCGAGACCCCCATGGTGGAGGCCGCCATGTATGAACTGCAGGCCCAACTCACAACGATACTCCCGGGTCGCACACCATGCCTGGCATGCATAACGCCTCACAGCCCCCCCGCCTGGAAGAGGCGCTTCCCCGTGTTCGGAGCCGTGTCGGGGAGCGTGGGATGCATGGCTGCCATGGAGGCCATCAAGGTGATCACGGGGAATGGAGAGCCTCTCGCGGGGAAACTTCTGACCTACGACCTGCGCGACATGAGGTTTCTTACCATCGGCATCCAAAGACGGCCAGACTGTCCCGTCTGCGGCTCGGCTTCCTGACCTATCTGCGCCTGATCGCTCCTGCTCCCCTCCGCCACCAGAGAGGCCACAGTGTCCACAGCCTTCCTTCTATCCGTCATCTTTCCAATCTTGTCCCTGCCGGTTCAGGATCTCACGGACCATGGTGCCCCGCCCATCACCGCGCCGTTCAAGAAGCTCGACACCCTGTGCGTCAACGATTGGTGGGCACGCAAGCCATCGCCGATAGTCGAGACCCGCGTGCCCAGGGATCAGGTGATCGCCTTCGGCATCTACACCGTCCACCAAGGCTCACTGAAGCTCACCGCGCAGCTGTTCCCACTGTACCCACGGGAGTCGCGCACTGTTCGCATTGAGTTCCTCCGGGATGGGGAATGGAGAGAGGAGGCGCGGGCGGAGGTCAACGACCTGGGCTGGTCGGCCCTCCTGCGGATCGACGACTGGAGTGCCACT
Source organism: Planctomycetota bacterium (assembly GCA_002720975.1). GTDB lineage: Bacteria > Planctomycetota > UBA1135 > UBA1135. Next base: position 23,745 of record PBIX01000004.1, on the reverse strand, counting down.
GAGGACGTGCCCTACCGACTCCGCCATGGGGAGAGCGCCCAGTTCCTTGGGTCCATCCGTCGCGACCCCGTCGAGCGCAAAGAGATCACCCTTGCGGCACTCTCCTGCAACTCGAGCAGAGATAGGGGGCTGCGCCCACACTACGTACGCAACATCCTCCTGCATGATCCAGACCTGGTGTTCTTCGCTGGGGACCAGAGCTACGATCACAAAGAGCACACAGCAGCCTGGCTCAAATTCGGATTGCAGTTCAGGGACGTCTTCCGGCACAGACCATGCGTCACGATCCCCGACGACCATGACATCGGTCAGCCCAATCTCTGGGGCGAGTCGGGAAAGGTCGCCAAGCTCCCTGGCAGCGCGGACGGAGGCTACAACCATCATCCTGACTACGTGCGCATGGTGGAGCGCTGCCAGACGGCCCACCTCCCCGATCCGGTGGACCCGCGCCCCATCGACCAGGGCATAGGCGTCTACTTCACCAACCTACGACTCGGCGGTATCGACTTTGCCATCCTCGAGGATCGCAAGTTCAAGTCGGGCCCTGCCGGGAAGATCCCCAAACAGGGACCCCGACCCGACCACATCACGAACCCCGAATACGACCCCGCCAGCATCGATCTGGATGGCCTGGTCCTGCTCGGTGAGCGACAGCACGCCTTCCTCCGGCGCTGGGGGCAAGACTGGGAAGGGGTGAACATGAAGGCTGTGTTGTCCCAGACCGGGTTCTGTGGTGGAGCCCACCTGCATGGAAAGCAGAGCAATCGCCTCTTTGCCGACCTGGACAGCAACGGTTGGCCCCAGAAGGGTCGCAATGAGGCCCTGAGGCTGATTCAGGCGGCGGGAGCCATCCATATCGGTGGAGATCAGCACCTCGCCACTGTCATTCAGCATGGCATCGATGAGCACCGCGACGGCCCCTGGGCGTTCATCGTCCCCGCGTGCGTCAACACCATCTATGGACGCTGGTGGAGTCCCGAGAATGATGCTGCAGGACTGGCCCGCGACCCGGCCTCGCCCCTGCCCTTCACCGGGGATTATCGGGACGGTTTCCAGAACCGCATCACCATGCACGCCTACGCCAACCCTGATGAGGCCCACAACGGGGAGGGCTATGGTCTGATCCGTTTCGACAAGCGAGCGGGCCGGGTGACCTTTGAGTGCTGGCCCCGGACCGTCGACGTGGGCGACTCCAAAGCGGCCCAGTTTCCCGGGTGGCCCATCTCTTTCCCTGTTCGCACCCGCTGACCGCCTGTCCAACACCCGCCCCTGGGCAACGATCCCGTCTTGGGGCTGACGCCGGACCGGTCAGACCCCAGGGGCCCGTCTCCCACCAAAGAAGTCGGCTGGATTCTCATCTGATCGAGCCAGCCACTTGATCCGAACCAGTCGGCAAAGCAACATGGCTCGCTTCGAGCGCCGCCCCCCCTCTCTCTCGCCTCCCCCCCTCGCCCCCGTGAGCCTAGCCAAGCAACTCCGTCCCCTCCTTCCCGCCCGCGCCCGAGGCCGAGGGAACGACTCCGTCGAGTTCGTCGTCATCGATGATCACGATCCCACACAGGTGCGTGCCACCGTTCACGGGCACGAATCCCAGGAGGTCCTACTGCGGCTCACCCCGCCCGCGGCTTGGAGCGTCTCGTGTACGTGCCCCCTCTTCAAGAAAACCGGTGCCTGCAGGCATCTTTGGGCCGTCGTCAAGGAGGTGGATGAGCGCGGACTGGAGATCGTGACCACGGTCAACCTTGAGGCAGAGGATGCCAGCATCGCCACGCTCGACCCCTCGCGGGAAGTCTGGCGGGGACGACTGGGCAGCGTGCATACCGAGCTGGAGCAAGCCGCCCCAGACCCCTGGGATGGCCTGGTGCCCAGTCGCGTCAGTGCCGGCTACCAGTTCCTGTACGTCCTCGATCTCGATGACACCGCCAGCGGGCGAGGGCTTGTCCTGCGCCCCTTCTGGCGTGAGCGTCATCGCAATCACCGCTGGAGTCGCCGCAGGCCCTATGACCCCGAGGCGGAGGATGCGGTCGAGCTTAGCGATCCGACCGACGTCCGCATTTTCCGCGCCCTGCGTGTCGCGCGCCGATCCGCCTGGACGGCCTCCTCACACCTCTCCAGCTTCGGAGGCAGCGGCGCCTGGTGGCTCGATGATGCCGAGACCGCAGAGGTCATCCCCCTTCTCTGTGAAACCGGGCGTGCCTATCTGCATGCCGGCGGTGAAGAGGAGACCGAACCCCTGCAACTGGATACGGACGAACCTTGGGCCTTCGGCGTAAGGCTGGAGCGGGACGAGGATGCGCAACGCGCCAGCCTGCATGGGTACCTCGCCAGGCGCGACGAAACCATGGACATCGAGGATCCACTCCTCGTTCTGGAGGCGGGCTTCCTCTTCACCCCCCAGCACGTCACGCCCATGGACTCCCGAGGAGCCTGGCCCCTGCTCCAGACTTTGCGAACCGACGGGCCTCTCGCCGGGCCGCTCGATGATGCAGGCGATCTGGCTCAGCGGGTTCTCGATCTCCCTGGGCACCCGCTCCTCGAAGGCGAAGGCCTGCACCTGGCGGAGCCACGCTCCCCATTCCCCCACCTACGCATCTCGGCGCCTGGCTCCGAGCGGGCCCCTCTGACGTGCCAGATCCTCTTCCAGTACGGCGACACCTACGTGGACCTCGGCGAGGCCCGAGGAGCCGTTCGCGAGAAAGAGACCGGCTTGGTCGTGCGGCGCGTCTGGCATGAAGAGCGTGACGCCCTGCGCTCCTTCCTCTTGGCCGGCGGCCGTCCCGCGCCTGAGGGGGATGGCATCAGCGGCCGCGTCGATGCAGCCGACCTTGACGAGGTGGTCCTGCGCCTGACGGGCCTCAACTGGTCCGTCGAGGTTGGGGGGGAGTTGTGCAAGACGGGTGGCGCCCTCACCCTGCGTGTTTCCTCCGGTATGGACTGGTTCGACCTCGAGGGGGAGGTGGACTTCGAAGGAAGCCTGGTACCTATCAGCCACCTGCTCACCGCCCTCGAAAAAGGCGAGCGCAGCCTCACGCTCGAAGACGGCACCGTCGGCTACCTCCCCGATGAGCTCAGGCGGCAATGGGGTGTACTCTCCGGCCTGGCTCGCCGCGAAGGTGATGGCCTGCGCTTCCACAAGAGCCAGGGTTGGCTGCTGGATCGACTCCTGGCTGGCAAGCCCGGCGTCTCCTGGGACGAGAAGTTCGGGCTGCTCCGTGACACCCTGAGCGCCTTCAGCGGCCTCAACGAAGAAGAGGAGATCGAGTCTTTTGAAGGCGACCTCCGCTCCTACCAGCGCATGGGGCTCAGCTGGTTTCGTTTCCTCCGCGACGTCAACTTCGGGGGATGCCTGGCAGACGACATGGGCCTCGGCAAGACCATTCAGGTCCTGGCACTTCTGGAAGACCGTCGGAAGCACCGCAGCGAGCACCTCCCAACGCTTGTTGTCGTCCCCCGGTCGCTGATGTTCAACTGGCGCGCAGAAGCGAGACGGTTCACACCGGAGCTCAAGGTCCTCGACTATACCGGCCCGCAACGCTCGGAGTTCCTCCCTCTACTCCCCGAGCAGGATGTCATCCTCACCACCTACGGAACCCTGCGGCGAGACATCCACGACCTCAAAGACCTCGTCTTTGACTACGTCATCCTCGACGAGGCGCAGGCTATCAAGAACGCCACCAGTCACTCCGCCAAGGCGGCGCGCCTCCTCCGGGCCCAGAACCGGCTTGCTCTCTCTGGTACCCCCGTTGAGAACCACCTCGGAGAACTTTGGAGCCTGTTCGAGTTCCTGAACCCGGGCATGCTCGGTCGTGCGCGCGCGTTCAAGGGCCTGATCAGCGCTCGCACCGAGACGGGCCTGGACGAGGCCGGCCGTAGCCTCCTCGCGGCGACCTTGAGCCCCTTCATCTTGAGGCGCACCAAGGAAGAGGTGCTACCCGACCTGCCTCCCAAGGTCGAGCAGATCCTCTGGTGTGAACTCAGCGGCGACCAGCGCGACGAATACGACACTCTTCGAGATCACTACCGCAGCGGCCTCGCCAACCAGGATGGCAAGCGGGACAGCTTCTGGGTACTGACGGCCCTCCTGCGACTCCGCCAGGCTGCCTGCCACCCGGGGCTCGTAGAGGCGGACAGGACCGAGGAGCTCTCCGCCAAATTGGACGTCCTGCTGCCGCACGTCGATGAACTGGTGGAGAGCGGCCACAAGGCCCTCATCTTCAGTCAGTTCACGTCCCACCTCGCCGTCGTGCGTCGCCACCTGGAGAAGGCTGGACATCCGTACGCCTACCTGGACGGCAAGACGCGCGACCGTGAGGCCGTTGTCAGTCGTTTCCGGGATAGGCCCGACTGCCCCCTCCTGCTCATGAGCCTCAAGGCGGGAGGGCTGGGCCTCAACCTGGTCGAGGCCGACTATGTATTCCTCCTGGACCCCTGGTGGAACCCCGCCGCCGAAGCCCAGGCCATCGATCGCGCACACCGTATCGGGCGCATGAGCAAGGTCATGGCCTACCGCCTTATCGCGAGGGACACGATCGAAGAGAAGATCCTCGAACTCCAGGACAAGAAGCGGTCACTCGTCAAATCCATCCTGCCCACAGGCGATGGGATGCTCAAGACCCTCTCCATCGAGGAGATCGAGGGGCTCTTCTCCTAGTCCGGTCGTGTTCGGTGCGCCAAGCGCTGAGCTTGCAAGCGGGCCTCCATCCGAGCGACAACCTCGGGCCCCGATAGCCACAGATTCCTGGTCTCGTGGAGGTCTGTCTCCGCTTATCAACGCGGCGCCAGGAATTGGGAGCCATCGGGATAGAGCCGGAAGGCCGTGGTGGAGCGCCAGTAGGCAGCCAACTCACCGGCCCATCCTTCCGCGAGCGCTCGTGGGTCAAGAGCCCTGCGCATGTTCTCCCAGACCTCATGGTTCAAGAGTCGGGCGTCAGCCTGATCGGTACGGAAGATCCGCGAATAACTACGATCCAACTGCCAGGCGAGAGCCAGCCCGGAAAGCACAGGATCCAGCCGTCTCTCGTCGGTCACCACCATATGCACTCCGTTGCAGGCCTCTCCCTGGAAGCGACTGGAGCGCGGCGTGAACTCGACATCTATAAAGTGCACGCCAGGGAGATCCAGCCGATTGAGGTCAGCGGCCAGAGCCCCCTCCGCAATCCAGGGTGCGCCCAGCATCTCGAAGGGTTCATCGCATCCGCGACCGACGGACAGGTTGCAGCCCTCAAGCAGCCCCACCATGGGGTAGAGGAGCGCTTGCCTTGTGTTGCGCAGGTTTGGAGAGGGATTGCGCCAGGGGAGGCCCGTGTCCTCCCAGGTCATCTCCCTCGTCCAACCCTCCATGGCCAGGACTCCAAGCTCCAATTCCAGGTCGAGCTCGGAGCGGAAGTAAAGGCACAACTCCCCCAGGGTCAGCCCATGGGCTACCGGAGTGGGCTGATAGCTGATGAACCCCAAACGATCCTCATCGGCCCGGGGGCCACGCGGGCCGAGGAAGGCGATGGGATTGGGGCGATCGAGAAGCAGTATGGCTGTACCCGCCTGAGCGCAGGCCTCCATCAGATAGCCCACCGTAGTGGCGTACGTGTAGAAGCGAACACCGACGTCCTGCAGATCCACAACCACCGTGTCCAGATCAGCCAGATCACTCAGTTCGGGACGCCGCTCCTGTCCATACAGGCTGCGAATGGATACATCCTGCGTCGCGTCCTGACCATCAGGTATGCGCCCCTCGGCCTTGGAAGTCAGGCCGTGCTCCGGGGTGAACACACGGACCAGCTCCACCTCCGGATGGGCCGCCAGGAGGTCCAGCGTCCGCTCCCCTGAACGGGTACGGCCGGCGGAGTGCGTCAATAGGCCCACGCGCTGCCCGATCAGGGGGGCGCACCCATCCCGGGCCAGAATGTCTGCTCCGGTCAGGACTGAATGTGGCTCCCCGGAAGCAAGGAAAGCACGTGCGACTGCGGTGCTGAGGTCTCTGCGGAGGCCGATCACGCTCTGGTCGGGGTGTGGGTGCAGGCGACTGCAGAGGAAGACCACGTAGACCTCACTGGCCAGGTCAAACCATAATGAAGGTCCAGTGAATCCACTGTGGCCGAGGCTACGCCCGCGCGGGAAAAGGTCTCCACGCGGGGAGGAGTAGACGCTGTCGACATCCAACCCGAGCGCGCGGCCCCCGGAGCCATCCGGCAACCAGGTCGGCCTGAGCATGCGCGCCACCGTGCCCGGACCCAGAATGCGTGTGCCCTCCAGGGTTCCGCCCGCCAAGAGCATGCGAATCCAGCGGCCCAGATCCCGGGCGGTGGAAAAAAGGCCTGCATGTCCCGCCACCCCACCCAGCGCCCTGGCCCGCGGATCGTGGACCTCACCTCTGAGCCAGCGGTCCTCCCAGACCGCTGTCGGGGCACAGCGCTGCCTCACTTCAGCGGCCGGGCAGAAGGTCGTCCCCTGCATGCCCAGCGGCGAGAAGATCTCGTCTGCGCAGAACTGCTCCAAGGGGCGCCCATCGACCTCCTCGACAATCCAGCCCAGCAGTATGAAGCCCACGTCGCTGTAACGGAATGCGTCCCCGGGGGCAGAGAGCAACTCCAGAGCGCAGATTCGCTTCAAGGCCTCCTCCCGGCCAGCGAAGTAGTCACCAAGAGGATTATCCGCAGTCAGGCCGGAGCGATGCAGGAGCAGGTGTTCAACCGTAACCCCCGACTTGCCCACAGCCCCAAACGCAGGAAGGTACTCGGTGACCGGAGCGTCCAGCGCTACACGGCCGCGCTCCACCAGGATCATGATGGCCGTTGCGGTCGCTACCGGTTTGGTAAGGGAAGCCAGGTCGAAGATGGCATCGGGCGACAAAGCCTCCGGTTCAGGAGCAACCGCCAGGGCCCCGCTGACATGCAAGAATGGCTTCACGCGATCGTGTTCGCCTCCCTGCCCAACGTAGAGGATCCCACCAGGAACCACCGACTCCTGCACCGCCTGATCGAGGATATGCGCTGCCGGAAGAAGGCTGGACTGCGCCCAGCCCGGTGCACCCAAGCATGCAATCGCAGTAAGCAGTCGCAAGGGGTAGGCCGGGATCCTCATGGCCGCATCCTAGCCAACACGCCCCCTACCAGGGCCAGACCATAATGACCCGCCCGACGATCCACTCCTTGCCAACCCAACCAAGGGCCTGTGAATCGGGAGCGCTGCAGCCCGGGGCATCATGGCCGAGCCAGAATTCGGTAGCACCAGCCTCCAGTCGCGACTTGAGTATCAAGCTCAGGTGCACACGGCCATCGGGTCCTGTAAAGACCACGGGGTCGTCAGGCCGAAGGACCTTCGGGTAGCGATCCAGGACCAGGGCGTCTCCAGGGCTGAAGCGCAGCAGTGGGGACGGAGAATCCGGAGCAAGAGTCAAGCCGTCGAAGCGCATGAGTAGGTAGCCGGCCCCCGCAAGCACAAAGACCAGCACGCCATAGCGCAGGATGCGTTGGATCCCCTTGGGTGTCACAGGACGACTCCTTCAGCAAAACGAGCATAGGCTTCAGCGGGGTCGGCACCGGAAAGAAGGCCCCCAAGGCAGGCCACGCCCGCGGCTCCCGCCGCAATCACCGCCGGGGCAAGCTCCGGGGTCATTCCCCCAAGCCCCCAAACAGGGAGCCCCAATGGCTCCACGAACTCCCGCAGACCGCCCAAGCCAATGGGCGCCAGGTGAGCAGGTTTGCTGAGGGGCGCGTAGACCGGGCCGTGGAACAGGTAGTCGGCCCCCTCCCACAGCCCCGGACTGTCGCCGGCGTGTGTCGAAACCCCTATGGCAACCTCCGGACCAACGCACCGCCGGGCCTCAAGGGCCGTCAGCGACCTGAATCCAAGGTGTACGCCCTGGGCCCCCACTCCTGCAACAAGATGCGGCCTGTCATGCAGACCCAACCACCCCTCATCGAGGATGGCCTTCAAGCTCACGGCCAATCCCGTGAAGGCGCCATCAGGCAACTGTGGCTCTCGCAAGAGAACCCCCCGCAACCCCACACGCCTGGCAGCGCGAACTCTATCCAGCAGGTCCGCCGCCCTCAGCGCAAACCCCTCACCGGGCGCCAGATCTCCTGGGCTGAGAGCCAAGAGGCGCGGCGGCAGGTAGAGGCTCATCCCAACTCCACCAGGTATGACAGCTCCCGCAACAGCACCCGCATGCGCGCCGGGCTCACGTCACCCTTGAGCTGCACCCTCTGGCCATCAAGGACCTTGTGGACGTAGCTGCGGACGCCAGGGTCCTGGACGAAGCGCTTCATGCTGTGCCCATCGTTACCGTGCACAACCAGATCAGGAGTGATGCGCATCAGTCCAGCCTGTGATGCCCAATCGCGAAGTGAATACAAGACATTTTGCGGAACAGGCACGCGCGAATTCCATTCCAGCGTCTCAATCATTCGGCTCAGGCTCATCCCGTCCACCAGGGCCCGATGGAGCGAACCGGACGTGATCTTGAAATGCTTGAGGTCGGCCTTTCCGTCCCGCTCACAGAACCTGTCCAGGTCGTGAATCAGGGAGGCGTCATCTTCGCTAGGAAAGAGCACCACCTCAAAATCGGGGGTAATGACAAGGTTGCCCGAGCCCCCGGAGCTGCGGTCGGGGTCCTCGACGCCCAACAGCCGCGCACCTATGGGGGTCAAGCGCATGGCCACAGGGTGCCCCGAACCGTCGTAGCCCAGATCCACCAGGCCGAGGAGGTGAACGCGCTGCCGCAACCAGCGCACGAGGCCCCAGGACATGCGCTGCAGATCTTCACCTGTCTTGCTACGTGGAGCCTCGCTGCCCTCAAAGGCTTCCTCCACGCCCAGCTCGTCCAGGCGGCAGAGGTAGTTGTTGCGAGCCAGGAACGGGAGGTACATCAGGTCATACCAAACCCCCGGGTCAATCCGCTTCGTCATGCTGATCAGGATGTGCCGCAAGCGAGCCTGGTGGTAGGTGTCCCGCTCCGCGGCTGACTCCTCGATAATGAAATCGAATAGCGCCTGCACCTTGTCATCGAGGGAGCGCTCGTCCCAACCCCGACCCTCAGCAGTCAGAGCAAACGTGCGCATACCGGTAGGCTCAATCAGCTCCATATGCCTGGCGAACGAGTAGATGAAGTTCAGAACCTCATCGCGCTCCACTTCGCGGCCCGGGTCGGGGATCAGATCCTTGAGGATGCGCTTGCCCGTGGTCTTGAAGATCTCGCCCTTGGCTGTGAAACGCACGTTGTGATCGACAATGAAGGCCAAGAAGCGCGTGACGTTCGCCACCAGGTCCACCCCCATCGAGGCCTCGTCATAGGGCGCGTCCGGATCCCCGGGGACAGCTACCCGCTTCAGCCAGGCGAGCGTCACCTCGTTGAACACGATCAGCGTCTCACCGGAATGGCCTATCCCATAGCGGCCCAATTCGAGGTTCTCCAGCGTTCCCACCAGGGATTCTTCCAGGATCTTCCCCCAGCGAAGCCCATTCCAGTGTGGCAGGTCCGTCTCCATGCGCTCAAAGAAGGCCTTGGGAAGCAGACCACCGAACTCCATGACGACCTTCCGCATCAGATCCTGAAGACCTTCAGGGAGGCGGTCCACTCGGGATACGCATGACGTCTCGTTGGCGTAGAGCTTGTACAGCTCCCTAACGCGGGCCGGTGGCGTGCGGGCAGCGCGTTCTGGGTCGTCATACATACGATCGAGGTGCCCCCGGAGGGTCAGGGCGTCGAAGATCCCCCTGCGGCGGGCGCGCCGCTCACCGAGAAGGGTGTTACCCAGGTCCTGACAGATGGCAAAGCTGCGCACCCCGTCCGCCGACACCCTCCTAGAGGCGCACTCTTGGACGAGGGCGCGTCGACGGAGCAGCTCAAGACTGGCCTCCAGGTCATAGCTTGACAGGTAGGCCAAGTCCTTTGCGGCAACGATCTCTCCCACCGTGAGTTCAAAATGGTGCGCCCCTAGAAGCATGTCATGCACTGTCGATTCACTACGCCTGAGAGCCTCAACACGATCCAATACGCGTGAGGCATCCCCCATCCAGCCAACCACATCATTGCGCAGGTCCTTGAGCGTTGCAGGGATCTTGCCCGCTCCCTTGTCCGCCCAGAAGCGCCAGGCTTCACCGAGGTCCGCTTTTGAGAGAGCTCCAACGACCTCTGCAACCGAGGTCGAGGCGCGGCCCATGCCGGAGCCGTTGGAACTTCCTTTCGGTGATGACTGTGACCGTGTCAACGCACACCTCCTGGATCATCCGGACCGACAGAGGCCACCTGCGAGCCCAGGTGAGAAGTCCCACCCAATGAGGCCTCCAAGGCATGGGCTTCAATGATCCGATAGCTGTAGCCCTGCTCAGTCAGGAAGAGCTGCCGCCGCTCCGCAAACTCCTGATCCTTGGAGGCCAAGGTGACGACAGCGTAGAACGATGCGTCGGACCCGTCAGACTTCGGGCGCAGGATGCGACCCAACCGCTGGGCCTCCTCCTGCCGGGAGCCAAAAGTACCCGAGATCTGAATGGCGACGTTCGCGTCAGGCAGGTCGATCGCAAAATTGCCCACCTTGGAAACGACCAGGGTCGAGACCTCGCCCGTTCGGAATTTGGCATAGAGATCCTCGCGATCCGCCTGCGGCGTCTTGCCGGTAATCAGGGGAGCGTTCAGGATTCCCGCCAGGTGGCTCACCTGATCGATGTATTGCCCGATGATCAGCACCCGATCCCCTGCGTGCAATCCGAGCAGCGCCTGCACCACCGCGGTCTTCGCTGCGTTCTCGGATGCGATCCGGAACTTGGACCGCGACCCCGCAGCGAGATAGTTCGCCCGCTCCGCATCATCAAGCGGGACCCGCACCTCCACACACTTGGCGTTGGCGATAAAACCCTGGCCCTCGAGCACCTTCCACGGTACGTCATAGCGCTTTGGGCCGATAAGGCAGAACACTTCGTCTTCCTTGCCATCTTCGCGCACCAGGGTCGCGGTCAGGCCCAAGCGACGGCGCGCCTGCAGTTCGGCGGTCACCCGAAACACAGGGGCGGGAAGGAGATGCACCTCGTCGTAGATAACGAGCCCCCAATTCTCCCTTCCGAACAATGAGAGATGCTCGAACTCCTCCGCCTTGGAGCGACGCCAGGTGACCATCTGGTAGGTGGTGATGGTCACGGGGCGCACCTCCTTGCAGTCTCCCGTGTACTCCCCCACCTGATCCTCGGTCAGCTCAGTCTTGTCCAGAAGCTCCTGCTTCCATTGCCGCACAGCAACCGTGTTTGTGGTGAGGATCAGGGTCTTGGCTCCAACCTTCGCCATGGCAGCCATCCCCGTGACGGTCTTCCCAGCCCCGCAGGGGAGGACAACAACTCCGCTACCGCCGGAGGCCGCGCCTCCGGCATGGAACGCATCCGCCGCCCGTTGCTGGTAATCCCGTAAGCCGAAGGGCTCCCCGCCCAAGGTCGTCGTCCGCAGCCGCACGTCCAGAGGATCGCCCTCTACAAACCCACCGCAATCGTCCACCGGGAAGCCGATTCTGATGAGCGCCTGCTTGAGGGTGCCTCGCTCCAGGGGGTCAACAAAGACCTGCCCCGCATCATCGACCTCCACCCTTCCACGGACCGAGGCGTGACCGAGCACATCCTCAAGCGCTGCTGGATCGCCAGCCACGAGCCGGAACCGCTCTTCATCTCCGACGCGTTCAATACGCAGGAGTCCATAGCGCTCCAGCCACCCGCGAATCCGCTCAAGTATCCCCGGGGGAACAGGGACGCAACTGAACTCATCAAGGGTCCGCTCAATCTCCTCAGCGGTCACGCCCAGGGCAGCGGCGTTCCAGATGGAGATGGCGGTGACACGGTAAGTATGGAGATAGTCAGGACTCTTCTCCAGCTCGGCAAAAGGCGCAAGGGCATCACGGGCCGCTTGATAGCGCGGATGCTCAGCCGTCACGGGCCTACCCTGCTCGTCCTTCGCGGGACGACCAGCCGCATCCGTCACAGTATGGACTGTGTGCAGCATCAAGGTGCCATCCGACTGCACCATCAGAGGTTCGGTGGGGCCCATCTACTGCACCCCTCCGCTTACGCGCTCAGCCCTTCTCTTCGCCTTGGACGTCCGTGCTGGGGACACAAGCGGCTTGCCCTGGCAACCAAGGAAGGGTGCCGTCAGCGAGCGTTTATTGGCTTGCAGCTCCGTCGGAGTTCCACGCGCGATGACCCGACCGCCCCCATCGCCCCCCTCAGGGCCCATCTCGATCAGTCCATCGCAGCTGGACAAGAGGTCCGTGTGGTGCTCGATCAGGACCACCGCATGCCCTCGGTCGGCCAGCGCACGCAGGGCGCTGTGTAGTCGTGTGCAATCACTGGCGGCCAACCCCGTCGTGGGCTCATCCAACACGATGATGGATGGAGCACTGACTCGCGCGGCATGCTTCAGGCGTGCGAGCTCTGAGGCCAACTTCACACGCTGCGCCTCCCCCCCAGAGAGGGTTGTGGAAGGCTGCCCCAGTCCCAGGTACCCCAATCCGACCTCCTGCAGCGTCTGCAATATCTGGAGACACTTGGGCTGATGGGCCAGGTATTCGGCGGCCTCATCTACGGAGAGGGCGAGCACGTCGGCCATGGACAGCCCCCGGTGTTTGACCTCCAACACCTCCGGTTTGTACCGCGAACCATCACACTCATCGCAGGTAAGCCAGAGGTCCGCAAGGAATTGCATCTCCACCAAACGTGCTCCACGCCCATCGCACGCCGGGCAGCGGCCCCGGGTGGAGTTGAAGGAGAAATGCGCGGGCCCCATTCCCGCTTGCCTCGCAGCAGGAGTTCGCGCGAACAGTTCTCGCAGGGGGCCGAGGAGACCCGTGTATGTTGCAGGAACAGAGTGGGGTGTGCGACCAATCGGCGTAGCGTCGACCACGACGACTCGTAGGTCCTCCGGGAAGGCGCACGACTTCCAGCGGCCATCCGGGGCCTCCCCCTGCAGAGCAGGCAGTAGGGTGTCGAGAACCAGGCTGGATTTCCCCGACCCTGATGGGCCGCAGATGCCGGTCATGCGACCGAACTCAAGCTCAATATTTGCCCCCTGCAGGTTGTGAACCCTGGCCCCCTTCAGGGAGATAGCTACCGGCAGGTCCGGGTCCGCCTCGCCATTCGTGGCGGCGGGCAGGCTCAGCTCGCCACGCAGGTAGGCCCCGGTCAGGGAGTCGGGATGTGCCGTGAGCTCCGCGGGGGTCCCCGCCGCGACCAAACGCCCCCCATTCCTGCCAGCTCCGGGCCCCATGTCCACAATCCAGTCCGCCCGCGCCATGACGGCACCATCGTGCTCCACGACCAGGACGCTATTCCCCTTGTCACGCAGGGCACACAAGGCGTCGCACAGGGAGTCCACATCGGCTGGGTGCAGGCCGACCGTGGGTTCATCCAGGACATAGCACACCCCCACAAGCTCCGACCCCAGGCTGGCTGAGAGGCGCACGCGACGGGCCTCCCCGCCGGAGAGGGTGGCCGTGCTCCGATCCAGGGTCAGGTAGCCCAGCCCGACCTTCTCGAGCAGGGCAAGTCGCCCACTGACCTCCGCAACGACGGGCTCGACAACCTCGGCCAGCTCAGCACGAATGTTCAGGGAGCGCATCCACGCTAGAGCGTCGCTAACGCTCAAGGCCAGAACCTCTGGCAGTCGCCTCCGGCTCAACTTGACGGCCCGCGGTCCGGGAGCCAGACGTTCACCATTGCAAGCGGGGCAGCGGGTCTTGCGCATGACCGACTCGAGCAAGGATGCCCAACCTGGGTCGTCGGTCTTCTGGTGCCACGCGTCCACATGGCCGCAAAGGCCCGTCCAGGGCAGGCTCAACTTCTCCACCATCTCGGTGTTGCGTGTGGTCTTGCGCAGGGTGACCTTATACGCGTCCCGAGCGCCTACACCTCGCAGGAGCAGGTCGCGACTCTTGACACTCATGCGATTGACCGCCTGATTGAGGTTGATGCGGTGCGATCGGGCCACAGCGCGCAGCAATGTCTCGTAGTAGCCCTTGCCCTTGGTCAGATAACGCCCCAACTTGCCGCCGATCGCTCCATCCACCAGAGCCAGACCAGCGTCGGTCACCAGCATGTCCGGGTCGCACACCACCGTCTCGCCGAGCCCGGCGCACTGCTCGCACGCACCCACATGCGTGTTGAAGGAGAAGTGACGGGGCTCCAAGTCGGAATCCAGCTGGAAGCCGCACCGGGTACACGCCCCGGAGGTAGAGGCTTCGAGCCGAAGGCCCTTGGCGCATTGGAAGCTCACCCGTCCGTGTGACAGGGATGCGGCCTGCTCGATCCCCTCGGCCAAGCGGGCACGCTTGTCCGGGTTCAGGGCCATGCGGTCCACCACAAGGTCCAAACTGGACTGACAGTCCACTCCATCCAGTGCATCGAGGCGCTGCAGTTGACCGTCCACCTGGGCTCGCAGGTAGCCCGCCTCCAGCCAGGATGCAGCCATTCGCCGCATGGCCTCCCCGGGATCATCGGGTAAGGCACGTCCATGACCGAAAATCGGGGCGAGCAGCAGGCCACTCTTTCCCGCCCCTTCCCCCTTCAGCCAGCGGCGGGTGAGTACGCCAGGATCGGCCGGCTCAAGAACCTCTCCATGCTCAGGGCACCGGGCCGTCCCCGCGCGGGCCCATAGCACCCGTAGGTGATCATGCAGCTCCGTGGTGGTGGCGACGGTAGAGCGCGGATGGGCCCCGATCGTGCCGGCCTCGACGGCTACCGAAGGACCGAGTCCTGTGAGACTCTCAACGGGCGGGCGGTCCCTGTCCCCAAGAAACTGGCGCGCATAGGTGGAGAGGGACTCGACGAAGCGCCGACGCCCCTCGCTATGGATGGTATCCAGGGCCAGCGAGGTCTTCCCCGAACCCGAAGGGCCGGTGATCACGGCCAGGCTGGCGTGGGGAATCGAGACGTCCACGTCGCGCAGGTTGTGGGTGCGGGCACCCCGAACCTCGATGGACTGGGGGGCGGCACCCCCCCGCCCGGATGCGCGGCGCTTCCGACTGGGTGCCCTCCCCTTCATCGACAAGGCGTAGCCCGTGTGGGAGGCCTTGCATCTGGCCACCTCCTCCGGCGTCCCGCTGGCCACCATCTGCCCGCCCCCATCGCCTCCTTCAGGTCCAAGGTCGAACAGGTGGTCGGCGGCCTCAACCAACTCGAGGTTGTGCTCAATCACAACCACGGTATGCCCTTGATCCACGAGGCACTGCAGGGCTCCGGTCAGACGGCCCACATCCTCCATGTGCAAGCCAGTGGTGGGTTCGTCCAGCAAGTAGAGCACGTGGCCATGGGTGCGCTTCTGCAGATGCGTCACGAGCTTGATCCGTTGGGCCTCTCCACCAGAGAGGGTCGTCGACGGTTGACCCAGCGTGAGATAGCCGAGGCCCACATCACACATCCACTGCAAGGGCCGTGCGATCCTGGGATGGTCTTTGAATAACTCAAGGGCCTCCCCGGCCGTCATGGCCAGAACGCCGGAGATCGAATGACCGTTGTACAGCACGTCCAGGGTTTCAGCCTGAAAACGGGCTCCGCCACATTCCACACAGGGCACGGTTACGGGAGCCAGGAACTGCAACTCAACCAACTCGGAACCCGCCCCCTTACACACCTCGCAGCGCCCGCCTTCGACGTTGAACGAGAAGCGCGATTTACCGTAGCCCCGGACTCGACTCTCAGGGAGGGCGGCGAATAGGTCGCGAATGGGCCCCAAGACCTTCGTATAGGTAGCTGGGTTGGAGCGAGTCGTTCGGCCAATGGGGGTGGCGTCCACCACCACCAGATCCGTGACGGCCTCCATTCCACTCAGGCCCGCGTATTCACCAGCCACCTCACACTCTCGGCCCAGCGCGCGTAGCACAGCCGGCCTCAAGGTGCGCTGGATCAGGGTGGACTTACCCGATCCCGATACCCCGGTGACCGCGATCAGGCAGCCGAGAGGCAGGTCCAGGTCAATCTTCCGCAGGTTGAACGCGGACGCACCCGTCAGGCTGAGGAACTTGCCGTTCCCGGATCGACGCTCTGTGGGCGCAGGCAGAAGAATCTCACCGCGCAACAACCGACCTGTCGGGGTGTCCACCTTGGCCACGGTTTCAGGTGGCCCCTCTGCCACCACCCGCCCCCCGAAGTGCCCGGCGCCCGGCCCTACATCCACGATCCAATCCGCAGCGAGCAGAGTGCTCTCGTCGTGCTCCACAACCACCACGCTGTTTCCCTGGTTCACCAGATCCCGAAGCGCATCCAGTAGGGCCGCGTGATCCCTTGAATGCAAGCCGATCGAGGGTTCATCGAGCACGTACAGGACACCCACCAGGCCCGCCCCCAACTGGGCCGCCAGCCGAATGCGTTGGGCCTCCCCACCGGAGAGCGTGTCGGCACCACGTTCCAGGCCCAGGTAACCCAGCCCGACCTTTTCGAGAAATGCCAGACGGCGCAGGACTTCGGAGAGCAGATCACGGGCGATCCGAGTCTGACGCTTGTTGAGCTTCAAGGCCCCGAGCCGTCGGGGCAGTTCGCTCACGGGTAAGCGGCACAACTCAGGAAGCGTCACGCCCCCCAACTGAACGTGCCGTGGGGCCTCCCCCAACCGACAGCCATCACACTCGGGGCAGACGGTCGTCGTGAGAAAACGACCCACGAGGCGTCTTTGGGTCCCCTTTGCGTTCGCTCGCTCCAACTCCGTCAACACCCCGCGGAAAGGGCGCCGCCAGGTCCACTCCCCACGCCCGCGTTTCCCCTGCCAACGCTTCTTGTCCTCGAATCGCTTGTCACCCGTCCCCCTCAAGATCAGTTGCCGCGCCTCGGGGGTCAGCTCGATCCAGGGCGTGTCCAGGCTGAAACCACCAAGAGTGGCGATCTGTTCCAGGAAGGCAAAGTCCACCCTCGGGAAGAGAAGAGCCCCACCGCTGGCCCGGGTTACAGCTAGAGCGCCCTCCCGGATGGAGAGCTGGCCATCCGCCACGACGGCCTGCTCGGTAGGGGCCCTGAGTGACCCCAGGCCCTTGCATGTGGGGCAGGCGCCGTGGGGAGAGTTGGGCGAAAACAACCGCGGCTCCAAGGTGGGAAGCTCGCGACCCGTTTGAGGACATACGGCCTGGGTGGAGACGCTCTGGATTCCATCCGGTGTAACCACGAGCATGCTGCCAGAGCCGAGCTCCAGGGCGGCATCCACCGATTCCCGTAGTCGGCCCGGGCTGTCCGTGCTCGGCTTGAGGCGGTCGACGATGACCTCAATGGAGTGCATCTTGTACCGGGCGAGTTCGGGCACGTCCTCGATGCGCTGGACCACGCCATCCACCCGGACACGCACGTACCCCTTGCGGCGAAGATCGTCGAGGAGGGCCTTGTGCTGCCCCTTGCGGTCCCTCACCAGGGGAGCGGCCAATTGCACGGCGCTGCCCTCATAGGTGCGCAGGAGCTCTTGCACAACAGACTCCGGAGTGCGGGACTCAACAGGATCACCGGACCAGGGGCTGTGGGCAACACCGGCGCGAGCAAAGAGAACCCTCAGATGATCCGTGATCTCTGTCAATGTCCCCACAGTGGATCGGGCCCCCCGGGGTATGGAACGTTGATCCACGGCAATGGCAGGTGACAACCCACTGATACTCTCAACGTCAGGCATGGAGATCCCCCCAAGAAACTGTCGCGCATAGGCTGACAGGGTCTCCAGGAAACGGCGCTGTCCCTCCCGGTAGAGGGTGTCGAACGCCAAGGACGACTTCCCTGATCCCGAAACCCCGGTCACGGCCACCAGCGCGTTGCGGGGCATGTCAACGTCCACCCCCACCAGATTGTTCTGGCGAGCACAACGAATGCGTATGAGATCATCCGGACGGATGCGCTTCATCGAGGGGTGGGGAGGGTGGTTTTGGGGTGAGCCCGGGCCAGTCCTGCCCCCTCCTTCGTGGCTCCTATCAGGGGCCTAAAGAGGGGTCTATCGGGGATTTGGAGCGCCCAAGCGAGTCCGTCATAGTAACAGTTCCACCTGCGATTCTCCTACCCCCCCCGGCGGGGATCGCCCCCGCATCAACCCACAACCGGGTCCGACCCCTCCTACTCAACCCGCGCCAGATGCTGGATCATCTCCCCGTGGAGCGCAGGGCACCCTGCCACGATGCTGCCCCCCCGGAGCCAGTCCTCCTCGCCCCGTACGTCGGTAACGCACCCTCCGGCCTCAAGAACCAGCAGGCCTCCAGCCGCCACATCATGGGGTGAGAGGTGATACTCCCAGAACCCATCCAGGCGGGCATCTGCCACAAACGCGAGGTCCAGGGCGGCAGACCCCATCCGTCGCAGGCCACGCGCCTCATAGAAGAAGCTCGCAAACTGGTCCAGGTTGGAGGGCTTGAGTTCGTTGCGCCGGTAGGCAAAGCCTGTAGCGAGAACGGCGTCACGAATGGTCTCCACAGGAGAGACATGCAGCGGGCGCCCGTCAACGCTAGCTCCACCACCGCGCACCGCACAGAAGGTCTCCCCCAGCACGGGTGCGTGAATCACAGAGACCTGAGGCCGCCCAGCAACCCACAACCCCATGGACACGGCAAAACAGGGCAGCCGATGGATGAAATTCACCGTCCCATCCAAAGGGTCGAGAAACCAACGGGGCCGATCGTCCAGTACGTCACGGGTCTCCTCTTCTGCCTCGATGGCGTGCCCCGGACACGCCACCCGCAGGCGCTCCACAAGGACTCTCTCGGCCTCGAGGTCAGCAGCCGTCACAAGGTCCCGGTAGTTTGTCTTCTGACCGATCGCCCCGGGGGCCAATTTACCCAAGTGCCCAACGAGAACATCACCAGCTTCGCGC
Source organism: Planctomycetota bacterium (assembly GCA_002720975.1). Taxonomy (GTDB): domain Bacteria; phylum Planctomycetota; class UBA1135; order UBA1135. Next base: position 4,955 of record PBIX01000004.1, on the reverse strand, counting down.
GCGGCAGCCTCGGCGATGCTGAGAAGTTGCTGCCTCTCGGAGAGCTCCATCAGAGTGAAACCAGAAGGCTGCAGATCCGATCCTGCATAGGTTTCCAGCAACGCGTGTTCAGCCCAGGCGTGATGCGATAATCCACGAGGATGGAAAAGGCCAGCATACGATCGGAGTTCGTATGCACCACACCGGAGAGAGCGCTTGTGCCATTGATAAAACCCGTCTTCGCCCACACGCGCCCCTTGGTGCCCGGCCCGGTCAGGCGACGCTCGAGGCTCCCCCGTATGCCGGACAGAGGGAGAGCCTCCAAGAATCGCACCGCGCCCCCACCTTCAAGGTCCATGACAGCGGCGATCAGGGCGGTCAATTGACTGGCGCTGACCCGGTTGTCCCGGCTGAGGCCGGATCCATCCACCTGCACAAACCCAGCCGGGGGGACGCCAAGGAGCTCAAGCGCCCGCTGTGTGGCAAGCGAACCGCCGACCCTGTCCCCCCTGCCAGCCTCCTTGGCCCCCAAGTGAAAGAACACCTGGTCCGCCACCGAGTTGTTGGAGTGGGTGAGAATCGGAATCAGGTAAGAGGCAAGAGGCGTGGCGAGCTCGGCCACCCAGCGGCCCGTCGCCCCACCGCGCTCGCGGCGGAATCCACCCTCCACGGACACGCCCCGTCGGTTGAGCCCTTCGATCATGGCATGCCCAAACAGCTCGACAGGATCGGGGTGAGCAAAGCGCCAGGAGCGCCGAGGGGTGCCGGCGGGGATACTCCCGCTCACCGTAACGCCCCACTGATTGGCCCCGATACGCACATCGAGCTTGCTGCTACCGGAGCCCGTACTGACGGATACCTTGCGGGGCAGACCATGGCCGCGGGGCAGAACCAGAACGTCCGCGCTGCGCCCCACACGCCCGGGCGCCACCCAAGCCGTAAGGCAACCCGCGTTTGCGCTGAAGCCGCCGGCCAGGGCGCAGTACTCCTGCCAATAGTCACGCGCTGCAGGCCACGCGGGGCCGGGACCGGGGAGCGCATAGCTCCCTTCGTCCAGAATGAGGGTGCCGGGGACCCGACAGATACCTGCCGCCAGCAGGGTATCCGCCAGCGGGCCCAGCCAAGGGTCCAGGGAGCCATCACCTCCCTCCACGTAGAGCGGGTCACCATCCGCGCGGACAACCAGATCCCCGAGTAGAACGCCATCCCCAACGGCTCCCAGTGCCTCGATCGGCGTGACGAACTCGGCGCCCGGTCCGAGCAACACCAACGCGGCAGCACAGGTCACCAGTTTTTGATTGGAAGCCGGTCGCATGGAGAGTTGCCCCTCGATATCCAGCACCACCTGGTGGCGGCCAAGGTCCCGAACGTGAACCGCCACCTGAATATTGGAGCCGTTTGCCTTGCCTTGACTGACCGCCGCAGCGTCACTACTGGCATGCTGAACGGCCGATTTCACAGCCGATTCAAGGGTGAGATCAGGGTTCCGATCCCAAGGCTCGCCGCCCCCTGGGATCCCGTCCGCCGGTAGGCCCGCGGGAGTGGGCCCCGCCACAGACGTCGGTCCCAGAGACCGGTCACCGGGCCGCGTCAATACGACCTTGCCGACTGCATCGCCGTCCCCAGCCCCATCCCAAAGCAAGGACAGGATCAGCAGGGCCAGCACAAAGCCCACTCCGATGTGAGTCAGTCTCGGGGAGGGGGAAGTCGCTCGTCTTGGTTCGCCAGAATCCATGTGGTCAAGAATGCCAGTCGCGCAGAGGCCGCGATTTTCTCTGGGTCGATGCTGTCAGGCGTATCACGCCAGGTGTGATAGTCCTTGTTCTTCTCAATGGGAAAGCCCTCCGTGAAGAATACGGCGGGTATCCCCACGGAATGAAATGAGAAGTGATCTGAACGTTGAAAAACCCCGGGGTCATTGACTTCGGTTATGCGCCTGATACCCGTCCGGCCCAGCCTGTTCGCTCGGCCAACGATCTTCTCAAGTCCAGGATTCTGCTTGAAGCCAAAGCAGACCACTTCATTTGCCTCGCCCACGCCGAGCATGTCCATATTCACCATCGCCACCACCTGCTCGCGGGGCACCGGGAGGTCCCTGGCCAGCCTGGCCGAACCAACCAAGCCGTCCTCCTCAGCGGTGAAGGACGCGAAGAGGACGCTACGACGAGGCGCAGCCCCCTTGAACGCCGCGGCAACCTGCAGCAGAGCCGCCGTACCAGAACCGTTGTCGTCGGCCCCATAACCGACCCGACCACGCTTCCCCACACCAATGTGGTCATAGTGAGCGCCGACAATCACGACCTCCTTCGCCAACTCCGGGTCGCTCCCAGGAAGGAGGGCCACGATATTGTTCAGCAACAGGTCACTCTCCTCAGTCGCCGAGTTCATGACAACCTCCAGCCCCTTCAAGCGTAGCCGTGACGGCTTGCCCGAGCGGTCCATGCGCTCTGCAAGCTCGCCGATATCCTTGCCCGTCAAGGCCTCGGCGCAGTCTGCGCTGATCTCCAGGGCAGGCAGAGGTGAGTCGCGCCAACGGTCCGTATCGGGCGGATTGAATGACGCATAGGTGTACCGATAGCTGAGCGGCGCGGCAGGCGGCCCATCCCTATCCTTGCTCTTCCGCTTCGGATAGGGCCTACGCATGATGAGCACCCCTGCAGCGCCCTCCTTTTCCAAGGCAGCAATCTTGTTCCAGATGGAAGCCAAGGCCGTGACGTCGCTCCCGCTGAACCTGCGCTTGTGATTGGGTTCACCCTCAATGATCAGCGCCACTTTGCCTTCCAGGTCCACTCCCTTGAAGTCGTCATACCCCTCCTTCTTGGATTGGATTCCAAAGCCCGCAAAGACCAATTCACCCACCACCTCGCCTCCGCAACGCGGGACGGGTACAAAGTCCTGGCCCAGCGCAAAGGGATGTTCGGCCCCATCCTCCCTGAGAACCAGCGCGGCGTTCTTCACATCAGGTCGCGTCCGTGGAGTCCCCCTTCGGCTTCCCGTGTCCACATCAACCAGGAACGGCCGAAGATAGGTGCCCTCATCGCCGAGCGCCGACCAGGGCGGAATCTCCTCATCCTTGGCCACCCGCTTCCAGAGATCGCCGCTATCCTCCGCCACAACGAAGCCGCAGGAGCGGAAGGTGCCACAGATATACTCCGCAGCCAGGCTCTGGCCGACACTCGGAGAGTCGCGCCCCTCCAGCTCAGGGGAGGCAAGGAAGTTGACATGCGCCTGCACCTGCTTCTTTTCGATGGAGGCCAAGGCTCCAGACGGAGGCGTCTGGGCCCCTGCAGCAGGACCCAGCAACCCGAGGAAAAGCAGTAGCACCCTCGAAGAAGGCGTGTGCTGCAGGCATAGGCGTCGGAATATTCGGCTCATCGCGGCGCCGAGCATAGCTGGCGGCCCGGCCCGATTCCTAGCGAATAGGGCTTTGAAGCACCTGGACAAGCAGGATCCGGTTCAGCTGGCCTGCGAAAGAGACAGGCCAGCCGCCTCGACCGAAGCCAGGAGCCTGTCAAAGCTCACAGGCTTGGCCAGAAAGCCGTCCATGCCCGCCCGTCGGCAGCGCTCCTGCCCGCCCTCAAATGCCCCTGCGGTCACCGCGAGGATGGGGACCCGGACGGCCCCCCTGGCCAGCTCAAGACTGCGAATCTGGCGCGTGGCTTCAAATCCATCCATTACCGGCATCTGCACGTCCATCAGGATCACATCGAAAAGGCCTCGCTCCACAGCCTCGACCGCTTGGGCCCCATCAGCTGCCTGCACAGCCTCGTGTCCCCCGCGCTCAACAACCACGCTGGCAAGCTTGCGGTTGACGGCATTGTCATCCACCACCAGAACGCGCAACGGGGAGCCCTTCGCGGCACCCAAATCGTCACGTTCTTGAACTCCAACGGGGAGCGGCAGGGCCAGTGTCGCAGTCAGGCCAACAGCCTGCCGGGCCTTGATGCTCAAGGACCCGCCCATCAGTTGTGCCAACCGTGACGAAATGGCGAGGCCGAGCCCGGCACCGCCATGGGAACGCGTTGTGGAGCCATCGGCCTGCTGAAAGGGCTCAAGCCACTCCACGGGATCTACGTCGCCAAGCCCCGGGCCAGTATCCCGCACCTCCAGAACCACGCCTTCACCCTCCGGGCCTGAGCCCAAGTGGCAGATGACCTCTCCGTGCTCGGTGAACTTCACGGCGTTGTCGAGGAGATGCCCAGCGATCTGATCCACACGAGCTCGGTCGCCGATCCGGAGCCCCCCCAAACCCTCCTCAACCACGCACGTCAGTCGCAGGCCTTTCTCAATAGCAGCGGTCCGAGCCTGCCTCACGCGGTCGACCAGCAGCGCCTCCATATCAAACGTGATGCACTCCAGTTGGACGGCTTCGTTCTCGATAGCTGACCAATCAAGCACGCCCCGCACCAGGTGTAGCATCTCGTGACCGGAGCGCTGTACATCACGCAACCGATCGAGGTTCTCGCGAGAGGATGCATCACGCGTCAGCAGATCCGTCAGACCCAAGATGCCATTCAAAGGCGTACAGAGTTCATGGCTCATGTTTGCCAGGAACTCGGAGCGGGCCCTCTCGGCCGCCTTAGCCCGGTCGAGGGCAACGGTGAGCTTTGCCAGGGCCGTGTCTTTCTCGGCGCCGATCTTCACGAGCTCCCGATTGCGCGCCTCCAAACCCGCCTGAGCGTCGTGCACGTTGACCCTCATCTGGTCCATCGTCCCGGCCAGACGGCCCAGCTCGGCGGATCCCACACGCGGTATCGGCGTCTGGAAGTCCCCACTGGACAGGGCGCGTGTACGAGCGTCGAGGACCTCAAGCGGACGCCCCAGGTGCCGACGAAGCATGCCAGCGAGTACGCCCGCCAGAACCACGAAGCTCGCAAGGCTGAACCAGACGATCTCCCAGGCACGCTGCACGAGCAGCCCCTCGGTCCGAGCCTTGGACAGCGTCAGGTGCAGCGTTCCAAAGAGTTGGGGCTGCG
>PBIX01000003.1 GCA_002720975.1 Planctomycetota bacterium | reverse complement strand
AATCGGGCAGGTATTCACGAGCAAGACGCTCGCAGCAACCGTGGTGAAGGACAGGGAGGTAATCCACGCCGCGAAGTGCAAAGCGAGGCAAACACCGGAGAGCAACAGCAAGCTCATCTCCCGACGAGAGAGTTGTTGAACTTCCACTCGGAGGATAAGGGGTTCAAAGGGTCTCCGCACGGCGAGGTAGGCCTAGGCCGAGACAGCTCCTAACACCTCTCCCCCTCCCGCCGGTTGGATCGCGGTACCACAGCTCTCTGGGGGTGATTATCATGGGCCTCGCGAGCATCTGAGCACCTTGCCCCGGCCGGGGTGCTCGCAAAGGTCGAGATCACGGGCAAATCCTCGCCCTGAAACGCCAACGGCGGAGTCCCTGAGGCGTATCTCAATCGTGGGACCAAGGACCTATACTGGCCCGCCTCTGCACCCCTGACCCCCGATTATGGGGTCCCCACTCAGGTACAGAGCGTGCCCGGACGATAGATTCCTCGCAGTTCTACCCACATCCACCTGCCTTCCGTCGCCCACAGGGGAGGCCGAGTTGGCCCCTCCCCCTGCCCGACGCCCCACCCGGACCCATGGCCGACCCGTATCGAGACCGCTTCCTCCGCCGCCTGATTGCGGGGAGCCTGATGCTCGTCACCTGCACATCCCCCGCTCTGGCCTACATCGGACCGGGTGCAGGGTTTGCTGCGGCAGGGTCGCTATTGGTGCTCCTGGGCACCTTCGCGCTGGCCTTCGGGATCATCCTGATCTGGCCCATCAAGGCGGTCGTCAAGGTGTTCACCTTACGCGGCAAGACCAAGGCCAAGGTCAAGCGCGTCGTGGTTGTGGGACTGGATGGATTTGACCCTGGCCTGGCGGAGCAGTTTGCAGAAGAGGGCCTGATGCCCAACTTCAAGAAGCTCGCCGACCAGGGCTGCTTCAGCCGCCTTGCCACGGCCATGCCTTCCATCTCGCCGGTGGCCTGGTCCACCTACGCAACCGGCGTGGACGCCTCACGGCACAACATCTACGACTTCCTGACCCGTGACCCGTGCTCCTACATGCCCGTGCTCTCCTCCACGGACACACGCACGGTGCCGCGCAACCTGAACCTGGGCTTCGCCAAGGTGCCCTTCGGTCAGCGGGCGATCTACAAGATCCTGCAGAAGAGCCAGCCCTTCTGGAAGCTCCTGGGAGCCAACCACATCTGGTCGTCGATCATTCGCGTCCCGATCACCTTCCCCGCCCAGAAGTTCAAGAACGGCACGTTGCTCTCGGGCATGTGTGTGCCGGACCTGCAGGGCACCCAGGGCTCGTTCTCTTTCTACTCCACCAAGGAGCGCTCGGGCGAACACATCGGCGGCCAGCAGTTCCGCATCACGCGTCGCGGCAACACCGTCGAGTCCAAGCTGAAGGGCCCTCCCGGCAAGGACGGCCACCCCATGAAGTGCGACTTCAAGGTGGAACTCGATAACGAATCGCGCCGCGCCAAGATCACCGTCGGCGAGGAGACCGTGGAAGTCGGCCCCCAGGAGTACACGCCCTGGATGGAGGTGCCGTTCGAAGGCGTCAAGGGCATCGCCCGCATCTACCTGCAGACCTGGGACGACACGGACCTGGAGATCTACGTCACACCGATCAACATCGACCCCGAAGATCCGGCCATGCCGATCAGTCACCCGTTGGTGTACTCGATCTACCTGGCCAAGATGCTCGGCAAGTACGCGACATTGGGTCTGGCCGAGGACACCTGGGCCCTGAACGAGCGCGTGATCGACGAGAAGGCCTTCCTCGATCAGGCCTGGCTGATCTTTGAAGAGCGCAAGAAGCAGCTGTGGGAGGTGCTCGACAAGACCCCCAAGGGCTTCGTGACCTGTGTGTTCGATACGACCGACCGTATCAGCCACATGTTCTACCGCTATCTCGATCCGACCCACCCGGCCAACAAGGGCAAGGACACCGAGACCTACAAGAACGTCATCCGTGACTTGTACGCCAAGATGGACGAGTTCCTCGTGGAGGTGCGCGAGAAGCTCGGTGACGACGAGGACACGGTATTGATGGTCATCTCCGACCACGGGTTCTGCAACTTCCGCCGTGGTGTGAACCTGAACACCTGGCTGCGGGACGAGGGCTACCTCGTCCTGAAGGAAGGCGAAACAACCTCTCCCGATTGGTTCGCCAAGGTGGACTGGGAAAAGACGCGCGCATTCACTCTGGGCCTCACCGGCATCTTCCTCAACCGCCAGGGTCGCGAGCGTGACGGAATCGTCCCCGCCAGTGACGTGGAAGCCTTGAGCGCCGAGATCAAAGGCAAGCTTGAGAAGCTGGTGGATCCCGCTTCCGGGGATGTGGTCGTGAACGAGGTGTTCCTGACCAAGAACCACCATGACGGTCCTTACGCAGACCTCGCTCCGGAACTCCTGATCGGCTACAAGCGCGGCTTCCGCCACTCCTGGGATTGCGCTACGGGTGCGGTTTCAGAGGAGATCTTCACCGACAACACCAAGTCCTGGTCGGGAGACCACTGCGTGGACCCGCGATTGGTGCCCGGTGTCTTCTGGTGCAACCGCAAGATCAACACGGACGAGCCCTCCCTGGGGGACATCGCACCCACAACCCTGGAGCTGTTCGGCGTGGACATTCCCGGCTACATGCAGGGCGCACCGCTGTTTGGTGAGCGCAAGGTCACCCGCAAGGTGACGGACAAGCTCCCGACCAAGCAGGTGGATACACCAAAGGAGAACGTCTGATGATTCTCCCCCGTTGGACGGCCTATCTGGCCCTGGCCGGCATAGCCACTCTCATCGGTTCGGGCATTCCCCGCCGGAGCACGCCGGTTGCCGACCTGGCTGGCACAGCCGGACCATCCCACCCGCGCATGGTCGTACTGGGCATCGACGGCATGGATCCCGACATCCTGCGCGACGTCGTTGCCGCGCACCCTGACCGCATGCCCAATTTTGCTCGGCTGATCGCCGAGGCCGGCGGTGTGTTGGATCTCGGCACCTCCAATCCGCCCCAGAGTCCCGTGGCCTGGTCAAACTTCATCACGGGTCGCAACCCGGGTGGACATGGGATCTTCGACTTCATTCACCGGGACGTCACCTCCTACACGCCACTACCGGGAACCGTGACCGCCGGTCACGCCGGCGCCATCTCCCTGCCCGGTCGCTGGAAGTTCCCCACACAGGATGGCGGTGATTCCAACCGTTCAGGCAAGGCCTTCTGGACCATGCTGGGCGAGGCGGGGGTTCCCGCTGACGTCTGGCGCATGCCGATCAACTTCCCCGTCGAACCTTCTGCGGGCGGGGTGTCCTTCCCGGGCATGATGACGCCCGCCGTGGATTCAGCTTACGGCGAGCCGAGCCTGTACAGCACCGACCCGCCCATTGAGCGCCTTGATGACGAGAAGGTGATTCAGATCACCGTGCGCAATGGCGTGGTGCGGACGCACCTGCTGGGTCCCAACAACAGCTTTGAAGATGGTGACCCTCGCACTCGCACGCCCCTGAACATCTACGTGGATGAAGATGCCGGCGCGGTCGTGGTCGACGTCGCTGGAGTGTCGATGGTCCTGGAGCCCGGTGAGTGGAGCGAGTTCGTACCGGTCAGCTTCTCCATGCTCCCCATGGGCCTGATGGACATGAACGGGATCGTGCGCTTCTACCTGCGTTCGATCAGCCCGGAGCTCGAGCTCTATGCCTCACCGGTCAATGTGGACCCGACCGCTCCCATCAACCCGGTCTCCTTGCCGGAAGAGGCCGCCACCGAGTTGGCTGAGGGGATTGGCCTGTATTACACGCAGGGCATGGCCGAGGACGTCAATGCCTTGAAGAAGCTGATGCTCACGGACGCGGAGTTCATGCAGCAGGCGCAGCTCGTGTATGACGAGCGCGGTCGCATGCTCGACTTCGCTCTCGACAAGTACATGGCCAAGGAAGACGGCGGATTCCTGTTCTTCTACTACTCCACCGTCGACCTGTGCTGTCACATGATGTGGCGCCACTCCGACCCCGAGCACCCCTTCTACGACGAGGTCATCGCGAGCCAGGATTCGAGCCAGTGGTCCTCGCGCGAGGGCAGCACCTGGAAGGACGTGGTGGCCGACCTGTACATGAAGATGGATCCCATCCTCGGTCGCATCCGGTCGCGCGTGGGTGAGGACACACCCATCATGGTCATGAGCGACCATGGCTTCGCCGCCTACCGCCGCAAGTTCAGCCTGAACACCTGGCTGCTGGACAACGGCTATCTGGTGTTAAAGGAAGGCGTGGAACGCGAGCTTCCCAGCGATCACAAGGAGCACAAGGCTGTCAACATTTTCGTGGACGTGGACTGGACCAAGACGCAGGCCTACGGGATGGGCTTCAATGGCCTGTACCTCAACCGGGTTGGGCGTGAAGCTCAGGGCATCGTCGACGAGGGTCAGGCCACAGCTCTGCTGGCCGAGATCAAGTCCAAGCTGGAGGCCCTCCAAGATGACGGCACGGCAGTTGTCCTCTCCGCGGATCTCGCCACCGAGATCTATGCGGGCGAGCGGCTGGACGAGGCCCCCGACATCCTCGTCGGCTACAACCGCGGCTATGGCAACAGCGACGAGGCTTCCCTGGGTCGCGTGACGGCCTCTGTCCTCTCGGACAACGTGGGTGGCACCTTCAACGGCAGCCACCTCATGGACCCCAGTGTTGTCCGCGGTACGCTGCTCACCAACCGCCCCGTACGCATCGACGATCCGCGCCTGGAGGATCTCACCGTAGAGATTCTGGGCTTCTACGACGTTCAACCGGACGACTCCATGAAGGGCCGTCCGGTCCTCGACTGATTTTCTGGATTCTCAACCGACTGCAACCAAAGGACAGACCCATGTTTGGCTCCGGCAACAAGATCAAGATCGATCCCGACCTCCTCGACCGCATCAAGCAGATCTCTGAAGTGGCGGGCTATGCCTCCCACGAGGAGTTCATCCACCACGTGCTTGAGCGCGAGCTCTCCCAGTTCGAGGACGCCTCTTCGGACGACGACATCACCGAGAAGCTGAAGGGCCTGGGCTACATCAGCTAGCACAAGGCCGACCCCTTCCCGCTCGATTCCGCGCCTGCGCATATGAACGCACTCAACCACGCATCCAACGCCCTGTTCGATCTCGTCCTCACGCCCCTCGAGGCGCTGGGGGAGGAGTTCGCGTTGATCATGGTGAGCGGTATCTTCGGCATCCTGGCTCTGATCGTCTTCAAGCAGATCTCCTCCCAGAAGGGGATCAAGGCCGCCAAGGACAGGATCAAGGGCCACATGATCGAGATCCGGATCTACCAGAATGATCTGGTGCTGGTCTCGCGGGCGATCGGCAAGGTGCTGCTGCGCAACCTGCAGTACGTGGGGCTGAACTTCGGGCCCTTCATTCCGCTCTCCATCCCCTTCGCTTTTGTGATCGCCCAGATGGTCGTGCGCTACGGCTTCATCCCCGTACCTGTGCAGGAGGACTTCACCGGGCTCATGGCGGGCAAGGGTCTGACCGTGAAGGTGGAGCTGGCCGAGGGATACGAGCGCCAGGCCCCGGACCTGGAGTTGATCCTCCCCGATGGCGTCGAGGCCACCTCGCCGCTCGTGGCCGTACCCGCCGAGGGCTATGTGTTCCAGGAGATCGTGGCGACCCGTTCGGGTGAGTTCGATCTGAAGTTCGTGCTGGGTGGCACCGAGTCCATCAAGCAGCTGGCCGCGGGCGACGTAACACCGCGGGCACTGCAGCCCGAGAGGGTCTCCAGCTTCCTGTCCGCCGTGCTGTGGCCGGCTGAGGACACCTTCCCCGAGGACTCCGGCATCGCCCGCGTGTCTTTCGTCTATCCCGAGAGCGACCTGGGTTGGTTGCCCGGATCGGGCCCCATGGGCGTGATCCTTGTGTTCCTCGTGGCCTCCATGGCCTTTGGAATAGCGGCTCTCAAGCCGCTTGGCGTACAGATCTAGAGCGCGGGGACCTGCGTGTACCAGGCGACAATCGAACGCGCTCTGAGGGTGGCCCAGGAGGCCCACTCGGGCCAGACCCGCAAGGGCAGCGACGTCCCCTACGTGCTGCACCCCATCCACGCAGCACTGATCCTGTCCAAGTGTGACGCGACCGAGGACGTGATCGTCGCGACTCTCCTGCACGACGTGGTTGAAGACTGCGAGGGTTGGGACCTGGACCGCATGGAGGCTGAATTCGGATCAGGTGTGCGCTCCATCATCGCCGAGGTCACCGAGAACAAGACCCTCAGCTGGGAGGAGCGTAAGCAGGCGGCGATCGATCACGTGCCGCACCTCTCTCCGGAAGCTCTCCTGGTCAAGGTTGCGGACAAGCTGCACAACCTGTCGTCACTTCTGGCCGACCTGCGCGCTGCTGACAATCCCGAAGACGTCTGGCAGCCATTCACCCGCGGCGCACAAGAGACCCTGCGCATGTCCCGCATACTGGTCGAGGCTCTTGCGCTCAGGCTTCCGGCCCCGTTGGGCGAGGCTCTGCTGCAGACCCTAGAGGCGCTTGAGGCCCAGGCGACCTAGCGCTCGTCTTCCAGGGCGCCGCAGCCTGCGAGGACCTCAATCACACGGTCCTTGAAGGCCGGGCGGCAGACCACCAGCTCGTGGTTGTGGGGATCCTTCAGGTTGTAGCGATGCTCGTCGCCACGCAGCTTGCAGACGTGCCAGCCGAGGGCTCGGGCCACGGTCTCCGGCGCGCAGGTGTCCCACTCTTTCAAGCCGATCTTGTGCACGTAGACGTCGGCCTCTTCTGACAGCAGCATGCAGACCTTGTTGCCCACCGAGCCCGCCGGCGCGGCTTCGCCACCGATGGTGTCGATGAAGGTCTCTACCCAGGGTGGGGTGTGGCTGCGTGAGACGGCTACCCGGGGCGTGTCGGGCTGGGTGGAGTCGCCGTAGGAGAGCTTGCCCTCACCATCGACTCCGTGGCGCTCCTGGCCCTCCACCGTGACGCCCCACAGAACCTTGCCCTGTGCGGGCAGGGCCACTGCGGCGAGGGCGCACTCGCCGCCCACCGTCAGGGCTACGTGTACGGCCCAGTCGGGACGCAACTGGCTGTACTCACGCGTTCCGTCCAGAGGGTCCACGATCCAGGCGCGTTCCTTGCCGAGGCGCTCGGGCGAGTCGGCGGTCTCCTCGGAGAGGATTCCGTCCTCGGGGTAGCGGCCCAGGATCAGCCCCTGGAGGTAGCCGTCACAGGCCTGATCGCCCACGTCGGCGAGGGTCTTGCCCTCCCAACGCTCCATGGCGCGCAAAGACATGGCTCTCTCTCCGGCGGCCGCCGCGGCCTCGCGTGCAAAGGTGAGGTCGCGTTCGATTTCTTCGGGGCTGATGGCTTGGCTCATGGTCAGGATTTCGACACACCGCCCGCGATTGCACAACCCATGAGATTCACAAGATCACTGCTTTTCGCCCGCAGGCGGCCGGGCACGGGCGATCTCCAGGACCCGCATGGCCTCAGACCGCCAGGGGGCGTTGAGGGGTGCGAGGTCAAGGGCACGCTCCACCGTGATGGGTACCTCATCAAACCGGCGCTGCCTCAAGAGGGTGATCCCGAGGTGGAAGTGGGCCTCGGCCCAATCGGGCCGCGCGTCGAGGGCGGAACGGTACAGGGCCTCTGCCTCCCGGGTGGTGGCCAGGCGCTGGACATCGTCGTCTCCCGCCAAGGGACCCAAGAGCAGACCAGCCAGATGGAATGCCGCCGCAGGTCGCGTGCGGTCCACGGCGAGTACCTTGCGGAACTCCTGCGCGGCCTGAGCGGCCCGGCCCGTCTCCGCCAGGGCCATGCCAAGCACTTCACGTGTTCCGGGCGTGTCGTTGTGGGTGAGGGCCTCGCTCAGGAGTGGAACGGCCTCACTCCCGCGGCCGGCTTGCAGGAGTTCCAGCCCCGCACGCCGAGCCTGCAGGTCGGCACCCCCGCGCTCGTTCAGTTTCATTCCTCCTTCCTGGATGAGCAGGCTCAGAGCGCCCACCGCGATCAACAGACCTGCGACGGTGCGGCCTCTGACCTGGCCAGCAGCCAGTGACGACCAGATGCCATCCAGGGTTATTCCCGCCAAGATGGCGGCTACTGGCAGGATGGGCGCGCGGTAGCGGCCCACCACGAAGAAGAGCGCCAACAGCACTCCGTAGGTGCATAAGCCTGCCCATAGGGGTCGGCTGCGTCGCGAGAGCAGGGGGGCGCACAAGGCGATCAGCAGCAGCCAGCGGGAGTCCAGGGGCCAGCGGAGCCAGGGGGACGTGTCGCGCGCCAAGGCAAAGCCCGGCCCCAGCTGTGGGATTTCCACGGGGTGCAGGAAGAAGAGGCCCTTGCGACCCAGTCGCGCCAGGGCCTCAATCGGGTCGTTGGCCATGTCTCCCAGTGCGCGGTTGCGCCACCAGGCTGAAGCCGCCGAGAAGTCGAGCTCCTCCCCGCTCTCAATCAGGGCAACGCGTCTGGCCACGGGGTCGGTGGCCAGGTCGTACCCCGGCGGGGCCTCGAACAGACCGCTCGCTCCCTCGTGGTTGCCGACCCAGAAGTTGAATCCTCCGCTGGCAGTCAGCAGGACGGGCTCTCCCGAGGTGAAGAGGTTGCTGGCGCTGAAGGGCAGGATGGCGATGGCGAGACCGGCCAGGATGCGCTTGACGCTTGCCACCCCCGCCTCGCGCCAGCCCTGCACGAGGAGTACAAGGGCCAAGGGCAGGGCGATGGGGCGCAGGGTGCTCGCCAGGCCCAAGCTCAGACCTGATGCGAACCAGTGACGGCTTGGGAGAGCCGAGGCCTGGGCGCCCTGGGCCAGATAGAAGGCGCTGACCAACAGCAAGGCCTGGGGGCCGGCCACCAGGATCTCGCCCTCGTAGTAGATGCTCGGTCCGTGCAGAGCCGCGAGGAGGCCTGCGATCCAGCCGGCCCGTTGGCCCGCCAGACCGGTGGCAAGGCGAGCCACCAGCAGAGCAGTCAGCGCTCCCATCATGGCCTGCACGAGGCGCAGACCGAGCAGGGGGCTGCCCGCATTGAGCAGCTCATCCAGCCCCAGGAAAGGTGCCATCAAATAGGGATAGAGCGGGGAGAGCAGATAGGGCTGGTCCCCGGGTGGCAAGGCGGACCACACACCCTCAGCCGTGCGCGCCATGACCTCGGCGTCCAGATACAGAGTGGAGTCGCCGGCGGAGTGCATCGCCAGCGCGTGCCCCAGCCTCAGGACCAGGGCGAGGGCGAACAGGGCGTATCCATGGGAACGCTGGAATTGCGCAGTAGCGGCCTTCAACGGCAGTCAATCTACCGCAAGTCACCCCGAGGGCGTGCCAGCAATCGTGAGACGAGGGCCGCGATCCCCACACCGGAGCCGATCAGTCCGGCTTGCCCACCTGGCCGGTCCAGGCCATAAAACCACCAGTCAGGTTGTGCAGGCGCTCAAAACCCGCATGGGAGAGCTCTTCGCAAACCCCCAGGGAGCGTCCACCGCCCGCGCAGTAGACCAGAACCGGCTGACCCGTCTTGGGGATCTCCTCCTTGCGCTCGCCGATCTCGTCCACCGGTATGCACAGGGCGCCGGGGATGATGCCCTCGGCGGTCTCATCGGGAGATCGCACGTCCACCAGGAAGAAGTTCGAGTTGGCCGTCATCATCTCCTGGGCCTCCTGATCGCCGACTTCTCGCCACAGGAGTCCCTCGCGGACCATCTCAGGGGTGAGTTTTTCACCGGAGACCGAGCGGATCATGAACTGCTGGACAATGAACAGCTCGCGCCGCAGAGCCTCAGCCACGTTCCTGGCCTGGCGGCGGGTATCGGCGCGTGCATCCTCGATCCCTGTCAGGGCCTCCTGGGACTGTTTTCGGGCGCTGAGGGCGAGAACGAGGGCAATGAGGGCGATGGCCAATCCAGCTATGGGAACGTAGTCCATGGCTGAATCCTACCACCGGGATGGTGGTCGGGTGTAAGGTCCCCCCGGGTGCGAGAAATTCAGGCTGAAGAGTCGGGAGCCGCCCTTTCGCCCTGCTCTGGGAAACCTATACTCATTGCGCAAAAAACACGCTAGGCGGGACCTTTTGGGCTCGCCAACACCCCCTCAGACTGTTCTCCCCGGAGGCCGAAACGCGCCCCACAAGGCAGCGCGGTCCAGCACGGCCAGACGAGTATCGCTCACCTTCTTACATGACCACCACCCAACAGCCCGGATCTGAGCTGCCCCTTCAACAGCTCGAAAACGTGGTCATCCGCTTCGCCGGGGATTCCGGCGATGGGATGCAGATCACCGGCAACCAGTTCACCTTGACCAGCGCCTTGGTGGGCAACGACCTCGCGACCCTGCCGGACTTTCCCGCAGAAATTCGGGCCCCCGTCGGCACCCGGCCGGGAGTCTCGGGGTTTCAGTTGCAGTTCAGTGCCAATGATATTCACACACCCGGGGATGTCCCTGACGTCCTGGTGGCCATGAATCCGGCCGCCTTGGCTGTGAACCTCGGTTCTCTGCAACCCGGTGGGATCGTCGTTGTGAACACGGGCTCCTTCAAGGCCAGTGACTTGCGCAAGGCCAAGTTGGAGGCGAATCCCCTTGAGGACGGGTCGCTGGACGCGTTCCGGGTCATACCTGTTGACATCAATCAGCGTGTCCTCGATGCGCTTGCCGACAGCGAGCTCAGCAAGAAGGACAAGGCGCGCTGCAAGAACTTCTACACGCTCGGCCTCATGTATTGGGTCTACAGCCGTCCGCTTGAGCCGACCATGGAGTGGCTTGCGGCGAAGTTTGCGAAGAAGCCCGAGCTGGTGGATGCGAACCAGAAGGCGCTGCAAGCGGGCTACAACGCGGGTGACATCCATGAGCTCTTCCAGGGGCGCTATGAGGTGCCCAAGACGGACGCGTTACCTGCGGGGACCTACCGCAACATCAACGGAAACCAAGCCGTCGCATTGGGAGTGGTGGCGGGAGCACAGCTGGCGGGCCTGGTGCCCGTCCTGGGCTCCTACCCGATCACACCAGCCTCGACTGTTCTGGAAGAGCTGGCTGCGCTAAAGCGATTTGGCGTGATCACAATGCAGCTGGAGGACGAGATCGCCGCTGTCTGCGCCGCCATCGGCGCGTCCTTCGCCGGTTGCCTCGGCGTCACGTCGACCTCAGGTCCCGGAATGGCCCTAAAAGGTGAGGCCATGGGCCTGGCCGTCTCGGCTGAGCTGCCGCTGGTGATACTCGACATCCAGCGCGCTGGACCTTCAACAGGCATGCCCACCAAGGTGGAGCAATCCGACCTTCTGCAGTCGGTGTTCGGCCGCAACGGAGACACACCCATGCCCGTTGTGGCTGCGAGCTCTCCCGCGGACGCGCTGGACGTCACCGTCGAGGCCTGTCGTATCGCGGTTGAGTTCATGACCCCGGTCATTCTCCTCTCGGACAACTTCATTGCGAACGGGTCCGAACCCTGGTTGCTGCCGGATCTGGATTCCCTCAAGGAATTCCCTGTCGAGTTTGTGACCGATCCCGAAGGGCACCAGACCTACAAGCGGGATGAGAAAGGATCCCGCCCTTGGGTCAAGGCGGGTACACCGGGCATGGCGTTCCGCATTGGTGGACTGGAAAAAGACACCGAAGGCAATATCAACATCGACCCCGACAACCATCAGTCCATGACCGATCAACGCCACCAGAAGGTGCTGAACGTGGCTGACACCTATCCTCCCACCAAGATCGAGGGCGAGGCTAAAGGCGACCTGCTTGTGCTTGGCTGGGGCTCCAGCAAGGGCATCATCACGCAGGCCGTGACGGATTCGCGCCAGGCTGGCCGGAAGGTGAGTCGCGTCCACCTGCGCAACATCTGGCCTCTACCCAAGGACCTGGACGAGATTCTGACAGGGTTCAAGGCCATCCTTGTTCCTGAAATGAACGTGGGGCAGATGGCGCGCGTGCTACGCAGTGAAATGCCTCACCAGAACTTCATCTCCTACAGCAAGGTGACGGGCCAACCATTCTTGGTTTCCGAAGTCACGGACAAGATCGCGACCATCCTGGAAAACTGAAATGTCCAACCAAGCAACGCTAACGAAGAAGGATTTCCAGTCGGACCAGGAGGTGCGTTGGTGCCCCGGTTGTGGTGACTACGTCATCCTGAGCGCTATTCAAAAGCACTTGGCCGAGGTTGGCCTAGAGCCCTCCCAGGTTGTATTTGTGAGCGGCATCGGATGCTCCAGCCGCTTTCCGTACTACATGGATACCTACGGGTTCCACACCATCCATGGCCGGGCTCCGGCATTTGCAACGGGCATCAAGGCGGCCAACCCCGACCTGGATGTGTGGGTGGTCACAGGGGACGGTGACGCGATGTCCATCGGCGGCAATCACTTCATCCACGCCTTGCGCCGCAACCTCAACATGAACGTGTTGATGTTCAACAACCAGATCTATGGGTTGACCAAGGGGCAGTACTCGCCCACCTCGCCTGAGGGCAAGAAGACGAAGACCTCGCCCATGGGTGCCATCGATCGGCCCTTCAACCCGATCAGCCTCGCCTTGGGGGCAAACGGGACGTTTGTCGCCCGGACTCTTGATACGGACTCCAAGCACATGGCCGCCGTGTTCTCGGCCGCCCACAAGCATCAGGGCACGGCCTTCGTTGAGATCCTCCAGAACTGCGTGATCTTCAACAAGAACTTCTACAACGACACCGTAGCGAAGGACGTGCGCGCCGAGAAGACCATCAACCTCATCCCCGGCGAGAAGATGATCTTCGGAGCCGAAAGCGAGAAGGGGCTGCGAGTAAACGGATGGGACGTTGAGGTCTGCAGTGCCGAGGAAGCGGACGTATGGGATGCGGGTACGGCATCCTCCGCCCCGGCCTTCCTGATGTCGCAGATGGACGANGATCCGAACCTGCCGATGCCCCTGGGCATTTTCCGCCAGGTCGAGGCCACCTGTTACGACAAGGCGGTCAANCAGCAGATCGAGGAAGCGGTCGCCAATGAAGGCCCCGGAGACCTCAAGGAGCTGATCTGGTCCGGCAACTGCTGGGAAATCGACTGAGCCGCCTTCGCGCCCGTCGAGGCCACCTGAGCTGCGACCCATGCCAGTGCTTGGGGATTCCCCGGCCACTGGGGTAGGGTTCGGGCAGCCATGTTGGAGTCCGACGACAAAGTTGCTGAGGGGGGACGCCGAGCCTGGGGTCACAAGCCCTGGTCGATACTCTGCGTACTCCTGCCCTTGGGCCTCCTAGTGGGTACGGGGTTATCCGGTCTGGACTTCGGAACTCATTGGGATGAGAACGAGGCCTTCCTCCAACCTCTTCGCACGGCGATTGAAGAAGAGGGCTTGCTGCCCCACAGGTACAACTATCCCTCCCTCGGTTTCGCCCTGAGCATGGCGGCGCTGGCGCCCGAGGCTGCGGCAAGCCTCGGCGCGGAGAGCGGCTCTGGCTCGTCCTTTCGGGCCAAGGCACTGGCACTCCTGCCTTCGGGGGAGGAGGAGGAGGCCAAGGCCACCCTCCAACAGGAGGGGCCGGCCAAGAGCTTTCTCCTGCGCTTGCGCGGCCTGTTTCTCTTGGCCTGTGCCCTGGGGGTTCTTTGGGTTCATCTGACAGTGTTGGCACGGGGCGGCTCGGCTGTGGAGGCGCTCTTGGCCTCGTCGATCCTGGGCTTGTCTTTCGAGGTCGCCTACCACCTGCGTTGGGTCGCACCGGATGGGCTGTTGATGGAGGCCGGGGCGTTGACCCTGCTCTTCGCGACCTTGGCCATGCGCCGTGCGAGACCCAAGTCCTGGATCCTGGCAGCTGCGGTGGCGGCGGGGCTGGGGTGCGCGTCCAAGTACCCGGGCGGGCTTCTGTTGATCCCCGCCTCCTTGGCGGCCCTACACCCGGGCCTGGCGGGGGGCCGCATCAGTGCACAGGCCCTACGCCGCGGGGCTCTGTGGGTCCTGGCGGTTGTGGTTGTATTTGCCGCGGTCTTCACAATCGTGACTCCCGGCGTGCTGCTGGACTCCGATAAGTTCTGGGCAGACGTCAGATTCGAACGGACCCACTACACCCAAGGCGGGCACGGGCCGTACACGGTGGCCGCCGGCTGGGAGCACCTGATCTTGAACCTGCGCTACCTGGGGTTCCAGGGGCTGTCACATTACCCCCTCCTGGCCATGGGGCTCGCCTTACTCGCGTTGCTGGGGGCTTGGAGGTTGTGGGCGGAGGACCGTTGGAGCGCGGCACTGCTGACCTTTCTGCCCCTCGCCCACCTGGCCTACATGTCCAGCGTCCGGGTGTTCCTCGTGCGCAACCTGCTCGTACTCCTGCCCTTCATGGCGATACTCGCCGCGCGCGGCGGAGCGTGGCTTCTCGAGAAGTCTCCAGCAGACAAACGCGCCTGGCTCGCGGGTCTGCTACTCGGCGTTCTCTATCTCACGAATGGCTCCATGCTGATCGGCTCCGCCAGATCGATAGGGGAGGTCTGGCCCGATCAGGCTCTGCAGGAGCTTGCCGCAGACTTGCATCAGCGTTCAGAAGAGCAGGTCTACCTGGCGCCTTCCATCCGCCAGGCCTTGGCCGATCAGGGCCTTGATCAGGGGCTCGATCGTCTGGTGGACCAGCTGTCCCCCGACGTCACTTCCGTTGTGGTACACAGCAAGAACGGAATCGGTGGCGGTGCGAACATGAGCTGGGGCTTCCACCCGGGGTTCATCGATTGGTATGGGTCGCGGGAAGTCAATTTCGCTTACTACCCGACCTGGGTGGCAGACAAACTGGTGTGGGTTTCAGTTCGAGCCTTGGCTGAGCACGACCTGTATGTTCGCCAACCCCCAAGCAAGTAACGCCCGGTCTAGCTCAGCTTCTCGACCTGGCCAAGCGGCACCCAGCTCTGGACGTTGCTGGCGGGAAAGGTGCAGTCACGTTGTTTGACGTCAACCCCATACGTGGCTGTCTCGCGCACCCAATGCTCCCGGTCTCCTTCTTGCCCGGCCTCCCACACATCTACATCGTGCATCAAGACTTCGAAGCCGTTGGATTCGTCGAAGCGCCCGATGATGGCACCTCCCCCTTCCAGTTCAACCACCAGGTTCATGCCATGCGGGGCGTTTGCAATATTATTGCTCATGGATCTGTCTCGTTTATGGAGGTCAAATGAGGGTGCAGGGGCGAACTCGTGGCCAAGAGGATATCAGGGTCCAGTGTTCTGTGGTGGCCTGAGGGCCGGCCAGCTAGAATGGGCTGTGCCTGTTGGAGCCCGGAAGTTTTCGTGCGACTCCACCCTCCGGCCATACCTATGCAAGAAGCCAAGACCATCTGGTTCAACGGTTCGCTGATCCCCTGGAAGGACGCGAACGTTCATGTGCTCAGTCACGCGATGCACTATGGCAGCGGTGCGTTCGAGGGAATGCGCGCTTACGAGATAGATGGTCGCGCAGCAATCGTGGGGCTCGACGCCCACGTTCAGCGGCTCTTTGACTCGTGCCGCGTGCTCTACATGGACCTCCCCTTCACACCCGAGCAGGTCCGCACCGGAATCCGGGATACGGTCCAGAACAACGGCCACACATCCTGCTACATCCGGCCCCTGGCTTTTCGCGGTTACGCCGAGATCGGCGTGATGCCTGACGCTTGCCCGGTGGAGCTGGCCATTGCCTCCTTCCCCTGGGGTGCGTATCACGGCACGGATGGCGTGGAGAATGGTGTCGACGTGGGCGTTTCCAGCTGGAGGCGCATGGCACCCGATACCCATCCTGCCATGGCCAAGATCACCGGCAACTATGTGAACTCCATGCTGGTCGTCATGGAGGCCAAGCGTCACGGGTATGCCGAAGGCATCGTGCTCGACACAGCGGGCTACGTCAGTGAGGGCAGTGGCGAGAATCTATTCTTCGTGAAAGACGGAGCCCTGCTCACCCCAGCGCTCGGTGACTCGATCCTGCCCGGCATCACGCGCGGGTACGTGATTGATCTGTGCAAGGAGTTGGGGCTTGAGGTGCGAGAAACCCGGATCGTGCGGGAGATGATGTACAACTGCGATGAGATGTTCATGACCGGCACAGCCGCGGAGATCACCCCTGTACGCAGTGTGGATCGGCACACTCTTGGTGATGGCAAACCCGGAAAAATCACCAAGCAGCTGCAGGACGAGTACTTCGGAATCCTGCATGGGCGCAAGAGCGATCGTCACGGCTGGCTGACTTTCGTGGAGAGCGCGCAGACGGGCGAGGCTCCGCCGGTCAGCGCAGGAGTGGGACAGGAAGGGTAGTGGACCCCTCGTGCTTCGTGGGGGGACGCCTGAATGAAGCCTGGGCCCTCGTGGTTCTGGGTTTGGTTCTCGCCATCCCGGCCCATGCTCAAAACGGTGATGCCAAGGGAGAGGTGCAACCCGACCTGCCGGCCGATCTGGTCGTCCCACCCGCGCCAGCACTCTCTGCGGAGGACGAGCTGGCGACCTTCACGCTGGCGCCCGGGTTGCGGGTGGAGCTCGTCGCTGCGGACCCGCTCATCAACGACCCCATAACCGCGGAGTTTGACGAGCGCGGGCGACTGTGGGTCGTAGAGATGCTCGGCTACATGCCCAACGTAGATGGAACCGGGGAGGCCGAGCCGATCGGGAAGATCGCCATCCTCAGCGATGAAGACGGCGATGGACGAATGGACGCGCGTGTGGAGTTCATGAAGGACCTTGTCCTGCCCCGGTCGGTACACCCGTGCCTGGATGGAGCGCTCGTGATTCTGCCCGGTCAGGTGTTGTTCTGCCGCGATGAGGACGGTGACGGCGCCGCAGACTCCATCGAGGTCATCGACACCTTCAACGGTGGTATCGCCAGCCCGGAGCACTCTCTCAATGGCTTCGAGCGCACTCTTGACAACTGGTATCGCTGCGCCAATGGAGGTGTCAAGTACCGCTTGCGTGCTGGTCGGTGGGAGCGTGGGCTGACCACCGGCGGCGGGCAATGGGGCATCACCAAGGATGATCTCGGGCGCATCATGTTCAATGGCAACTCGGATCCCTTGCGCGGCGATCTGTTCCCTTCAGCCTACAGCCTGCGCAACCCGAGCCTGGGCAAGCTGGCGGGGATGAACCGTCGCTTCGCTCACGATTTCACCACCTGGCCGGTGCGCATTACCCCGGGCGTGAACCGTGGGTATCGCCCGGCGACCCTGCGCGATGACTTCACCCTCAATCGCGTGACGGGCACCTGCGGACCTCACATCTACCGCGGCACGGGTCTGGGAGAGGGCTTCAACGGCGATGCCTTTGTCCCAGAACCCTGCGGCAATCTCGTCAAGCGCTACCGCATGGTGTCCAAGGAAGGTCTTGGGCTGGACGCCAAGTTGGCCTACCAGGGGCGTGAGTTCATCGCTTCAACGGATGAGCGGTTCCGACCTGTGAATGCGTTTGGGGGCCCCGACGGAGGCCTGTACTTGGTGGATCTGTACCGAGGGATTCTCCAACACCGCCTCTTCGTCACCACGTTCCTGCGCAAGCAGATCCTGGCGCGGGGCTTGGACAAGCCCTTGGGATTGGGACGCATCTGGCGCATTGTGAATGAGGACCACGAGGCCCCCGAGGCCAGTGATCTGTCCCAGTGGAGTTGGAGCGAGCTCGTCGCCGCTCTCGCGTCTCCCAATGGCTGGCTGCGCGACACGGCCCAACGCATCCTGGTGGAGGAGTGGGAAGAGGCCCCGTTCGTGGAGGACCTGCTCATCGATTTGGCGCAGGAATCACCCCATGCGCTCGGACGGTTGCACGCGCTCTGGACGCTGGCGGGGATCGGGTCCGTGGACCGCGACCTGATTCTTGCGGCTATCGCAGACCCTGATCCACGGGTGGCGGCGGCGGCCGTGCGCGTGGGCGAAGAGTACCTGTCTACAGGGCGCAAGGAGATCGTCGGTGCCGTGGAGGCGCTTGCCCTGCGGACAGACGATGCGCGCCTGCGCCACCAATGTGTCCTCTCGCTGGGGGCCGTACAGACCTCGGTGGGGGATGAGGCCATAGCCCGCATCCTCACGACCGACTGTTCGACCGCTGAGATACAGACGGCGGCCATCAGTGGTCTCTACACACGCGAAGCCGCTTTTGTCGCGACACTTCTGGCCGATCCGGAATGGGCAGAGGAGAAATCGGGTCGAGCCGGTCTGCTGAAACAGCTGGCCCGCTGCGTCGTACGCCAGGGAACGGCGGGGCCCATCGAGGCTCTTCTACGCTTGTCGTCAGAGCAGGGCGCGGCGCAAGGATGGCGCGCCCGAGCACTCTGTGCCGGACTCCTGGCGGGTCGCTCCAAGGGGCCCAAGGGTGACTTGCGACCCGTGATGGTGACCTCCGAGCCCAAGGGTCTGGACGCTTTGGCGGCCGTGCTGGGCGGCGGAGGGTCCGCGACCTTGGAGGCCATCGGCTGGCCAGGCAAGCCAGGCCTCCCGGAGGATCTGGTCATTCGGCCCATGACTCCAGAGGAGCAAGGACGATTCGCGCGCGGGGCTCTGGTGTTTCGCGATCTCTGTTCCACCTGCCATCAGGCCTCGGGTCGAGGACAGGCAGGGATGGCTCCCCCCTTACGCGGTTCGGAGTGGGTCTTTGGGAGCGAAAAACGCCTTGTGCTCATTCTGGCTCACGGCCTGCACGGACCGATTCGAGTGGACGGCACCCAGTGGGACATGGAGATGCCCGCCTTCGCGGGAAGCCCCGAGGAAATCGCCTCAATCCTCACGTACATTCGCCGGGAGTGGGGCCACGGGGCAGATCCAGTGGCACCCGACTCCGTTGAGCGCATCCTGGACGAGAGCGGCGTACGAGCCGAAGCCTGGACGGCCGAGGAGCTGCTCAAGCTACGCTGATCGGGACTACAGCCGCCGAAGCCGCGGGTTCCTCCAGTGGAAGCGACCGGACTTGCCTCCGTGAACCTGGAGTCCCAAAAAGCCCTTCAGGAGGGGCTTGTCATCCACGAGGTGGGCGGTGGATACGCCATTGACCCAGACGCGCAAGTCATTGCCTTCGGCTTGGATGAAGTAATGGTTCCACTCATCCATGCGGAATGCCTGCCGGCCAGCAGGATTGTCCCTGAGATCGTCCAGCCATCCTCGCCGGCCTTCTTCGAAAATACCGCCCGACCATGCACGGGACTTCTCGTCGATCTCTGCCTGATACCCAAAGACCACACCGTCTTTCTCGCGGTAATGCGATCTAAATTGGATGCCCGAGTTACCACGCTCGACGATGCGCACCTCCACTTGAAACTGGAAGTCCGCAAAAATCTCATCGGTGACAAGAAATGAATTGCGTCCGAGGCGACCATTCACGTCACCGATGATGGTGTTGCCCTCGCGCACGTAGCGAGCCCCCCCCGCCACGGTCCAACCGTCAAGTCCCTCATCCTGCAGCAGCGACTCCCAGTTGTCCTGCAGATCCAGGTCGCGTATCCGAATGGAGCGATACCAGACTTCGCCGCCGTGATCTTGCAGCAAGATGTGGCCGGGTCTTTCACTGGCAAACTCGGGTATGGACCGGAACTTGCTCCGTGCCAGGCGGGCAGCCCAGTCTTCGCTGCCGACGTCTGCGCTGAGAATCAGCTGACCGTTGAGCCAGTGTTCGAGGTGTTCGCCTCGGCAGACGATGCGCGATTGGTTGAACTGGCCCGCATGCTGCAGCTGCTTGTCCTGGGCCGCGGTCAAGGCATAGAGGGAGCCCGCCGCAGAGAGGGGGTTGTCGTCTTCATTGGTACCCGCGTCGTCGAGGATCTGGAACTCGGGGCCGAGCAAGGAGTTGCCCTCGCGCCGCACCCGGTACTTCACGCCGCTGTTTGTGCCCCGGGCCACCTTCCATTCAAAGGCCAACTCGAAGTTCCTGTACGTGTCGTCCGATAGAAGGTCTCCACCACCGGAAGTATTGCGCAGACACCCGCTCTGAATCGTCCATCCCTTATCCGGGAACCCCTCGCCGCCAGCGCGGTGCCACCCACGGGTGGACTGGCCGTCAAAAAGAAGGCGCCAGCCAGCCTGGGCCTCTTCCAAGCTAAGGTGGTTGGGTTGCGCGAGGCCATCGGTGACCGCGCCCGTGGCGGCCCACTCCGTGCCTCGCACAATCAACGTGCGCAGCTGCGGATCATGATGTGACACCTTCGTTTGCTCCTGTCCGCTCCAGACGTGGGCCAGAGGCGTGTGGAAGAAACGGCCTTTACCGAAGGCCCCCACGATGATCATGGGCTCGTCGTTGCCTGTGCCCCCGCTCTCCTTGCTTGAGTGCGAGACTCCGATAACCGTGCGCTCGTAACCCTCTACACGCACCAGGCGGTGATATAGCTCGTCGGGGTGATCGACGAAGTCGGGCATGGTGGCCGTAATCGGATGGTCATAGTCGAGCACCTCCAGACCAAAAGGGTGAAAGCGACCGTGGCCGGTGCCTGCCCGC